>DATEUF010000339.1:0-42718 GCA_035283325.1 Pyrinomonadaceae bacterium | reverse complement strand
GTATTGCTCGATGCTTGCCGCAACGATCCCGGCGGTCGCGCTGATGCGCCTAACCCTCTAACAGAAGCTTATACGCGTGGTTTTAATTTCGATGTCCGCAATCGTGAAGTACAAGCTTTTGCTACCCTTTATGCAACCACGCTTGGACAGCGTGCTTATGAATATACGGAAAAGAAGCAGGGTTACTTCACCTGGGCTGTAGTGGAAGCATTAAGGGGTGGAGCGTCAAACCCTCAAGGGGAAGTAACTCTCTCTGACCTAATCAGGTTTGTCCAGGAAACCGTACCAAAGCGCATTGCCATCGATCTTGGCAGCGGCAAACAGCAACGACCATTTGCCACCATTGAGGGCTATAAAGCAGAGGATTTGGTGCTGTCGGCGCCCGGCGCCAGGGTAGCCAACGACGCTCCGGCGGGCGGAGCCGGCTCGTTCGTCGATCCGGCTGCCATCGAACTCAGCTTCTGGGAAACTATCAAAAACAGCACCAATGCGGATGACTTCAGGGCCTATCTGGAAAAGTACCCTGACGGCCAGTTTGCCCTCCTCGCGCGGAACCGTCTCAACAGTGCAGAACCTTCAAGAACTCGCCCGGAGACATCAGAAACCCAGAACGCCTTACAGGAATTGACGTTCTGGTCCTCCGTGAAAGACAGCACGAGTCGCGATGAGATTAATGCCTATCTCAAGAGGTATCCTAACGGCACCTTCACCATGGCTGCCAGAAACCGATTACGAGAGCTGGATGATTCACTAGACGATTCTACCTGGGTAGGTACATCACCGGGAGGTGATAAGTTCTATGAATTCAGGTTTGGCAAGGGAGGAATGTTCTCCGGAACTTTTTTCGGCGGCCTAAGTCTGTTTGCTTCAGGACAAAACAAGCTCGACGGCAGCTGGAATCAATCGGGAAACTCGATTATCGTCTCTTTATCAGGGCGGTTGAAGGGACAGGAATTCAAAGCGACTCGCAATGGCAATGAAATCAAGGGTTCGTGGGGCGCCTTGACTTATTCATTTACCGTTACTCGAGTGATTTCCAAGCCCAAACCGGCAGAGGGCGAAGGTGGCGCCATACCTTGCAATCTTCGCGGAATGAGAGTAACCGTCTTCTACCGCGACAAGGGTGGAGTGAATCTTTCGGCACCCGCCTCCAAAGTTGCCGAGAAGATTCGAAGTTTTGGGGCGCAAACGGAATTAACAAAAGGGAATTCAAAGGAGCAGAGTGAGCGTGTGGTTTTCTATAATGGTCAAAGCGAAATCGCCGCGACCATTGCAGATTGTCTTCGCGAGACAATTTCTGTAAGTCCTGCAGATGGCGGTGTAAACTACACGCAACCAAATGTCTTTCAGATCTATCTGCAAACGCCTGGAAGCACAGCCGCAAGCGATTCGAGTCAGACCAAGACATCGAAGTTGAAGAAGTAGCTATGTAACCTTAAGACCCCGGAGGGGTGGAATGTTTATAGCCGGAGACGGCCCAGACTCCCCCGGGCGCCGTTCGAAGGAGCGGAATCGTTTTTGAGTGTCGTCATTCTAGTTGACTTCCGCTCCTTCGAACGGCGCTGTTAGTGTGTTTGGCCTGGTGGTATAGACATCTCACTCCTAACGGAGTGAAGCTGACCAATTAGCTATGGTTTCAAGGCACCCCTTACTAGAAGATTGAATTACACTGACTGATAGGATCGGATCTAAATCACGAAAGAGTATCCGTGGGGTTATGATTCCTGAGCGTTCCAGACGCAGTTTCAGCGTCTTTGCGTTGACCATGGTCGTGACGGCACTTGTCTGCGCTGACGGAAGCACAGCTGCCCAGACCAGGACCCGTTCCTCATCGCGGCAGCTCGAGTTGGAGGCGGTAAAGACATGGCCCAACAAAGCGAAGCGGTGGGCCCTGGTAATCGGTGTCGATAAGTATGCAGACACTCAGATTACAACCCTCGGTGGTTCGGCCAACGACGCCAAAGCGCTTGCCGACTCCCTGGTGCGGTATGCTGGCTTTCCGCTCGATCAAGTGACGTTACTCGCTTCCGACCAACCTGTTGAACGCCAGCCCACACGCGGAAATATTTTGCGACGACTCTCAAACCTGGCTTCAGTGGTCCCGCCTGATGGCCTGCTGCTCATCTCTTTTGCCGGTCATGGCATGGAAAGAAGCGGCCAGGCGTTCTTGCTGCCTTCCGATGCTCAGGTGAGCAACGATGTCGATCTGCTCGAACAGACCGCCATCAACGTCACGCAGATGAAGGAACGCATCCGCAAGACTGGCGTCAAGCAAGTGGTACTGATTCTTGATGCGTGCCGGAACGATCCCGTGGGCCGCTCAAGTGAGGACAACCGGCTGACTTCGGCTTACGTGCGGGGTTTCAACTTCGACGTACGCAATCGCGAAGTTACTGCTTTCGCCACTCTTTACGCTACAGCAGTAGGCCACCGCGCGTATGAGTACAAAGAGAAGCAACAAGGCTATTTCACCTGGGAACTTGTCGAGGGCCTTAAAGGCGGTGCGGCGAATGAGCGTGGCGAAGTGACCCTTGAGAGTCTGATCCGATACGTTCAGGAGCGTGTGCCCAAACATGTCCTGTCCGATCTTGGCGCCGGAAAGGACCAGAAACCGTTCGCCGAAATTGGTGGATACAGAGCTGACGAACTGGTTATTGCGCTTGGAAGGCCCGCTAAGACCGCCAGTGGCGCTGCGGCTCCGCCCATAACCAGCGATACAACACAATTTCCCAAGGTTGATCCAGCAGCCTTTGAGCTTACCTATTGGGAGACCATTAAAAACAGCACCGACCCGGAGGATTTCAGATCCTACTTACAGCGATATCCTAATGGGCAGTTTGCCGACCTGGCCCGCCGGCGAGCACAACAATCCGTGGCTAGCGGAACCAACAAATCCGAGAGGCAATTATCCGCCGATAACAGTTCGCCGGCCAAAGGCAAGCCATTTGATATCCCGATTAACCAGCAACCGAACCAACAAACAATCTTGCTCGCCGACATCCTGACCCTCGGTATCAATCTTGGCATGGCAGAGATAACTTCATATCAGAATGCTGCGCCTGCTCAAATCATGCAATATCTCGGTTATGCACGCGAGGTAGCTGCGCGGAGTAACTTGTCGCTGCAAGGTATCGATTACGTGCTTGGCCAGCTGCGTGCGGGTGCGGTTTCCTCAACTCAGTATCAGAATCTGCTGGCTACCCGACAAGGCTTCGAACAGGCTCTTAATCGGAATTGCAACTGCGGTACCCTGGTCAACTTTTTGAACGTCTATACTCTAGGTGGCCAATTGGGTTTTTTGCAGGTGGTCTCTTATCAGAATGGCGATCGCAAGTATTTGGCTCAGGTAATGACTTTAGCGATTTCTTACGCGACGGCGAGCGGTCTACCCTCAAGCGGCCTTGAGGAACTCCTGCGGCAAATAAACTCCGCCAAACACACTCGCGACACTTACTCAGGTATTGCAAGCGTGAGCAACCAATTACTCCAGCTTACCAACCATGCCTGCGGTTGCTGAAACAGATACGGGAAAGGATTTACTTTCAGCACGGAATCGTATAGTAAGTTGCACAAAGGTCTCTGAAAGCGGCAAAAATGGCAACCGGTTCGTCTGAGTCACCCAGTCGTTCTGAAAATCAAGATCTTGTGGGAAAGACGCTCGGCGCGCGTTATGAGGTGCAGCGTGAGCTGAAACGCGGCGGCTTTGGCGTGGTCTATCTTGCTAGCGACAAACAACTCCATTCCCGCCCTGTAGTTATCAAGCTGTTACTTGATGATGCTTACGACAGCGAATATGTCGTGCAAAAGTTTCGCCAGGAAGTTGAAGCACTTAGCCGCATCGATCATCCGGGAATAGTAGGTATCGTTGACGCGGGCGAGCTGGAAGATGGCAAGCCATTTATAGTGATGCAGTTTGTCGATGGCACCACTCTCAGGTCAGCCATGAAGTCGGAGGGAATGGATGTCGAGCGCGCTTCCAACATCATTCGGCAGATTGGCCGCGCACTGAGCGCCGCGCATAGTAGGGGCATCTATCACCGTGATCTCAAACCTGAAAATATCATGCTCCAGGATCTGGGTCAGGGAGAAGAGCAAGTCAAGATAATAGACTTCGGTATCGCCAAGGTGAAAGACTCAGTAATAGCCCCAAGTACAAGTCTAAACCTCTCACCGGGCACAGTAGCCTACATGGCTCCCGAACAACTAAGTGGCCGTCCGATTACGGCAGCCACCGATATTTTTGCTTTCGGCGCGATCGCCTACGAGATGATGACGGGTCGGAAGCCATTCAACCCGGAAACAGGTTTCCAGTTGCTCGAGATGCAACAAACTGGTGTACGGGTGAAGCCGTCCGACTTAAGGCCGATACTTCCTCCAGCAGGGCAGGACGCTATTCTCAAGGCGCTTTCTTATAGTCCGCATGATAGATACCAAAACGCGAGACACTTCGGTGACGAGTTGGCCCGTTCTCTGACCGATGATTTCACGCCAGGCAATATCCGAAACCAGGAAAGTGTCGCTCTACCCCCTACTCAAATCGTCACCGAAGAAACCCCACTTGCCGGGGCAGCCACCCCACCAGCCGAGAAAACTATCCAGGCACTCTTTCAACCGGCACTTCCTGGGTCGGCGGCAGGTCAAACCACTTCGGCATCCGGCTCCCGCCCTCAATCGAGACGAACTATTGCTGCTGTCGTCGGTCTTTCGTTCCTTGCTCTGGTTACCGCGGCAGTCGTCGCTGTATGGTACTTTACGCGGTCGCGGTCGGAAAAACCTGCCCCGGTCACCGCCGCCGAACGTAGCCTTAACTATGGACTCACCGTACAGAAGGTGCGCAACGGTAAGCCTTACCAGAACGCGTTTGCAAGTTCGGGTCAGGAAATCTTCGAAAGCGGATGGAAGTTTCGCATGGAGATCACCAGCCCCCAATCGGGCTGTCTCTATCTTCTAAACGAAGGGCCAGCACCAAGCGGAGACATTACTTATAATATGTTGTTCCCTGCCCCATCGACAAACTCAGGTTCGCCCTTCCTCGAAGCAAACCAGCGTGTCCAAACTGGTTGGATGGTTTTTGTGGAGCAGCAGGGCACTGAGAAGTTCTGGATGGTCTGGGCAGCCGAAGCTGTGCCAGAGCTGGAAGCTGTAAAGGAGTCGGTAAACCAGAAGGACAAGGGAGAAATTCGCGATAACGACCAGGCAGACGCGGTACGTGAGTTCCTGCGAAAGAATTCGGCTTCTAAACCCAAGATTGAGGTTGACCGGAACAACAAGCAGACCAATGTGAAAGGTGCCGGCCCAATTCTGGTTAACCTTATAGAATTAGAACATCATTGAAACGGTTGATTTTGGACTGAGTGGAAGTATGGTCTTGCGAACTAAAAATCTTTGCTGCCTCAATGACTTCCTGGCGACCCTATCGGTTCGCTCGGGAGTGAAAGTTATACGATCCATCGGAATAATCGGGTGCTTGTTGTTCTTGATCATACCGCCAACTGCGTCCTCTCAGCAGCCAAACACGGAACAGCAAGGCGAGGACCAGGACGAGGGGTCAAGGCAGATCGTTCTGGAAGAATTTACGCGCGCACGGCCAGCGAGTTCGTCGGCCAGGATCCCAACTCCTGCAGCCGGACGCCGGAGACCAACTGTGACGGCATTGAGCAGGCGCCGCTACCGGCGTAAGAGTCCTCCACTGGTGGCAGCGCTAAAAGGGCTTCCTCTCACGACGGCAGAAATCGGGGTAACAATCTGGCGCTTGCGACCATCCGATGCAATGGACGGTGGGGCTCGGGTTCTGGTGATGGAGGGAGGACAACCATCACAACTGACGCCCGAACGAGTCGAAGCAGACCAACTTCTCCGGCTGGGGGACCGCGTGCGAATAAGCGTGGAGTCTCCGCGCGCCGGATATCTCTATGTTGTAGATCGCGAGCAATATGGAAATGGGGCGCTCGGCGATGCGATGCTAATCTTTCCGACCACACAAACGCGCGGTGGTGACAATCGGGTAAGACCCGGCGTGCTGGTTGATATCCCTGCACAGGACGACTCGCCTCCCTACTTCACACTGCGATCCAATAATCCCGGTTATGTGGGCGAAATGCTAATGCTCATCGTTGTTCCGCAGCCGATAGAAGGCCTGGCGGTTGGTCCCCAACCGATACCACTGCCGCTGGCGGAGGTTCTCACATGGCAGAAGTTATGGGGCACACAGGCAGAGCTGTTCGATATGGTAGGTGGGGCGGGGACTGCCTGGACTCAGGCCGAGAAAGCTGCGTCACTTGCACGTGGGGGAAGGATGCTGACTCAGGATGAGCCGGGGCCGCAAAACATCTATCGCGTGGCCCTTCACCAAGGCAATGGATTTATGATAAATGTCCCGCTGCGCTGCAGAAGATGATAATTCTTCACCCATGTTGAGAGTATCTAGCCCACCGGGCCCGAAAGAACACGCTTTGCTCGGTCACCTTCCGGACTACGGTAAAGATCCTCTCGCCTTTCTTACCACGTGTGCACGTGAATACGGCGACGTCGTTCAACTGCGGTTCCCTTTCCGTACCCGGGTCTACCTGCTCAATCATCCCACGCACATAGAACAGGTTCTAGGGGCCAATAGTGGCCAATTTGTCCGGCACAAGGGTATGCGCTTGCGTCCCACACAACGTCTTCTAGCTAGGGTCAATGTCACTTATCATCCGGCCAATAACCAATTTGAAGAGTTCGATGCCGATCGTCAGGCTTTTGGCGGGCTAACTGTACAGGAGATGCTGGGCGACTGGAGTAAGTACGATTCCCGGCTGCTTGGCGAGAAAGACGTTGAAGGCGTCAAGACGTATGAGATTGAAAACACTTTGAAAGCGAATGAATCTTCAACCATCAAAAGGTTTGTCGTGCTAATTCGCGCTGACAATATGCTGCCCTCAGAGGCACATGTCTTTAATGCACAAGGCTCGGAGATTCGCACCTACCGCATAAAGGAATATAGGACTATCGAAGGGCATCCAACATTCTGGCGGATCGAAATCGAAAACCCCGTGCGCCACACCAAGATTAACCTGGAAGTGTCAATGAGAGTTTCAACGAGCGATTCGACGACAAGCTATTTACTCGTGAGAACATGAAACAACTAGCAACTGCTTGATCCTCGGCGTTGTATCCGAAGGCTTTTTTATTGCGCTTCGTGATCGCTTTTCCCTCGTTCACCAATTTTTCACGAGAGTTCGCGGGTTCGGCAACTATTCGCCAAACTCGAACAAAGATGCAGCATGAACTCGGCCCGCAGCCATTGCTTTTTCGTTATTCTGATCCTGCTATTCCTGACGACCAGCCTCACCGTCGCGCAGAGCGGATTCGTCGACCCTGAAGTGGCGCGTGCTTGCGGATGCACTCTCAGAAAATGGCCGCTCTTAAGCGACTTCGTCTCAAAAAAGGCGCCTTCACTCATCTACCTGCAGCCCGATACTGTGCTTCCGCACTACAGCGACGCCGGTTGTCTGAGCGGACCGCGTCTGCCCTCTGAGGGCGTATACGGCAACGTTCGATTCACTCAACTGGCGAGTCTGGATCTGTTCATTGATCACGACTGGCATGATTTCAATCTCTTCGTCAAGTTTGATGGGGAAGCATATTACTTGAACAGCATCGCAAATAGTAAAAACAACAACAGCTTCTTGTGTTATGACCCTGGCGATAAAGGTTGCTCGGTCAAAGGTGAGACTTTGATGGAGGTTGAATGGGATACTAAGCACTACCCCGAGCGATTCTGGGGATCTGCCGGTGACCGAGTATGGATGACTGGTCGCTATATCTGGGATTGCGGTCACCCGAACGGTTACCATACCGAAATTCACCCACCTCATGCGCTCGCCTTAACTAGGCTCGAGCCGCAAATTTTTGCAGGAGACAATTCACCGTCTCTCACCAACAAAACCTACGTCTACATACACGGCAAGAGCGGTATGAAGGATTACAATTTCAAGACCGTTCAAGGAGTTGAATCCGTGATCTTCAACGGCTACCGCGACGCTGCCGTCGCCAACAGAGATTACGAGTTTGATGTTCCCCTTCCCCCCAAACCTGCAGGCTACCGCGGGCAGGCTACGGCCGAGGTGAGCGAATTACCATTTGGCGGACCCCGACCCGAACTCTCGATTGATCCGTCGCAGAAATTTATGCATGTAAAATATCCGCTCAAACTCAGCGATTCCTCTCCCGAGCGAAAATTTGGCGCGATTATCATCAGCGGTTGGCGGGCCCCCATTTCGGCCGTGAGGTTTCGTAAGTTGCGGATTCACGTGGAGCAAATACAGATTCTGAAACCTCACAATGTAGTCAGTCTTTCTGATTGGAAACTCTGGCTAAACATTAACGGCCAATGGACCGAGCTCAAGGTGTCGCCTCAATCCGAAAGCTCATTGCCATTTGGGGTGGACCGGTTGCTCAATGTCGACCGTCTCCTGGGCACTTCGATTCCAGCGCAACGAGTAGAGAGAGATTTTCAGGTGATTGTCCCCGAAACCAACGAAGCTCGGTTGACTATTCAAGTCGCGGGCTGGGTGAATTTTTACGACGACTTATTTGGCGCTCGTGAAGACTTGCTAAATACTCTTCTCCGCATGCCTGCAGCCGTGCCTCAGGTTTTCTCCCAAGTCTCGACGCGTGAGGGGCGAGTGGGTATCTTCTTCAGGCAGTTTTCCAGAGCCGACAATTTTGGTATTGGCAATCACAACGCGAGCCAGGAAAGTTATAAAGGAGAGCTATCGAAGGGATTTGAACTGGTTGATGGAATTCCTAAGGGTGGCTTTCCTAAAGGCGGCTATGCTGAGACTGATGGCGATTTTGCAATTGCCTATACCATTACGGAGACTCCTTAAGCGGCAGACGGCCGGAGGCACACGGCAGGAGGCAGACTGCAGGAGGCGGGCGGCAGGCAAGCATAAGTCATTCGAGACAGATCATTGCCTCCTTTTGGTTAACGAGAGAGGCGTGCTGCCCAGAGGCGTCTCAAGCCGCCCCACTAATCTTCCATCCTCAAGCAGAGTTAACTCAAACGGTACTTCAAACGGCATAAGTGATTGACCAGACGTATATCTGCCCTTCAGATTCTTGCCATCGAACGTGCCCGTAATTTCCCCAGAGCCCAGAATACCGCTGTAGCTTCCGTTAATGCGGTTTCCCTTTTGGTTCAAATCAATTACATCACCAGTTGGTGTAACCCAAGGTCCGCCAATAAGGGAGGTTGGAGCCACTCCACTCGTGCCTGACTGGCCGCCAGGCGCGGGGGCCGCACCAGTTGTGGGCGGCGTTACGACCTGGTCACACTCGCCCTCAGTAAGCGCGGTAAGCCTCACCAGCCCGGGATCGACGCGATAGATATTGGGACTACCGAAGGCAGTGACTAGTGGATCATTTGCACCGAAACTCGTCGCTTTGGAAAGGTTATGCCGATAGACTGATTCGGCACCATCCTTGGTTTCAACTTTCGGCGTAACCCTCCAATTCCTTTGGAGTCCAATCGTAGAATCTTTTGGTGACAGTAAGTGTTGATTGTCCCTGGCCATTGCTCAGGGAAAATGACTTTTTGCAGTTTTTCCTTTCGTCAGGCGGTGTGAGTGGCGTCGTCGCCGCCGAAGTTGGAGTTGGACTTGGCAATCCCGGACTCACGGCAGGGCAGCCAAGATTCTTTAATGCCTGAGACGGACCACTACCCTGACAAACCTCGCGAAGTGTTCTAATCAGTAGGGAAACGTACTACAATGCGCCCGTTGTCTAACTAGCGAATCCCATCACCCATACTTAGAAAGTGAACCGCGATCCAGGAGAGGCAGCCATGATTGGCACACGATCGTCTTTACACGCGCTCCGATTCGGCCTGGTGATAGGCTGTTTGATTGTAGCCAGCAGCGTGGATTTTGACGTCAAGACAATTGCTGAGAACAGCAGCAGTCAGCAGCCTGGCGAAAAGAGAATGGTCGATGACCTCCTCGGTTATCCATTTGATTCGGGCGAGGCCATCGGGAGCGCGAAAAACCCCGCCGTGATTCTGCCAATGGCCACCGCGGCATTGGTTGATATGCCAGCCGCTAAAAGAGTCGGCGACATGGTCCTAATGCCGATCGCCGATTTGCAAAAATTGGCCGATCAACCTTTTGCTAAAGTCCTGCTGGCCCCAGTGCTGAGCCAACTCTCGAGTGTAAAATCATTCGATGGTTTCTCAGCGGTAGACACTACCAGCCTGGGCGGGGGACGGTCCTCGTTGTTGTACTACCCAAACGCCTTGTCCAAAAGAATATCAGGCGATAACCCAACATCATACGGGAAGCTTTTAAGGGACGGCGATCTCGTTTTCGGATCGCATGTGTTCAACTGGATGAGTTGGGGGCGATACATTCACGTTGCAATAGTAGTTGACGCCGCAAACGGAAGATTAGTGGAGGCCACGGCTGACGGACCATCCGACAGGCCGGGTGTCCGTGAGGTCGATTGGAAGCGTTACTCGTCGCGATATGGTCACATCGGAATCGTGCGCGTCAGAGGAGCTTCAACTGATCAAATATCACGCGTGATTCGCTGGGTGGACGAGCGAAAAGGGCGCCCCTACCGTTGGCCAATCGTGATGGGCCTGGATAACAACGACGAAAGTCGATTTTATTGTAGCCAACTGGTGTGGCGCGCCTACAAACAGACGATGAACATCGATTTGGACTCAGATAAAGGTGCTATTATCTTCCCCGATGACCTTTACAACAGCAAGGATTACGTAGATGTGATCGTGCCCTAAGCGGCAGAACTAATCACTGCGTGGGCCCCATCCTGGCCACCACAAACGGTTGAGTCTCCAGTTCGCGCCGGTAGAACACTCGAGGGCGTTGCACGTTTCGCTTAGGAAGGTCGGTGGTCTCTTCGCCTTCTACATAAGCCAGTTGGCGTCCACTCTGCCCGCCTGCCGCATCCGGCCTTCCTGTATCTGCGGGACGCGCCTGGTGGCGTAATTGAGCCACTCTTTTATCAGCACTTGACCATCTTTTGGTTCGCTATCAGCTGTGCCGCTTTTGCGAGAACCGCCAGAGTATCTGATTCCAGGCGGAAGGTGAGCCATCGAATAAGCCATCTGGTGTAACAACGAGCCAATCCTGCTGGCCAACTGCAAGCAAACTGGCCAACTCTCTCCCAACAGGTTGGCCCGTGAGGGTCTTCACCAACTGACCTGTAGGTGCGTCCCAAATTCTGATTGCGTCGGACCGGCCCAGACCAACTACGCTGCCGCTGGCCCAGGTCCTCCCATTACTACTCGAAACAATTGACGTGACCGCATTAGTTCTTCCTTTGAGCACTAGGGATTCATTACCCGTGGCTGTTTCCCAAAGCGTGACTGTATAGTCTCCATTGCCGGTTGCAACCGTCTTCCCATCACTGCTAATAGTCACCGCCTCGACGCCAACCTTCGGCGTCTTCAGAGTCGCCGTCTCGCGCAGCACCTTGCCATCATGCGAGAAGGCCACGGCTACGACCAGATTTGCGTAACCTGTCTGCACCATGAGCTGTGGCTTTTGCGCCATGGCGAGGGAGGGAACAGAGAATAATGTAACAAGGACAAGCGCGAGATTATGACGCATGGGATGAGCATCCTTGATGTAGATGGGGAAATGTACATTTCCGCAAAGGCTTGTTGCAAGGATTACAGCCAACCATGGCGTTCTGTTTCTACTGGCCTCTTTTGATTGATCTGTTGACAAGCATCCTTTTCAAACATAGTCTACACGCCGATAGCGCACCGTCGCTTGAATGTGTTAGCTGAAAACACCGAGCTCACCAAAACTCTTAGCTAGATTTGAGAGGCGAACCGTGTCTTACATCGCGCTCGCGCAAGAAAGCAACGGGCGGCAAGAGCCTGAGACTGTTTATGAGGGGCCAGTAGTTCGGGTTGGACGCAACTTTGAGATTTGCCACGTTGCTCTCAGTCGTGAAGCCTGGCCCATGGTTTCTCGTCAGCACGCTCAGTTTCAGTTCAGAGACGGCCGCTGGTTGCTGATAGATACTCAATCCACTTCCGGCACGTTC
Source organism: Pyrinomonadaceae bacterium (assembly GCA_035283325.1). Taxonomy (GTDB): domain Bacteria; phylum Acidobacteriota; class Blastocatellia; order Pyrinomonadales; family Pyrinomonadaceae; genus PSRF01. Next base: position 30,661 of record DATEUF010000339.1, on the reverse strand, counting down.
TTAGACGGCAAGAAAGTAGATCAACCGACCGACGTCCAGGTGCACTCGCGGGTGCAATTTGGAGTTCAGGGCCCGGTGTTCGTCATCACAAATCTGAGTCGTGAAGGTACTTCGCCGAAATCTCACCGTAAGGCCACCGCAGAAGAAGAGGCTTCTCTCGAGTTTTCAGGTTCCGGAGGCGAGCGATCGCGGAAGGTGGTTTTGCAGCGGGACGTGATATGCCTCGGCCGCGAGCCGGGACTTGAAGTCCAAATCGAAGCAAGTGCCGCTCTGGTCTCGCGCCGCCACGCGGAAATCCGGCGCCACAACGAAAACTACATACTGGTCGACCTCGGGAGTTTCAACGGCACGTTCCTCAATGATCGGCGAATCGTAAAACCCGAGGTGCTCTACCATAATGACCTGATAGAACTTGGGCCTGGTGGTCCGTCATTGCGTTTTCACAACCCGTCGAGCGTAAGAAAAGACGAACCGTCTTCTTCCTTCAGGCAAGCCACCATATCAGTCAGTTCAGATAGTCTTGCACGTGAGAGAATCGTTACTGAACCACGGATGAGTGGCGCTGGGCTGCCAGTATTTGTCGAAAAGCGTTTCGGCGGCCAGGCACGTCTGACCATCGGGCGAGGAGAGGAATGCGAAATCCGCCTCGATGGACTGTTGATATCGAACCAGCACGCCACCATCACCAAGAGCAATGGCAGCCTCGCAATAGAAGATCTGAACTCAACCAATGGCACCTACGTCAATGGGCAGCGAATCAAAGGCCGTTATGCGCTCAAACCGGAAGACGTTGTCCAGATTGGCGCCTTTCTCATGCGGGTTCATTCCGAACGTGGCGTAACCGTTTTTGATACTCGGGCCAAAACCCGTCTCGACGTGCTCAAGGTAAGTAAAGAAGTGCGCAATCGCTCCGGGGCTGGAAAGATACGATTGCTGGACAACATCGACTTGAGTATTCGGCCCAATGAGTTTGTTGGTCTGCTGGGTCCTTCGGGCGCCGGCAAGTCAACGTTGATGGACGCACTGAATGGCATGCGTCCCGCCTCCAGCGGTCAGGTTCTTGTTAATAACCTGGACCTGTACCAGCATCTTGAATCTCTGAAACAGTCGATTGGATACGTTCCTCAGGACGATATCATCCATCGTGAATTAACCGTTTATCGCACTCTGTACTTCGTCGCGCAGCTGCGACTCTCACGTGACATCTCCGCGCAAGAGATTGATCAGATCGTAGCCGAAGTAATGGATATCACTGGCCTGGCGGAACGAAAGGACGTTCCCATTTCGCAGCTCTCGGGTGGCCAGCGAAAACGCGTGTCGATAGCCGTCGAACTCATAACAAAACCTTCCGTGATATTTCTTGACGAGCCGACCTCGGGGCTGGATCCCGCCACCGAAGAGAAGGTCATGAAGCTCTTTCGTCAGATAGCGGAGTCAGGAAGAACCGTAATACTGACGACGCACGCGATGGAGAATGTGAAGCTCTTCGACAAGATCGTGCTGCTCATGCGCGGCAAACTAGTTTTCTACGGCAAACCGCAGGAGGCCCTCGCCCATGTGGGGGCGGAAAGCTTCAAAGATCTCTATGACAAACTCGAGGCGCCCGTCAATGACCGCCTGGCAACAGCCACAGCGAATGTCTCCAAAGAACAGATTGCTGAACAGGTAGCTGAGGAATGGAAACATAAGTTCACGGAGACTAGACAGTATCGCAACAACGTGACAGAGCCTTTGCGAGAGATAGCGATTGGTTCTCCTCAGATCGTACCCGCGAAACGAAGAACAGGGTTGGGAGATCTGTTTCGGCAGTGGGCTATGCTGTCTCGCCGGTACCTGGAAGTGCTCGGTCGCGACAAATTTAATCTATTGATTCTCTTTGGGCAGGCGCCGATAATTGCCTTCCTCATCTACATAGTTGTCGGCGCCAAGGCCCCGCGTGACTTCCCCTATTTCGTGTTTGCACTGGTAGCTCTATGGTTTGGTACTTCTGTGTCGGCGCGCGAGATCATCAGAGAAAGGGCCGTCTATAACCGCGAGCGCATGGTTAATCTACGGCTGTTGCCCTACGTCGGTTCTAAGCTCTTTGTGCTGCTGCTGATTGTGAGCACACAATGTCTGCTGCTGTTTGGAAGCCTCAAGCTGCTGGATTTGGTGGGTATATTCCAGTTGCCAGGTACCTTTGGCGGTCTGCCCCAGGTGGTCGTGATGATTCTTACCAGTATGGTGGGGATAGCCCTTGGACTTCTTGTTTCAGCGATTGTGAGGACTTCTGAAATGGCCACCAGCCTGGTGCCGCTGATTCTGATTCCGCAAATTCTGTTCTGTGGTCTGGTGGGCGTGCCGAAAGGCATCTCACGAGTAGTGGGTGTGGTGATGCCTGCAACGTGGTCCTTCGATGAAATGAAACGCCTATCAGCTCTCGACGTCTTGCGCGGCAAAGACGAAGAGGCGGAGCCTCCTGCCAAGAACGAGGGCCGGGGGCTCCTGCATCAAATAGAGCATGAAAACGATCTCAACATCGCTGACACACGTAAAAAGATTGATAAATACAAAGCTGACGCCGAGAAGAACTCAAAAGACTTTGAAGCGGATATGGATCAGTATCAGAAACACTTGATGAGGGGACGAGCCGGGAAAAAGCCGGCGGCACCCAAGCTTGGGCCAGTGCCGCAGGTACCAAACGCCAGCAAGGTTCCTGATGATCTCAGCAAGTATGTCGACTTCCTGCATCCCTGGGGCGGACACACGGCAAACTTAGGAGTTCTGGTTACGATGCTCCTTACTTTTCTCGCGGCAGCGGTTATCGTTCTCCGCGCGCAAGACATTGGATGACTTGTCGGCCGCACTTCCAAGAAACCACTCGAGCTAAGCCACGTTCACTGTTGAATCCTCCTTTTCAATCTTGCAATCTCTCAAGTTTGATAGAAAAATTTCAATGAGTTTAGGCTCGGAGTCAGGAAGGGCGGCTTGCCCCCGCTCAAGACACATCAAAGTCAACACTCGCAGGACGAAGTAAGCAATCCAGCGCTGAGCTTCAGCGGCGAGCAAACCCACTCAACTTTAGGATCAAATGACTACTAACGCGAGCTTCAACCGAGTCCGCTGCAAGCGACTGTGGGCTGCCGACTCAATTGATTATTCCAGTTACAAATCCTTGGGTTCGAGTCCATTATTCTTTGCGATACGCCCCAATATCTTCGGACCAATCTCCTGCTTGTCATGAAAAGCGAAGACTACATCTGGCGCCCGGCAACTCGACCACTTCGGCCAACCAACGACCATCATCTTCTTGCTCATACTCAACTGTGAAGGTCATATCTGCCACCTCTAACGAATCGTACCATGAGATGCGACAAGATCAGACTTAGGAGTCGCTCGGTACTCGCGACGGGCAACTACGATATCAAATCTGCTCGGCGATCGGCTCGAGTAGTACGATTCATCAATTACAAGTTTGGAATTAATCGGAATATTGGGCAGCATGGAAACTGTGGCAGCAATCGTTTGTCGAATTTGACCAGCCGCAATGGACGCGCCGCAGACAAAAAACCAAACAACTGAAAGTAGAAGCTTCATCTGTATCAAGAGACGCCCAACGTTACGCTTTAGCTGCGGCGTGCGTTCACATTCAACCCGCGAAGGAAAAGGTTACTTGACGGTAGCTTGTCAAATTCCTCTTGTTCCATTTTCACAACCAACTACTACACGGGAAGCGCATAACGCCCAGCATCACCCGCGCCGAGCGCGGGCGTTCAACACACATCGAAGGAGACATCTTGAGAGCCACGCAATCGAGGCGTCGAGTGCATGCCGTTGTTATGCCGCCCGTTTCGCCATATATCATGCCGCTTACTTCTTTTCCACATCACTTTTAATCTGTTGACGAACCTGCGCCAACTCCAACCCATTTTCGCGCATGACTTTCTCAGCCACCGATTCCTTCTTACGCAAGAACCTACGCGACTTCTTCTGATGTAACAAGCCGAGCAATAAATGTTCGGTGCCGATATGCCTGTGTTTCAAGTTTTCTGATTCTTCGTGAGCATACTTCAAGACATCTTTAGACGTTTGGCTCAAGGGGATTTCCACCGACGTTGGGATTCTTTCACGTTTAGGCATACGTGACTCAACTTGCCCGCGGATCATCTCGACGGGGACATTTGCCGGGATAAATCGCGTTACGAGAGATATATCTTCACGAAGCAACCCAAGCAATAGATGTTCGGGTTCAATGGAACTTGCGCCAAACTCGCTCACTTCATATCGCGCCATGAAGATCACTCGTCGCGCTTTTTCTGTGTATTTCTCGAACATCGCCCTTCACCGAAAGCGAAGCGGCATAACTACGTAATAGGCCGCACGTTTTGGCCTAAGTACGCCAGTGGGCGTTTTTATACCTCGTATGTCTGATAACCTGACCGGGTCCGATGGAGTTCATCCCTCGTCCCCAAACCCAGAGAGTGTCTGGAAACTCGAACTGCAGTGTCAGCGTGCAGGAGGGGCAACAAAAAGAAGGGCAACTTAGGGGCGGCCACGGAGTGCCGCCCCTACAAATCACTTCCGCTCACCAATCAGGACAGATCACTTCCAATCACCCACCAGGACAAAGGGCGCCCAGTAGAATGGAGCGCTGTATTTGTTGCCAGCGATCATTGCGAGTTGGGCTTCACGCATTGCCGTCGAAGGCGACGTGCTCTGGGAAGCCAGGAGTCGTTTGTAAAAGTCGGTCATTAATTCCGCCGTAGACTTGTCTGCAACAGACCAGAGAGTGACACCCACCGTGGGCGCACCTGCGTACATAAAGGCGCGCGTAAGACCCATTACCCCTTCTCCTCGCCTCTCTTTTCCTAACCCCGTTTCGCAAGCGGAGAGCATGACGAGGGGTGACCCCAGACGGAGATTAAAGACCTCGTCGGTGCGCAGGAAGCCGTCCTCGCTCTTGTTGCCAATCAGAGAAAGCACGACGCCCGTGAACTGAGGACGTTCCGCATTCAACAAGCCATGAGTCGCGATGTGCACGAAACGATATTTCTTCATGTCTCGTGCCTCAAGGTTATCCTCGCTGGCCTCCAAATCAAGCCAAACGTCGGCTTGGGCGCCAGAAGACTTAGCTAAGCGGGATATCTGCTCCGCTTCAGCACGTGTACCGACCAAACGCGCAAGTGGCAGTCCCTGGATCTTTGCTGCCTCTGCCGCGGCAACTGCCCCTTGACCGGTTACATCAGTCAAGGCGCTTGCAATGCCCAGCCCACGCGTATCGGCAGTGGAAGAGACAGCAGTTCCGCGTGCGCGTGCGTCATTTGAATTAAAAACAGGATCGGCCACCACTAACATCGAACGACCTTCGGGCCTGGCACTCTGCAGCCGAATGGCGCCAATAACAGACGCTGATGGCGCGTAAATGATCTCGTTCGAGTTGAGCAAATAAGAGAGAGACGAATACGTGCCAGCAGCAGGAGTCCTGCTCAGCGCCTCGAAAGGGATGTAATTGAGCGCGCCATCGGCGACGATCAACAGGCGTTTGGAGCCAATCATAGCTGCCGCGGGTTCGACAGCGGCCTTGTAGAGCGCATTGGAAGCAGCTATAAACGCGGCTGCCTCTTCGGGGGCAGGTGCAGCGGCGACGCCCAAACCTCGCTGCGGATCCGCCATGACGTCAATTCCGACAATGCGGCGCTGAAGCTTTGAGGGGATCAACTGCGCACGAAGATCCATCGCCATCTTTTCGAGAGCGGTCCGCGGCGCCAGCTTGTAGAGCGAAACTCCTCCCTTATTAACAGCCCACAAAAATGAACCCTCACTACCCAAACTGTATTCGAGCAACACTGTGCCCTCATCGAGTACCTGCTGTTGCACCTGGGAAACATTCAACGGTTGCCCGGAAGTCAGTGCGGCATAGCGTGGGCTAGCAGTCCTAATCTGGTTTTCGATCTCATCAAACTCGGTTTGGAGTTTTTCCAACTCTGCTTCCAGGTCGGCCGGCTTCTTCTTCGGTTCCTCTGTGGAAAGTGCTAATCCTGTGAGCGCCTCGGCGATGTCCTGCTGCCGATCCAGATTGTCTTCCTTGCGTTTGAGCAGTTCAGCGGGCACGCCTTCCGAGATCGAGGCATTTGTTTCGCCTAACAGGTCCAATAGTGAGCGTCCACGCGATTGCTCGCTTACTTTAAGTCCTTCAGCAGCATATTCCAGTTGTTTGCCTGTTAAGTTCTCGGCTGCGGTGGGTCCCGCACCGCCTGATCCGGTCACCAACGCCATCTCGGCAAAAGCCGTCGCCGCTTCATCGAACACGTCGGTCGTTGTAACCAGAAAAGTCGTACGTGCTTCGTCGGCGCGCAGACTCCCCTGGCGAAGTGTCTCGATGGTCTTGATTGCCTCCTGATAATTCGAGAGCGCCTGTTCTCTCATCGAGTTTGCTTTCTTCTGATCTTTTTCCTGCGCTGCCTGTAACCAAAGGCTTCGCCCTAATCCACGCTGTGCCGGCCACATGAAGTCTAGCCGCTTATCTTCCTTCGCGCCTTTGGCAGCGTCCTGATAGTACTTAGTGGCCTCTTTAAGTTTTCCCTGGCGCAAGGCCACGTCGCCCAAGCTGGTGCGCGCAGCCGCCCGGGAGCGGCGCGTTTGTCCAAGCTTGGCTATGCCGGCAATGCTGCCACTCGTCGCTTGGAGGGCGTTCTCGAAGTGTTTTTTCGCCGATTCGAGATCGTTGTTGAAGTAGGCGATTCGCCCGGTCCCAATTTCGTAACTCGAATAGACAATTGAGATCCGATATTCATCGAGCTCTTTCTTTGCTTCAAGCAGCGTGATGGCTGCGCTTGTGGGCGCCTCGACAGAAACCTTTCCAGTTGAGAGACCGCCCATGATGCCTCCCAGCCCTCCAAATCTTCTCGTTGTCTTAGCTACAACCCCTTCGGGTTTCTTGACCTCCATTTGTGCATAAGCCATGGTCGCTTCCGGAAGACGGCCCAGGCGGAAATTTACGTCACCAATTTTTGCCAGCATCAAATTGGCATTGAATTTGTCGTCAGCGATGTTCGCGTTTGCCAATCGACTGTCCGTTATGCTCGAGGCCGCGGCAAAAGCCGCGTCCTGTTTTTTGGCTATACCGACAAAGCCGTCTAGCGCCTGCTTGTAATGATCGAGGGCCACGGGATACTGACCCTGACGCAGATAAAGATCACCAAGCTCATTATGTGCGGCTGCCATACCATGACCGTTCTTGGCGGCCGTATATAACTCAAGTGCCTTCTTCAACTGCCCCAGAGCTTCATCCGCCTTTCCGCGTTTCAGCAGTCGTCTTCCCTGCTGCAACGCTGTCGAAGCCTGATCCGTTTGGGGCAGAGTTCCAGGAAGTATGTGGGCGGGAAGCGTAATTGCAGAAAGGCCCAATAGTAAGAGCACGGCAATGAATTTCATCAGACTACTCCTTGATCACTTGTGTATTAGATCCAGGGTGGCAACGAGCATGGCGGGATTTGTCGTCGTTGTCATCATTATCAAAGACGGTTCCGGGTCTTGTTTGCTTAAGCCAATACCTCGCGTGGTTGCTTGCTGTTCTCCGGAAGTTTGCGGCTTGCCGAACCTCTTTGTCTTCGCCACCGTAACGGGTGCATTCAGTTCCTTCTGGACTGCCGCCCACAAGTCTGCGCCTGGTTGCAAAGGGCAGTTTGAGGCTTTTTCCTTGCAGAAAGTTATTAACGCATCCTCGATGGGCAGACCGTCGAGCGGTTCACGTGTGAAGACGACGTAAACCTTTTCCGCACCCGCGTGTTCGTCAAAAGCAAGCCAGCGCAGTCGCTCTTCAGTAGCAACGCTGGAAGGAAGCTCGAAAGGGACGTGGGCCTGAATGTAATTGCCACCTTCGTCAAGTTGCGGATCAGGATAGATCAATACCGGCTGTCCTCCGTCTGTGGTATTGAAGACATAAACATACCCGTTGGCGTTTGTTTCCAGAAGCAACCGGACGAGATCACCCCGCCGAAACTCATGAGCGGGATCAATGCGCACCGCCAGACCGTGCGAGTCCCGCGTGAAAAGAGTCATCCCGAGGCCGAGTCTCTGCGTCCTTACCTTCGGTCGCTTCTTATCAATTGCCTTCTCGGGAGGTTTCGCAGGCACTGAATCAGGAGTGGGATTGGGGGTGGCAACGGGCTTCGGACGTCGTCTGATGGGTCTGCTAGTCGGGTTTGCCGCGGTTTTCTCCGCAGTCTTTGGTCGCGTTGTCATAAAGGCACCGCGCACGTCTTCCTCCTGCCCTTGCGCGAAGGACGCGGGAGAGTTCAGGAATCCGAGCAGCGCCAGAGTAAGAACAAAAACTGTAGCCCTAAGAATCATGGACAAAATCTCCTTGCGCGACGCAAGCTCACAGCTCGCATTACATATCACTTGTGTTGAATACGAATCCCAAAGATTATTGGATTGCCGTCAACTGCGGTTTTGGGAAGCTTCACCAGTACAAAAGGCTCACCCGGGTTCTTGTCGTTTACTTCAGTGAGCGGTTTACTGGCCTCATACTTCGGCAGGAAAGCTCTCAATTCAGCTTGCTCAACGTCATTCAAAGGCTCACCCGTTACCTGGTCCTGGAAGAATCCTGGATAGGAGAGCGGCTGCGGAGAGAAAACGATTGTGTAATCCTCAGTGCCAGGTTTCTTATCGAGTTCAAGCCAGTGCTCAACGCCGTTAGGAAAACTGAAATCATCGCCCTTGGCCACCTGGTTACTCACGAGACCGGAGATGCCCGCAGGCTTCGACGTCAGAAATGCAGTCGCCTGGTTCTGTTTTCCGGGACCAATGATGTAAAGGTAGCCGTTGTCATTAAACTGAAAATGGAACTTAAATGGCTGGCCCGACGCTAGCGGAACAACTCCTGCAACTCGAGTTGATTCAGATAACAAATCTGTAGGCAGGAGTTCCAGCCAATAACGTCCGGCTTCCGGGGTGGTCGAGGCAGTCTCGGCGCCCGCACCGCCTGCTGCACTGGCCGGACGCGTTGTAGTTCCATTGCCGGTTGAGCTCGGCGGGGTTTTGAGCCATTTTAGGGCAAAAAATCCGCCAACTCCCAAAATGATGAGAACTGCTACCAGCACACCTGCGCCGACCAGAATAAATGGACCACGCCGGGCAGGTTGCGGCGGCGCAAGTTCAGCCTGAGCCATCTGCGGCAAGGCTGAACCTGAAACCGCGGCCTGTGTTTCAGCGAGAGCCCCTGCGGCGGCGAACCTCTGGGGAGCCGCTGTTGTGCTGTTTGGTTCAAATGCAGGCGGTTGGGCCACGGGAGCGGAGGTGGGTCGCACAGCCGCAATGGCAGGTGTGGTTGGCGGCGAAGCATCGACGGTGAGAATCGTCGGAGCATTCACGTCAGATCTCGTAAGCGCCGCCTCGGCAATGCCCACTGTTTGAGTAGAAGTCGATCCAACACGAGGCAGGTCCGGGAGAATTCTGCCAGCCTCGCCAGACTGCCCTGTGCCTACTGACGCCCTTAATTGTGCCGCCACCTCGCCCGCTGTCGACTGCCTGTCTGCCCGATCTTTTGCCACCGCCCGTCCAATTGCAGCACTGAATTCCGCAGGTACTTCGGGAAATAGTTCATGCAGCGGACGAAGAGTCGAGCTAACGTGTTCGCGGCGAAGCTCGGAAAGAGTCATGCCCGCATGCGGTCGCCTGCCGGCGATCATTTCGTAAACCACCAAGCCTAGACTGTAAATGTCCGCACGACCATCGATCTCGGGATTGCCGTCGCGAGGTAGTTCGCCCCATTGCTCAGGAGACATGTAATAGGGTGTGCCCAAAACCTGTCCCGCCATAGTCAACGCAGTAGTGCCTCCGCTGTCGCCGGCGATTTCGCGCATTTTTGCAATACCAAGATCAAGCAACTTGACGACAGGTTCGCCACCCGTAGTGGCCTGGCCAATCATGATGTTTTCAGGTTTCAAGTCACGATGCACCACGCCCATTTCATGGGCCGTATTGAGGACGCTCATGATGGGTTCGAGCACTGTCACGGCCTGGGCAGGGGTGAAGCGGCCACGTGCTTTGATCTCTGCGTCGAGTGTATGACCCTCGACGTATTCCATTACCATGTAGATCGTGCCGTCACCAGCTGTGCGCAGATCATAAACGGTAACGGCGTTCGGATGGCGAAAGCGGCGTGCAGCCTGGCCCTCACGTCGAAACCGGCGCAGCCACTCCGCATTGGTCCGTACTTCCGGCGGCAGGACCTTAATTGCAACGCGGTCACCAAGAAGAATGTGGCGCGCTCGATAAACAGCGCCCATACCGCCCTTGCCGAGCATGGATTCTATTTGATATTGGCCGTCGAGGACTGTATCGACTATAGACGCGGGGTCAGCTTCCAGAACTTCACCATCAATCGGGCAAAAGCTGACGCCGTCTTCATATTTGGCTTTACAAACGGTGCAGTATTTCATCGAGGGACCGACGGCTTCGGAGAACTACGGTCGGGAATGCCTGAATTGTTAGTCTAACACAAAGGGGACAACACGACCGTCAGGGTCACGCATAAACTCGGCCCGCGTATTCTTCAACCATCCGGTCACTATTGAACGCCGGCACAAGAGTGGCAATCGAGCGCTTCATCATGGCAATCCACTTTCGCGGCAGCCCGTCCCTCTCCTGGTCATAGTAGAGCGGAACCACCTCCTGCTCAAGTACCTGGTAGAGCGACTCGGCATCACCCGCGTCGACCTCTGCACTCTCCCCGGCTTCAACCGATCCGCCGACCGCGAAGCCGTTAGTTCCATCGTAGGCCTCGAGCCACCAACCATCCAGGATGGAGGCGTTCAGTCCTCCATTTGTCGCCACCTTCTGCCCGCTTGTTCCGGAAGCCTCAAGAGGCCGCCGTGGCACGTTCAGCCAAACGTCTACCGACTGTACCAGTTGGCGGGCAATCTCCTGATCATAATCCTGAAGAAAGACCGCGTGCTGCCGCACGACGGGATCGTATTTCCATTGAGCAATCTGTTGCAGAATGAGTTTCGCCCCTTGATCCTGAGGGTGGGCCTTGCCCGCAAATACAAACTGCACCGGCCGCTCCGCGTTAGTAACGATCCGCATCAAACGCTCAGGATCCGTAAGCAACAGACCCCAGCGTTTATATCCGGCAACACGCCGCGCAAATCCGATGGTCAAAGCCTGGCTGTCAAACATCTGGCGGGCAGACTCGGTATATTCAATGCTCTCGCTTCGATCCAAACGCGCATGGAAAGAGCGGTGGCGTATAAAGGCAATCAGACGTTGCTTCAAAAGAGAATGAGCGGCCCACAGCTCCTCGTCAGAAATCTTGCTTACCCCTTCCGCCCAGCGAGCAGGATTGCGAGTTTGCTCAGACCAGTCGTCACCAATATATTTTTGATAGAGAGAGCCTATTAACGGTGCTACCCATGTGGGAGCGTGCACACCATTTGTAATGTGAATGATCGGAACTTCCGTGATGGTTCTTTCCGGCCAGAGCTTTTGCCAGAGCGCGCGAGAAACCTCGCCGTGCTTGCGGCTCACGCCATTAGTAGAACGGCACATTCTGATCGCCAGGGGCGTTAACCCATAAGCTCCCTGATCATCCGCGGCCTCAACTCTACCGAGGGCCATAAACTCCTCAGGTGTAAGTCCGAGTTCCTGCTCAAAACCGGTTCCAAAGCATCGTTTGATTAGTTCCGCATCGAATTCATCATTACCGGCAGCAACTGGGGTGTGAGTAGTAAAGACGCAGCGTTCCTTTACCTGATTGGCTGCTTCCGTAAAGCTCAAACTCTTAGACTGGATTAGCTCTCGCGCCAGCTCGAGTGTAAGGAAGGCCGAATGACCCTCGTTGAGATGAAAAACATGTGGTTCGATCCGGAGCTTTCGTAGCAGTCGGACACCGCCAATTCCCAGCAACATCTCCTGAACAACGCGCGTCTCGCGATCTCCGCCATACAGGTGCCCAGTGACCCAGCGATCAGTCTCCTCATTCTCGCCAATGTTCGTATCCAGCAGATATAAGGGAACTCGGCCAACATCCGCCCGCCACACCTGGGCACGTACCAACCGCTCGCGAATCGAAACTTCAATGAGCAGTGGAGTTCCTTCCTCACCAATCACAGGACGAATCGGCAACTCCCCGGGGTAAGTCTCACCATAGTACTCCTCCTGCCATCCGTCCCGGCGCAAGCGCTGTCGAAAGTATCCATAGCGATAAAGCAGGCCCACAGCCACGAGCGGCAGCCGAAGGTCACTGGCCGATTTGAGATGATCGCCCGCTAAAATACCAAGGCCGCCGGAATAGAGTGGGAGTGAATTGTGAACTCCGTATTCGGCGCAGAAATAGGCAACCGGCCGCTCTGGAGTAATCTCTGTTGGACCGGATGAAGGCTGCCACGTTTCTGCTGGTCCTACGTACTCATCGAAGGCAGTAGTGAGTTTCTGCACTCTCGCGAGATAAACCGGATCGGTGGCCATTTGCGACAACCGGTACTCAGAGATTCGCGTCAAAAGCAGGCGCGGATTATGCTCGCATTCCTCCCACATTTCCGCGTCGAGATCTCGGAAGACACTGGGCCCATCGGGAAACCAACTCCACCAGTAGTTCCATGACAAGCGTTGGAGAGCGACCAGGGCCGGTGGCATGCTCGGTGTTTCTCGCTTGACTGCCCTTGAGGGGTCGCCGGTCGTTTCAATCATTTTCCGTTGCAGTTTCAGTGAATCAAAAAAAATTTTCCGGAAGAAAATGCAAATTTGAGCCCAGACTGGCCGAGAGTCCATAACCATCGTCAATACTGTTCTTTACGTTAATTAGTGGGTAACCAATCGCGAAAGGGGGAGCCTCTGAAATGTCTGATTTTCGATGAAAACTTCCATGTCGTTCAATTTAAAGAACACCAATCGTACTTCTTTGAGCAGCGCATTATTCGACAGGAATTCTTCAATCGCACGGGAGGCCACAAGCCCAGCTTCCGCCTGGGGGTATCCATAAATGCCGGTCGATATGGCGGGAAAGGCTATTGAAGTGAGGTGATGCCTGACAGCAAGCATCAGGGAGTTTTGGTAGCAGGCGGCAAGCAATTCGGCTTCGCGTCCTCCATGTTGTCCGTAAATGGGACCGACAGTGTGAATAACGTGGCGAGCCCGTAAGTTTCCGGCTCTGGTGATCACTGCCTCGCCTGTGGGTAAACCTGCGGGATAATCTTTTTGGCGAAGGTTACGACAGTCTTCCAGAATCTGTGGGCCACCAGAACGGTGAATCGCGCCGTCAACACCTCCGCCACCAAGCAGCGATGAATTGGCCGCGTTTACAATGGCGTCCACAGCCTGAAGTGTGATATCGCCAACAATAAGTACAACCCGCCGATTCAAAAACTCAGTTTTCAGATTCGGTGCGGGCTCCATGCGGGCGGGTTCATTCATCTTCGCGTGGTTCAACTCGAATTTCGTCAAACATATCCTGCCGCCGCAGAGCCTCCGCCACTCCCTTCGCCTTGTGCTCAGTCAAGGGGTGTTCTGGATCTGTACTGGCAATCTCAAACAGGCGCTCATCGAGCATCAGAACCCCGAGTGAACCGAGCGTCACGCCGGGCGTGATCTGTATCTCATCCATGTTGTGGATGCGAAATCGTCCTGTTTGTTCGACCCAGTCCTCGATGAATGGGTCGCGCAAGGCATGTTCGGCTTCAGATTCTGAGAGGTAAGCACCCTCAACAATTAGGCAGTATTCGCGCACTTTGCCAATGTTATAGACCCAGAGTTAAGACAATGAGCCGCTTTTCCCCGAAAGCACGAGGCCGCCGCGTAGTTACGCCTGTGTGCGGTGCAACTTTACCATCCTCGCCGTTTTCGGGCCAAGCTGATTTGGTGCGCGCACCCCTTCCAGGAGCAGAAAAAAAGGCGGCCACGAAGGGCCGCCACGAAAGGGATCACCTTAGACTCAAAAAGTTCAGGACGCTCTTGCATAGCGGTCGTTAAGTGCTTCACGCAGACGGTCGAAGTAGGAATCGAACGTCACGAAACCAGTAATACCCTGGAAGAATGCGCGGCCACCGGTTTCCTGGGCGAGTCGCGACAAGGAATTCTGTCCGTAACTGGCAGCAAGGTGACTGCGGCTCGTCAGACCCACGCCGGGCGCATAGAAAGTATAAACGGCGACGTTGCGCCGGTTAGCTTCACTAATGGCCCTATCGAGATCGAGCGTGTGCGCGGAAGCGGTGCTATCAAACCCGCGCGATGTATCCAACCCATCGGAGATCAGCAAAATCGCATTTTTGTTTCGCGAGTTGCTGTCAAATTTGCGCAGGGCCTCAATTACCTCAACATAAGGGTTGTACGGGGACGCAGCCGTTGATCCTCGCGGTATGCGCAGCGACTGGGCCGCCTTGTTAAGGTCACTGGTAAAAGGCTGTCTTACCTGGAGAGAGCCGGCAGTGATATAAGCCACCATGACACGCGAGCCAGAAGGTAACGACCGTATGAAGTCGCGAGTCACATTGAGCTCATTGCCTACCCGAGAAACCAGATCGTCCTGAATCAAAATCGCAAGATTCAGGGGAACCTTCACATCCTCGCGTTTTTTATCCAATTTTTCTGCACCATTCACCGTAAACGCGGCTGCGAGGATCAGCGCCGACACAATCGAAAATAAAGCACGAATACGCATAGTAATTCTCCTTCTGAAACCTCTTGTTGTTCGCTCCCTTTGATGCATGTTTTTGCGGAAAGGATGACCCCCAAACGTATAGTCCGTCGGCCTCTTTTTGAGCCGCTCTCAGTCGTGTTAAACAGCGGGGCGAACACAGTTGAATCAGGGACACTACTAACTTGCCTTAGCTCTCGACGTCGGATAAATTACCTGCTAATCCGGAGTAAATCTCGACCCCCGCACTTCGACTCTTTTGCCGATGTTGGATGGGGACCCTCCGCCAAACCGCATGTCTGAAAGGAATCCCTTATGAAAGTCTACGCTACAGAATCTATCCGTAATCTTGCTGTCATTGGACATGGCGACGCAGGGAAGACGCAACTTCTGAGTTCCCTTCTCTACGTCGCCGGCGCAACACCTCGCTGGGGTAAAGTCGATGAAGGAACGACAGTAACGGATTATGAAGAAGATTCTATTGCGCGAAAGATTACTCTTAATACCGCAATCGCCCATTTAGAACATCGCGACACAAAGATGAATTTTGTTGACACACCGGGCTATGCAGCCTTTGTATCCCATGCACGGCCTGCTTTGCGCGTGGCTGACTGTGCGCTGGTTGTTGTTGACGGCGTGAAGGGCGTTGAAGTCCAAACTGAAAAGACCTGGGCCTATGCCAATGAATTCCTCGTGCCACGCATGATGGTGGTTACCAAACTTGATAAGGAGCATGCCGATTTCGGCGCCGCGGTGGAAAGCGCTCAAAAAACTTTCAGCAGAGCTATCATTCCCTTTACCTTGCCCATCGGAAAAGAGAAAGACTTTCGCGGAGTCGTCGATGTGGTGCACATGAAAGCCTATGAGTTGGGCTCTGACGGGCAGGCGAAGGAGATTGATATTCCGGCAGAAGGACGTGAGTTTGTCGACAAGACTCGCGAACGGCTCGTCGAACTGGTGGCCGAGTCAGACGACACTCTGATGGAAAAGTATTTTGAGAACGGGACGCTCGAAGAAGCTGACATCCTGCCAAACATCAACAAGGCAATTGCGCAGAGCAAACTTTGCCCCGTGTTTGCTGTCTCAGGCGGCACCCTGGTCGGCTTACGCGCTCTGCTAAATGCGATTGTTGACTATGCCCCCGATCCGGCTCATCACGAAGCGGAATACGGCAAAGCTGTAGACGCAGGCCCAGACGCTGAACGCCTGGCACGCCGCTACAACAGTAGTGAACCCTTCTCAGCCTACTGCTTCCGCACCATAGCCGATCCTTTTGCAGGCCGCATCAATGTGATGAAGGTTATTAGCGGTCACGTGCAAACGGACGCGAATGTTTACAATTCCACCAGGGGGACGATGGAACGGCTGGGGGCGCTGCACTCCATCCAGGGTAAGCAACTCGACAAAGTCTCAGAGGCAAACGCCGGCGACATTATTGCTTGTGTCAAGCTAAAGGAAACGCAGACCGGGGACACGCTCTGCGATAAACAGAATGCCATTGTCTACGACCCGGTGGAGTATCCGGAAGCGGCTATCGCGTTTGCCATTGAACCCAAATCGCGTCAGGACGAAGAGAAGATCAGCGTTGCGCTCCACAAGATCCTCGAAGAAGATCCGGCGCTCCACTTCAGCCGTGATGCCCAAACAAAGGAGTTTCTACTTTCCGGATCGGGCCAGCTTCACGTCGAAACGGTTGTTGAAAAACTGAAGAAGCGTTACGTGGTTGAGGTAACGCTGCATCCGCCCAAGGTTCCCTACAAAGAGACGATCACTCAGCGAGCCGAAGTGCAGGGTCGGCACAAAAAACAGACTGGGGGGCGCGGACAGTTTGGCGATTGCAAGGTGGTCTTTGAACCCTTGCCCCGCGGTACTGGCTTCATGTTTGAGGACAAGATCTTTGGCGGCGCCATCCCGCAACAGTTCCGACCCGCGGTCGAGAAAGGAATCGTCGAAGCGGCGCAGTCAGGCTCTATTGCCGGTTATCCGCTTGTCGATTTCAAAGTGCAGTTGATCGACGGGTCTTATCATACAGTCGATTCGGATGAGCACTCTTTTCGGGCCGCCGGAAGGAAGGCCTTTCGCGCGGCAATGGAGAAGGTCAGACCAACGCTTCTGGAACCAATCATGGACGTGGAAATAGTGGCGCCTCAGGAATACAGCGGCGACATCATGGGCGACCTCAACTCGCGACGCGGCCGCGTGCAGGGGATGGATACCCGCGGCAGTCAGCAGGTCATCAAGGCACAGGTGCCGATGTCGGAGATGCTCAACTACCAATCTACGCTAAATTCCATCACCGCAGCGCGCGGTTCTTTTCATATGCAATTTGATCACTACGATCAGGTGCCTGCGAATCTGGCGCAAAAAATTGTCGAACAAGCTCGCGCGGAGGGGAGAATCCGGGGCGGCGAAGAAGAAGAATAGGGATCGACGACCTGAGTGCAGCCTTCTTTCTGAGAGCTTGCGCCGAAGCTACTGAGGGTTTGGTACTGGCCTTCGCAGACGCATTTGCTCGGTTAATTCGCGCCAGTAAGGAGGAAAGTTCCCGAATGTTGTATCTCAACTGTTTCAGCACTGCGTGTGTGTACGTTTCTGAAGACTCAGTCTTTCGTCTTGTCAAGCAGTTGAAGAAATTCCGGGGATCGCCGCCGCAAGGTAAGCCACTCGTTGAAAATTGTTGGCTGTTGCAACCAGATTGTTAGCCAAAGGACGATTTCACCGGCTTCCTGGCGTCGTCTGCTATGGACGTGTTTGCTGGTCGTGATTAGCAGAGTTTCATTTTTGATTTTGAGAGCCAGTTTGCGCAGGCTGGCGAGCTTTGTTTGACTGCCTTGCTCGGCATACTCTCTCCGCCACGATTCCAACAGTTCCAGCGACGCAGCCGCTTCCTCCAAGGAAACAAAGCTCAGTTCGGCTAAAGGATGCGCAAGCAACAGGTCTTCCCGCCACTCGCGATCAAGCTCCAGGATTTCCGGATGGCGCAGTACGGCCCCTGCTTCGGCCAACGTGCGGGCCACAGAAGCTGGGCTTGTAACCGCCCCCGCGCCAAACCTGGCGCGAATCTCCCGCTGTATTCGTTCGAGTTCGCGCCGTCCGACCGGCCTGCAAGCGAGAGCCCGCCAGACCTCGACGATTAATTCGTCTTTGGTACGCGCACTGCACTCCGCCTTAGAATTCAGTTGCCTACCCCTCCTGTCTTGCGCGGTGGTCTGGTTGCCAGTTTCCTGTATAATGATGCCGCATTAGTCCAGTTTCTTGCGGTGTTAGCCTGATTCTTGCTGTGGCTTTCACTGTACTATGCATGCCAAATCAGCACCAGTTGATCCTCTGAAGGCGGGGCGCAGCAGTAATGAGGCGCAGCAGATCATCGCGCTTGCCGCCCGAGTTTTCGCAAACAAGCCATTCGTGCCGCACTCATTGTTTGGGGGCGGCCATGCCCAGACCCTTGTAGCTTACGCATGGCCACGACGATACCGGCTGCCCAGTGCGCCCGATGAGGCACGGCTCTTTGAGGTAGCACCTGGAGTTGCAGTGCTGGCCCGCTGCCGCTGGCATCCTGATCGGCAGAACCGGCCAACGCTCGTAACGTCGCACGGGATCGAAGGCTCTGTTTCGTCGGTCTACATGAAAGCGACGGCTCAGAAGGGGTTTCGCCTGGGCTTTAATGTGGTTCGGGTTAACCTGCGCAACTGTGGGGGCACCGAACACCTCACGCCGACTCTGTACCATGGCGGCCTCAGCGAGGACCTGCGCGCCGTTACAACAGAATTAATTGAACGCGATGGCTTGTCAGAGATTTCGCTTATCGGCTTCTCACTCGGCGGAAATCTGGTTTTGAAGCTGGCTGGTGAGTATGGCAACGAGCCACCCAAAGCGGTCCGGGCGATTTGCGCAATTTCTCCTTCAGTCGATTTGAGCGCCAGCGCGGAGGAAATAGAGCGTCGTTCCAACTGGCTTTATCACCAGGATTTCCTGCGCCGGTTGCGAAAGCGGATTTACCTGAAAAAGAGACTCTATCCTGAACTGTATGACCTCGCAAAAATTCATCTTGTACGCACGATTAGAGACTTCGATGAACATTTCACCTCGCGGGCTCATGGCTTTGTTAATGCAGATGACTACTACTCCCAGGCAAGCTCGATTCGCGTCCTGGCTGAGATCCGCATCCCTACCCTCATCATCCACGCCCAGGATGATCCATTCATCCCCTTTGCGCCGCTGACGAACCCGGCTATTTCCAGCAATCCAAACATTTTGTTGCTTGCGCCGGAAAGAGGCGGGCATGTCGCCTTTGTCGCGGCCAACTCCTCACGGTCAATAGTATCGACAGAGGACACAGTCACTGTGCGTTCACAGTTTCACAGTGATTATGCAGAGTTCATGGAGAGCGAATCCCAATCTGAGGACCGTTTCTGGGCGGAAAACCGCGCGCTGGAGTTCTGCCAGCTGGCAACGAAGTTCCTAGCGACATAGGAGAACAATCCAAACTTACTTTCCGCCTGCGATACGCTTGAGCAAACGGGCAGCATGGTTGCGAGCGATGAGCGGGAGGTGTTCGTCTGTGGTGATCTCTTTAAGCAACGGCACGAGTTGATGCGGGTCAGAGAGAGCAGAGCGCTTCAGCATTGATTCCAGCGCCTCCATCAGTTTGGGCGCATTAAGAGGCTGGTTCTCACGGGCCACCGAAATATCGAAGATGAAGATTGCCTGGTCGGCGATCTTCCGATATTCGGCTACAAGCTCAGATGCGTCGTGATTGTTGGTCCAATTGAACTCTGCAATTCGTTTGCGCGTCCCCTGCTCCATCTTTATTCGCATCGTGCCGAGGTGAGCAAACTGTTTGTCAGATTGGTAGTTCGTATCCGAATCAAGGAACCGGAGCGCCTGCCACAAGCTCGTAACGCGCGCAAGAACCATGGGCGAGATATTTATCTGTTCAACGATCGGACTGTCTTCATTCAAGCGTTCGAACGATACGGTTCCCCTGCCGCTCTGATCGTGCTCGATAACGATGTGACGAATGTAGAATTGCGGTTGGGTGAACTCGTAGGAGTACATTACGGCGTCCGTTGCCGGTGGAGTTGCTGCGCTTTCTGTAGTCGATCCTTCGGGACGAGCGTTTTGCTTCCTGGTCTCAGAATTGGCGTTTTGCTCAGGGTGGATCCGAACCTGCCCCTCGCCATATGTGAACACCGCGGCGCACATAATCAGGAGCGTGGCGCAGAGCAGACGTAGCCTTATAAAAGCAGTTTTCATCGATTAATTAAAATGGGCTAGCGGGAAAAGTTAGCAGGAAACAGTCCAATAGATCAAAGGTAGCAAATGTCGGTAGTGCGCTTGAACTGTTGAAAGCAACGAGGGCTCCATCTTTCCAGTTCAAATCGTAGACCACCAAAACACACTGACTCCTTGAACCACTTTCTCGCGCAGTTTTGTGTAATTTAGTGGACGGATGACTGCCTGGTCGTCACTCAAAATTAACTGAAACGAGTTTAGAGACGCCGACCTCTTCCATAGTCACACCGTAGAGCGCTCGCGCCATCTCCATTGTTCGTTTGTTATGCGTAATGACGATGAACTGGGTGTTGAGTGCCATTTGGGCCAGCTTCTCAGTAAAACGACCTACGTTCGCTTCGTCCAACGGTGCATCAACTTCATCCAACAAACAGAAGGGCGAGGGCCGATAGTGGAAAATGCCCAGGACCAGCGCCAGCGCCGCCATCGCCTTTTCACCACCCGATAACAACAGAACGTTTTGCAGGCGCTTGCCGGGAGGTTGAGCAATGACGTCGATGCCCGACTCCAGTACGTCATCGGCGTCGATCAGGCTCATTTCGCCACGGCCGCCGCCAAAGAGTTCCTTGAAAAGCTCGCCAAAGTTCTTATTGATATGCTCGAAGGCGTGACGGAACCGCTCGCGAGATCGGCGCTTAATCTCGCGTAGCGCTTCTTCAGTTGAGGAGATCCCGTCCACGATGTCTTGCCGCTGGCCTGTCAGGAACAGCAGTCTCTCTTCGGCTTCTGCCAACTCCTCCAACGCCATCATGTTGACGGCGCCAAACCCTTCAAGGCGCGCGCGTAGCTCCTCAACACGCACGTGAGCCGCGTCGAGGTCGAAGTCGTCCTTGAGCTGCTGCTCGCGTGCCAATTCTTCCAGCGATTGATTCAACTCACTGGCGCAGTTTTCATTTACAAAACTGAGTCGCGCCTGAGCTTCCGCTCGCTGAACCTCTATGGCTGCCCGAGAATCCCTGATCTCAGCGGAGCGACGATTAAGATTGGAAAGTTCGCCAGCCAGTAGGTCTGCCTGCCTGCGTGCTTCCTCAAGTTGCAGGGTCAAGCCACCTATTTCCCGTTCTTCACGCGCTCGATCTTCCTCAACTGTCCCGGCCTGACGTTCGAGATCGGCAATTGATTGGCGCAATCCGTCTATACGCTCCGAGATGTCGGCGGATTCGAACCGGTGTCGCTCGACTCTGGCGGCAAGCTCAGCATAGTCAGCTTCCATGCGGCGTAGTTCCGCGGTAGTTGCGCGCCGTCGTTCAGTAGCCGCGGCGGCAGTTGCTCGCTGCTCGGCTAGGCCGGTATTTTCCAATTCTGCGTGACGTCGAGTCTCGGCCAGTAGGGTCGACGCGCGAGCCACCGTTTCACTGGCTGCGGCGCGTTCTGCCTCGGCGGCTTCTGCGTCCCTAAGAGTCGCTACTCGCCGGCGTTCGAGTTCAAGACGTTCTTCCTCAACTCGATCAGTATCGGCAGCAACAACTCTCCGGTGGCGCTCAGCCCGCTCGATCTCTTGTGCAAGTCCGGTCGCGCCTAACTCCCGTTCCATCACCTCGCGTTCTTCGCGACCTATAGCTTCGTTCAGCAGCACGACAGCATCTTCCAGTAACACGAGGCGAGCACGCGATTCTTTCGCGGCATCCTCAGCTGTCCGTAATTCTGACTCCAGTGTTTGCGCACGCGCATCAAGTTCGCGCAACTCTCGTTTAAGAGTCAGCAAGCCAGCTCCTTTTTCGAGTGCTCGTGCATCGCCAGCGCTAACAAACTGCCCGTTTGCGACCCAATCGCCATTCAGCGTGACGTAAAGCTCACCGGTGGCCAACGATTTGCCCATCGCGTCTTCAAGGTTCCGGGCCAGCCGCGCTCTCGTTTTTTGCGGCAGCGTGCGCTCCAGGACAGAAACGAGCTCACGTGACGCTCCCAGAAGATCGCCCAGACGCAGTTTGTCGAGTGTTTCACTCTCGTAAGAGAAAGAGAGCTCGGAAGGATGCGGTAACTGATGAATCAAAACTTCGACATCGTCGCTGGCGCCGTGCAACCCCGCGACCAGGAAGCTGGCGCGGCCGGCGTTGTTCTCCCGCAACCACTGCGCCGCTCGCGCGGCATCATCCGCCGAAGCAACAATTATTGATTGGAGCGACGATCCGAGAACTCCTTCCACCGCACGTTCCCATTTGGCATCCACAGTGAGTGCATCAGCGAGCGTGCCAATAAAATGAAATTTGCGCGCATTGTCAGGTTGTGAAAAGATCTGCTGCACAGCCGACGAATAGTAGGCTCGGCGGTCGTCCAGTTCTTGCAAACTTTCGAGGCGATGTCTTGTGCGTGAATACTCATCACGGACCCGTATGACTTCCGCTTCCGTATCGCTGACAGCTTCGTGACCGCGAACCACTGCATCGACGGCCATTTCCCGTTCTGCATTAAGGAGCCCAATATGTTCGCGTGCGGCCGCGATCTCCTGACGAAGTTGCTCCGCCTCCCCTGTCCTGTCGGCGTGTTGCCTCTGCGCGCGTTCGCCCTCTCGCGCCAAACCTTCTGCCTGCACAGCCAGACGCTCGAGCGTGCCTTCGAGCTGGCGGGCAATCTCTCTCAGTCGCTCAGCCAGAGCTGTGTGCTTAAGCAGATCCCCACGGGCGTTCTCAATCTCCTGCTCCGCCTTGTTGGCGAGCGCGAGTTTCTCAGCGTGAGATTCCTCGGCAACTCGCAGCGAGATTGAACTCGCATCTGCTTCAGCACGCAGGGTGACGTCCTCTTCCTGCAGGCGCTTGCATTCAGCTTCAACTAAGACCAGGCGAGCGGAAAGCGACTCGATCTCCGCGGCTATCTGCGACCTTCGCTGTTCGAACGATTGAACCTGTTCCTCCTGATAAGTGCGTTCGCGCAACTGGCGGTCGCGTTTGAGCACGGCGTCAGCGGCGGTCGCTCGAGCCTGCGCCAGAGCATCTTCCACGAGACGCGCCAATTGAGTCGCATCGCGAGCCTCTTCCTCACGCTCGGCCAGCTCGGCGGCGAGCTTGTGCTCCAGACCGCTAACCTCCTGTAACTTGATCTCTGTTTCCTCGAGTAAGGCCTTGAGCTTTTGGTCTTCGGCAACAAAGACGTGCCGCAGTAGTTCACGCAACTCTTCGCGAAACACGCGGTACCGGCGGGCTTTCGCCGCCTGCCGGCGCAGGCTATTCACCTGCCGATCGATTTCTGAAATTATGTCAGAGATGCGTGAGAGATTAGCGCGAGCGGATTCGAGCCTTGCTTCAGCGGCGCGTTGGCGGACGCGAAACTTGGTGATGCCGGCGGCCTCCTCAACGATCGTGCGCCGGTCCATCGGTTTCGCAGAAAGTATCTGTCCAATACGACCCTGCTCGATAATCGCGTAGTGACCGCCGGATAGTCCGGTGCCTGAAAAGAGATCCTGGATGTCTCGCAACCGGCAAAGACGATTATTCAACAGATATTCACTCTCGCCGGAGCGATAAAGCCTCCTGGTTATTGCAACCGCCTCACCGGGAGCAAACTCCAAAGCCAGATTTCTTCGTCGCCAGTGTCGCTTGTGTAGTGTCTTCGCTCGTGCAGAGGGTTCGCCGGTTGACTCATCGGCAGGTTGTGCAACGCCTGGTTCCGAGACATCCAAGGGCGCCGGTTCGGATCCCTCAGTTTCTGCCACAGCCTCGTTGGGAAGCGCAGCTTCGAGGTCAACCACGTGTTCGTCGATCTCTTCGAGAGCAGAGTCGATGTCCTCAATGTCGGGCTCATGTTCTTCCACTTCGTCCCGCACCATGTGCATGACCACCTCAGCCATGCCGCTTGGCGGACGATTTCGCGAACCCTGAAAAATGACGTCCTTCATCTCACCGCCGCGTAGGTGCTTTACCCGTTGCTCACCCAGGACCCAGGCGATGGCGTCCGCGACGTTGCTCTTGCCGCAACCATTCGGTCCGACAATGGCGGTGATTCCGTCTCCGGTAAAGATTATTTCGGTGTAGTCCGCGAAGGACTTGAAGCCAGTAATCTCGAGCCGCTGGAGTTTGAACATGAGCGATTCAGTATAATCGCCAAGCCCTCAGAACCTGAAAAGCCGGTCCGGCGAGGCGAGGTGCGGGTGAGCCAATATAATTGTGAGTTGCTTAGAATGTCAACTAAAACTTGAACTTAGCTAACTTTAATGAAGTAAGAAGCACGGTTAAGGTTGTGCTTAACGGTCCTTCACTGCAGCCGGAGAAACGCAGCGAGAGGGCGTTTAAGAGCATTAGGGCGCGGCCTTTTTGGTTAGCATTAACTCAAGGCCCTTACGTATGCCTTCGGGGGTGGTCGCCTCCGGTCTTAACTGCCTTCCGTCGATGATGATTGTTGGAGTTGAATCAAGCCCCAGGGATTCAGCTAACCTCTGGTCAGCGACGAGTCGCTCTTGGACCTGAGGCCCGTCGAGATCTTGGGCAAAGCGGTCCAGGTCGAGGCCGATGTCGTGTGCATATTTGAGAAAAACAGGTCGCGGATCATTATCGGTGGTCCACCCTGTCTGACTCTCAAACAAGCGATCATGCATTTCCCAGAAGCGGCCCTGAAGGCGGGCGGCTTCGGCAGCCTGAGCAGCTGCCAAAGCGTTGGCGTGAATTTTTGTTAATGGAAGATTTCGGAACATGAATCTGACTCGCTGTCCATACTCCTGCTTGATTCGCTTCAACTCCGGATGGAGTGCACCACAGGGAGGACATTGATAATCACCAAACTCCTCAAGCGTTACCGCGCTGCTCCTCTGATCCGCGGAGAGAGAACTTGTTTCCGGAGCGACGGATTCGTTTGCAGAGGAGAAAACGTCGGCGCTTGTTTTTTGTCGCGATCGGAGATCACACGCCGCCATCACTATCGTGCCTATAAGCGCACCACCAATGATGGCGAGAGCAACTCTTTTTCTCATTAAATGCTCCTCACCGGGGCTTCACTTTCAAAGTTCTGGTCCAGCCTCAGGAATCCGTCTTACGTAAAGCAACAAACTCACGCCCGGTCTAAGCGGATAACTCCCGGCAGAATTGAACCCTGATTTGATTTGCTCGTAGCGCTTGCCGAATTGCGCCTGCATCTCAGCCCCCTGGCCTTCCGACGCGACAATAAGCTGTTCCTTTGAATCCACCATGTGACCGTGATATCCGACGTGAGGGTAATCGCGGAGATACCATGGGAGTGGCCAATAGTCGGGAGAGACAATCGTGATACCAATGGAATTACCCTCCGGCGCTCGTTTAGCCTGGCGCCCTATCTCCTCAACCAGTTTTAAAGTCTCTCTCCGCGTGTGGGCATAGACATACACATAGTATTCGTCATCGTTGTCATAGTTGAAGAAGTTTAGATCAACAGTCTGGTAGCCGCTGACAGCGACTGTGAGAAGAGCGATCGCGCCCAGTAGCCTGAGATCGCCACGGAAAACCTGGTGGATCCGCTGTAGTGAGTATCCGCCTACAAGCGCCAATGGCAGGAGGAAATTCAGGGTAAGCCAGGGTGTTTTGTAGCGAATCAGTGAATAGGCAACCAATAATCCAAAGGCCCACAGGGCAGAAAATAATGCAAATGAGTTACGAGGTCTGCCGACGAGATAGGCGGCACCCAGCGAGCCGAAGAACAGTAGTGGCGATTCCTCGTTTAAAAGCCATTTGAAGTACGTATAGTACGGATGGACGTGAGCTTCGCTTCCGGTCTTTCTCCAGAACTGAAAGGTCTTGAACGCGTCATACACGCCCTTGGGGAAATTGGTAAAGAGCGAAGAATAGAAAAGGATGCTTACGGCAATGAAAACGACCAGTGCGCTCAATCCCCAAAGCGCAAGCGCCCGCGGCCCCCCTGCTCGTTCCGTAAACGCAGCGAGCACCGTTCGGAGTTCCTGTCGGGCTGACCGTGCTGATTGTTTGGACCTTAGGTGGATTGAGGATCGCCGTAACCAGCGATATATGTGAGTGGTTGCGAGCGCAATGACCAGCACGCCGGCTGAGATAATTGCTGTCTCTTTGGTGGCAAAGAGCAGTGCTGCCGAGATTGCGGCCAATAGCAGGTATAACGGGTTACCATCTTTGAAATAATTGAGTCCCGCTACAACAACTCCCAAAGTAAAAAAGATGAACAACGTTTCATGTATAAAGTAACGTGAGAGATATACAGCGCCTGGTGAGATCGCCAAGAGCGCAGCAGCCGACAGTGTGGCTATCGTCCCCAGAGAGCGACGCAATAGCAGCAACAGGTAGATGGTTGCTACTCCAAAGAGCGCCGGAACCAATCGAATTGTTACCGTGTTAAGGCCGTAGGTATTCTGTGCCGACGGACCGAACAGAAACCTGAGTATCCACGGAATCATTGCTGAGAAGTAATAGAGGGTTGGTCCGTGGTAGTTAGCGGGATCGTAATGATAAAAGCCTTCTCGAACTAACCGAACCAGGAAGTTCCCATTGACGCCTTCATCGTGATGAAGCGGCACTAATTGGAGGTGATAGACGCGGAGAATTGTCGCCACTGCCAGAATTAACACACTCGCAACTCGCCACGCAGGCTCCGACAACTCTTCCTTTGAGGGCGCGCTATTGGCTTCGACACCTTTCGATTTCAACGACGGCACTCCTGAAGCGCGCTCTGGCTTATGGCGCCGTCTTGTATAGACTGTGGTCACCAACTTCTCCAACCTTTGGGAAGGACGAAAAGAACCTATCATTCACATTCATCGCATCACGTTCAAGCCTGCCCACCACGACATAGTCAATCTTGTAGTTGCTGATTAACTGTGCCGCATCGGGGGTGCCGGCATAGATTCGCTTGATGTCTTCCTGGCGTTGACCGAACTCCAGGCCGTGGGTCCAAATATGGCCTGGATAACCCATGAGTGATCGCCTGCCGGTAAGAAATACGGGAGTATTGTGAACTGGAGCGTGCACGATGAGTGATCGTGGGCCGGTCTTGTCCTTTACCATTTCAGCGAACTCGATCCCGTCTCGATTAAATATTTGATACTGCACCTGGCGAAAGGCAATGGAGCCGACATCCAAGGCGCCCGCGAGCGTCACGCTGACGAAGAGCATTGCCGCCAGTACTCGACTCCACTTACCGTGCTGCCAAAGTCGCGCCAGAAGGATCGCTACTAAAGGCGCGGACGCCATCCACCAGTAGAACAGTACTTTGATGTTGTCCCAGATCCAGGGTGCCAGCTTCATAATGTTTGGCACGATAAAGCAGACTGTAAACGGCAGAAAGAACAGCAGCAGTCGCCGTGGCACGAGATACTGCTCTTTGCTGCGCCAGAGTATTGCCGCAACAGTGAGCGGAATGAACAGCCCGCTGTTTTTGAACCAAAACCACAGTGTGTTTTCCTGGCCCCTATCCCAACCCAACTGCCAGGCGAAGAACGACTTTGCATCAACCGCGCTGCCGTGGGTAGACCAGTACATCTGCGGAAGAGCGATAACGGAAGCGACGAGGAAGAAAGTCAACCATTCACGCCAGCGCTGCTCGAACAGTGCAATGAGGGCACCAACCACCATCACTACAACAAAACTGTGCGCGTGCACGAGTGGTAGAAATCCGGCAATCACACCGGCTGCAATCATTCGATGTGTTGGGGCAACCTGGGAAAAAGGGTCAAAGGCAACGGATGGGCCCTTCTTCCTCTTCTTACTTTTTACTCCATCCTCATTTGCTGCCGTCGAATCACCGAGGTCGGAACCGGAATCTGCCTCGTTGCTTAGAGCAATCCACCACTGCGTAAACACAATTATGGCAAGTGGCAGGCCCAGCAAAATCCCTCGCTGCGGCAGCAAGAGTGAGGAGATCGCGT
The DNA here is from genome assembly GCA_035283325.1 of Pyrinomonadaceae bacterium. Taxonomy (GTDB): domain Bacteria; phylum Acidobacteriota; class Blastocatellia; order Pyrinomonadales; family Pyrinomonadaceae; genus PSRF01. The sequence goes on along the minus strand of DATEUF010000339.1, from coordinate 2,960 downwards.
TGCCCCAGCGCCAGGTAGTCTGCGGGATTACAGTAAAAGACGGCGCCAGGTTTTCGAGTGCGCCAAACAGCCCGTTCTCATTCTCTTTCGCCTGGTTCCCGAGAAGGATCCACCCCAAGCCGCCATTAAAAAGGACAAGAAGAGGTGTAATGACGGCCGCCAGACGATCACGCAATAACTCCCAGGCCCAGCGATGCAGCAGTCCTACGAACGCTATTGCGAGCAGGAAATTTTCACTGAACATTGAATCGCGAAGACTGGCTCCGCAACGAACAAAGATCGCCGATACAAAATCGGTAAGAAAAGGATAAGTGAACCGGACGCCGGCGTAAGTCGGATCTTCGGGAGGAAAATTGTTTCCGAAGGCGAAGCCCGTGATAACGCTGAGATGGAACGGCAGGTCACCAAAATTGTTGAGCGCGCCAGTGTAAATCCCTTCCGGTAACTCAATCATGGCCCGACTAAAAACCTTCCAAAGTACAACAGCGGTAAGTAGATAGAAAACAACATACCCCAGTGGTGCTCTGGTCGGATGCATCAATGCGCGTCTGATTGAGCTTGTTGTCTCTTCAACTTGAGATCGCAACTGCTTCCGGCGTGTGGGGTTTCTCCAGATGAACGCAGTGGGAATAACGAGCACAAGAACTGTGAGCAGAATTGAAAGGGGGGTAAGCCCCAGGAATGAGGAAAGGATAAAACCAACCAGGCCCAAAGCCGCGAAACCGATACATGTTCCGGCACAAAGACGCGGAGCGAACGCTGTGCGTTCCTCGTAAAGATATGTGGCAACCGTGCCGCTGGCTATAGCCAGTGAAGCCAGCGCAAGCGAGATGATCATGCACAGTGAGACAGACTACTGACAGTCGGCTCTTTGAGAGGATTATACAGGATTCGAGCACGACCCGACGTGCTTCTTGAAGCTAAACGAAACCTTAAGCGAATGCCGGCAGCCATGTTGCGCAGACTCTTAATATCAGTTAGTTTCAAAGAAGAGAGGTCCAAAGACAGATGCTACGTGCAGGCATTGTTGGCTTACCCAACGTCGGCAAGTCAACGCTCTTCAATGCGCTAACCGCGCAGACTGCAGCGGTGGCCGCAAATTATCCGTTCGCGACTATTGAACCCAACGTAGGCATTGTACCCGTGCCGGATGAGCGGTTGGAGCCGCTGGCTAAGCTTGTGAAGACCGAGACGATCATTCCGGCGACAGTAGAGTTTCTGGACATCGCCGGGTTGGTGCGCGGCGCCTCAAAGGGGGAGGGACTGGGAAACCAGTTTCTCGCAAACATACGCGAGACGGATACGGTCGTCCAGGTCGTCCGATGTTTTGAAGACGAAAGCGTCATTCATGTCGAAGGGTCAGTTGATCCGCGGCGCGACATAGAAACAATCCAGATAGAGTTAGCCCTCGCTGACCTTGCGACCGTAGAACGACGTCGCGAAAAGGCGCAAAAGAATGCCAAAGCAGGAGACAAAACGGCACGCGCCGAACTCACCGTGCTCGACCGCCTCCAGCAGGTTTTGGGACAGGGACAATCCGCACGAACAGCGAAGCTCAGTGATGACGAGCTGGCCCTGGCGCGAAGTTTCTATCTCTTAACAATGAAACCCACGATCTACGCCGCAAACGTGAACGAAGCAACGCTGTTGAATCCACAAGATAATCCAGGGGTTCGGACCGTGTATGAGATCGCTGAAAGAGAGGCAGCGGAGTGTGTCGTCATTTGTGCTCAACTGGAGGCTGAATTGGTGGCCCTGCCACCTGCTGAACGTGTGGATTATTTGTCTTCTCTAGGAGTGGCAACCAGCGGTGTCGATCGACTTATCAAAAGCGCTTACCATCTGTTGGGACTGATGTCATTCTTGACGGCGGGCGAGAAAGAGGTTCGCGCATGGACCATTCCGCAGGGGACGCGTGCTCAGCAAGCGGCGGGAGTAATCCACTCAGACATCGAGCGAGGATTCATTCGTGCCGAAGTGGTTAATTATAATGACCTGATAAGCGCAGGTTCGTATGCAGCCGCACGTGAGAAGGGACTACTAAGATTGGAAGGCAAGGATTACATGATGCGAGAGGGCGATGTGGTCCATTTTCGCTTTGCCGTTTAACGCGGTACCATCTCGCCCCAACGAAATTGACTCGAGAGCTTATCGCAGCAAGGCCCTGATGCCGACAAGGAGCAGGTATCCCACGGCGATTATGACTGCCAACTTGATCAACATTATGGCAATGCCGAAGAGCACTTTCAAAATGCCCAGGGTGACGCCGGCTGCTGTAAGCACAATTGGGACGCCAATAGCGAACACAAAAATGCCTAGCAGTATCATTCCTACAATTCGAAGAACATCCTTTGCTTCTTTCATGACACACTCTCCCAACTCATTTGGTGGTTCTACCTTATCAAAATATCCGCTAATGTGCTGCCTTCAGTAATACGAACGGCCAACCTTAACCGTTCCGTCGAAAATCTGCCGTTTTGGCCAGTAGAATTAGATAAAATCTCAGCCAAATTGCTTAGATACCGCAAGACCCCGAATATGCGCAATTCCAAGTCGCCTGTTCCGTGAGTTTGGGTGATAATTATACACAGGCATGGCTCGGTCAACTACAGGTAATCTCTTCGAAGAAGCTGTTCAGCCTTTGGCGGTGGACAGTTCGGCGCCGCTGGCTGAGCGTATGCGGCCGCGCTCCCTGGCGGAGTTTATGGGTCAGAGCCATCTCGTCGCTGAAGGTCGTATTCTCAGGCGGCTACTCGAGGGCAAGGCAAATCTACCTTCACTGATTCTCTGGGGGGCACCCGGGACAGGCAAGACGACCCTAGCGCGACTTCTGGCAGAGAAAACGAGCGCCCGTTTTGTGGCACTATCAGCGGTGTTTTCCGGCGTAAAGGATCTGCGCGAGGCGATCGCCGATGCTCGTCACGAGCAAAAGTTCGGCAGGCGAACGATTCTTTTTATCG
>DATEUF010000338.1:0-20485 GCA_035283325.1 Pyrinomonadaceae bacterium | reverse complement strand
TTTCGTGCAGCAGAACTATCGCGACTTCCTCAGCCGTTTACCGGACGCTGGTGGCTTCGCGTTCTGGACTGGACAGATTACTGAATGTGGCAGCAACCAGGCCTGCATCGATGCCCGGCGCATCCGCGTCTCCAATGCTTTCTTCTTCGAGGGAGAGTTTCAACAGACCGGCTCCTACGTCATGCGGCTTTACCGAGCGGCCTTTGGCAATAGTCAACCTTTCCCCAATCCCGACCTTGGCGACCCGGCGGCTGACTTCTATCCGGGACAAGACTTCCGTTTCAAGTTCCCCAGCTACGCAGTCTTCAGCCAGGATCGGGCCCAGGTGGTAGGCGGTGATAATCTAGCCCAGTCGCAGTTGGCACTGGCGAATGCCTTCGTGCAGCGGCCCGAGTTTCTGGCTAAGTATCCTGCTGCTCTCAGTGGGCCGACCTTTATTAATAACCTGCTGGCCACGATCACCAGCGTCAGTGGCAGCGACCTCTCTTCCCAGAGCGCGACCCTCAATACTCTTTTCAATCAGGGCGGTCGGGGTCTGGTGCTGTTTCATCTAGCAAACGACTACTGGCACGGCTGTGACAGGCTGCCCGGCGCGCCCGCCACACCCTGCGTGCCGCCAGGCCTGGGACCGGCAGTCGACAATCGTCCGTTCATTGACGCGGAATACAATCTCATCTTTGTGGCTACTGAATATTTCGGCTACCTCCGCCGCGACGGCGATCTGAACGGCTTAAACTTCTGGTGGGTGAACCAGGTCAACCGCTCCCCGCTGCGCGACACGGGCGTACAGAATGCCATGGTCTGCTCATTCATCACCTCACTGGAGTTTCAGTTTCGCTTCTTGCTGATAGCCACTCACTCCAATGCTGAGTGCCCGCAATAGAACCTTCATGCCTAAAGGTGCCCAAAACTACCTTACGTTTAACCGTGCTTGACAAATAGTAAATTGTAACTATAATTGTTACAGACGACTCGGCGAGGCGCGTTCGAGTTCCGGATTCCGCCCATATGTCCACAAGTAGCCGGTTTGCCGTAGCAGTGCATGTGCTGACCCTGATGGCTTGGTCTGATGACGAGCCGGTCAAGTCAGAGCAGGTGGCCAAAAGTGTCAATACCAACGCCGTAGTCATCCGGCGGATTCTTTGCGAACTGGCGCAGGCGAGGCTGGTTGTTTCGCAAACAGGTTCGACCGGCGGCTCAAGGCTCGCCCGTAAGCCGGCGCACATCACGCTCCTGGATGTTTATCATGCGGTCGAGGCGAAGGGCGTTTTTTCAATGCCCCGGCACCCGCCAAGTCGCCGTTGTCCTGTAGGTATTAATATTGACAACATCCTGGGGGAAGTACTCGAAAAGGTGAATACGGCAGTCGAACACGTGCTTACAAAGATCACCATAAACGACGTTGTCCAGCGTCTGCAACCTTGTTACAGCGAGCGAGAAATAGTTGAAGAGACGGCCTTAAACCCAAGGAACGCTAGAAGTTGAAACCGTTTGTAACCACCTTAGTGACAGAACACATGGAAACGGAACTCTTAAAGGACGACACGTTCCCTGCCGATTTCGGAAAAAGCGGCATGTTGAACGGCGTCCGACCTGATCTTGAAGACGACTTATTGGACGCTTACTCGAGGGCTGTCATCACTGCGGCTGAGAAGGTCAGCCCCTCTGTCGTCTATATAGAGGTTACGCAGAGAACCCGGAGGCGCGGAAGTTCTCGGCGCGTACCGCAAGAAGCCCGCGGCGGCGGCTCTGGCTTCGTCCTTACTCCGGATGGCTTTGTTCTAACGAACAGCCATGTTGTGCACGGTGCGACGAGGATACAGGTCACTCTGGCAGATGGTCACAAAGAAGAGGCGGAATTGATCGGAGACGACCCCGATACCGACCTGGCGGTGATCAGGATCAACGCGGTCAACCTGGTGCCTGCGCACCTGGGTGATTCCCAAAAAATACGTGTCGGTCAACTCGTTGTCGCCATTGGTAATCCTTACGGTTTTCAGTACACAGTAACCGCCGGGGTCATAAGTGCCCTGGGTCGCTCGCTGCGAGCGCAGTCAGGGCGGCTAATGGACGACGTTATTCAGACTGATGCGGCACTTAATCCCGGAAACTCTGGTGGCCCTTTGGTTAACTCGCGAGGCGAAGTGATTGGCGTGAACACAGCAATGATCTTGCCTGCTCAGGGAATCTGCTTTGCCACTTCGGTTGATACCGCAAAATTTGTGGCCAGCCGGCTAATACGCGATGGTAAAGTGAGCCGCAGCTATATTGGTCTTGCCGGACAGAATGTTCCATTGCCGCGGCGTCTTGTCCGTTATTACAACCTCCCGGTTGAGAGCGGCATCATGGTGATCTCGTATGACGCGAATAGTCCAGCAAAGAAGGCCGGCATCCTGGAGGGCGATGTAATTGTCGGGTTTGACGATCACCCGATTTCCGGCATCGATGAGCTTCACAGGCTTTTGACTGAGGATCGCATAGGTCAGCGCTCTTCGCTCGTGGTAATCCGGGGTACAGAAAAGTTGACCCTGAATGTGGTTCCCCAAGAGACAGAGGAGACCCAGCCCCACGTGGAAAGGTAACGCTCTCAGCCATAAGCAGAAACTTCTGACAACGCCATTACGTAACATAGCATCTTAGGTTTAACAAATTTTACCGCAGGTCCCCGAAAGGCAGGTTTTCGATTGACTAGATTTGAGAATGAACAAGTTCCGGTTCGCTTGTCGGATTCCGTCGACCACGCTTTTGTGAGCCTGGAAGCGGAACTTCTGGAAGACACCAATGCTACCAACGACATCGACGAGGTGCTCGAACGGCTGGAGAGAGCAACGACCGAAATCAGCCCGGATGAGCACCTGACGGAGGAGGCCTCATTTTCTACCGCAAGCACCGACGAAGAAGAGGATTCAGCTGCCGGTCAGGACGTGGAACTCGACCTGTCGGCTGGTGAGCTTGACAGGTCTTCGGATCCCGTCCGCGTCTATATGCGGGAAATGGCACTCGTTCCACTGCTAACACGCGAGCAGGAGGTTTCCATCGCCAAAAGGATCGAATGGGGACAAAAGCGCGCCCAAAGAGCCATCACTCGTTCCCCGATCGCCATTGTCGAGCTGTTAAAGATTGGCAGTGAGCTGGAAGCGCAGACCTTGGCCATCCGCGATGTGGTCAGTTTCTCTGATCAAACCGAGACTGAAGAACATGAGGATCGCAGCGAAGAATATCTCCAGTGGACTCTCGAAGGTATTCAAAACATTCGCCGGCTCTACCGCAAGGCCCTTCGCGAAGCCGACCAAAAGTTAGCTGAACAAAAGCGAGTCCGAGCCAGGCAATCAAAGAAACTGATTCGGCTCAAGTTCCGGCTTGCTCGGACTCGGCTGGCTATCTCTCAGGAGATTGCTGGTCTTCAACTCAAGGAAAAAACCCGGCAAAGGCTCATCGATGCGATTGCGAGAGTGTACAGGGAGACTCGCACGCTCGAGCGCCAGATTGAAGACTGCACGGAAAGGCTAGGCAAGAAACGCATAAAGCCGGAGGAAGCAAAACAGTTGAAGCGGCAAGGGGCCGCCTCTCGACGCCGGCTCAAAGAGCTCGAGTCGGAGCATCATGTCTCTGCTCTGGAGATCAAGCGCTCGCATCAGATGATCATTTCTGGCGAGGCTCAAGCAGCTCAGGCCAAACATGAACTGACGGAGGCCAACCTGCGTCTGGTGGTCTCAATCGCCAAAAAGTATCAGAACCGAGGCCTGCATTTCCTGGATCTCATTCAGGAGGGGAATCTTGGCCTCATGAAAGGTGTAGATAAGTTTGACTGGCGGCGTGGCTACAAATTTTCGACATACGCGACATGGTGGATTCGTCAGGCAATCACGCGGGCCATTGCCGACCAGGCACGAACGATCCGCATTCCGGTGCACATGATTGAGGTGATCAATAAGCTACGAAACACCACGCGTGAGCTGGTGCGCGAGCTTGGTCGTGAACCCACGACCGAAGAGATTGCGCGAAAAATGGGTAGTTCGGTGGAAAAGGTAAGCAAGGCGCTCAAGCTCGTGCAGCAACCCGTGTCCCTGGAGACGCCAATCGGCGAAGGTGGCGATTCACAACTCGGCGACCTTATAGAGGACAAATCAAGCACCAGCCCGTCCGAAAGAGTGATTGCTTCAAACCTGCGCGAGATTACGGGGGACGTATTGCAGACTCTGAGCCCGCGCGAGGAGCGGGTTATCCGCATGCGCTTCGGTCTGGACCATGGCGACCATGAGCGCACCCTGGAGGAAGTGGGCCAGAACTTCAACGTGACTCGCGAGCGCATTCGCCAGATTGAAGCGAAGGCGCTCAGAAAGCTGCGTCATCCCTCGCGGGCGCGGCTTCTAAAGAACTTCATCGAAGGCCCGGTACAGAAAAGCTGAGCACAAAAGGCCGAGCTGAATACAAACTGCCGAGTATCACAAGGTGCTGAGTATAAAATGCGTTAGCCTCACCGTTCCTTCTCATTCTCACCCGGCTAGTTGAGAGCACTTTGTCCCAATGGTAAAAGCCGCGCCCGTTTCGTACAACGCCCAATTCACTAATTTTTCACAGTTCTGAGCCGGGTGTGAATGAGATTTCCTTTATTACCTGCATCGAGATTCTCGAAATTCCAAGATCGCAACTAGATGGTATAATTCCCCCATGGTTGAGTACTCGCAGCGAACGAAGATCCATGTAAGAGTACTGCGTGCCGGAGAGGTTGAGTCGAACGGCAACGAGTGGGCGGATTTTTCTACCGAAGAACGAATCGAAGCAGTGTGGACTCTAACTATGCTCTGCCTTGCCTGGAGCAACCCTGCAATCAATGAGCCCCGACTTCAAAGAACTATTACTCGCACTCAACGCTCACGGAGTTGAGTATCTAATAGTTGGCGCACATGCCTTGGCCGTCTATGGTCATGTGCGCGCTACAAAGGACCTCGACGTCTGGGTTCGACCGGATCAGGAAAATGCCAAGAGAATATTAAGTGCCTTGTCAGCCTTCGGCGCGCCTCTCGCCGATCTCACCATTGAAGACTTGACTAAGGCCGGAACCGTTTTCCAGATCGGCATAGCACCGCTGCGAATTGATTTGATGACTGCGATCGACGGCGTTGACTTCTCACAAGCGTGGCCAGACCGGATTCAGACCAGCTTCGCCGGCGCGCCGGTCTTTGTAATTTCTCGTCACCACCTAATCACGAATAAGAGGGCGACCGCGCGGTTGCAGGATCTGGCCGACGCCGAGCGGCTGGAAGCACAAGATCACTCTTAAACTTCAAATGAGCCAACTCGAAGCAATCAAACTTGCGCTTACTATATGCTTGTCAGGCGAGCGGGTAGCGAAGGGCAAAGTATCTATATCGCTATCAATAAGTGGCTCGGTACGTTGGCGCCGACAATCCAGTTCGGAATCATAGGCGACGGCGCCTTCGCGCATGGCAGTTTCCTGATACTGGTAGTGGGAGCATTCTGCTCAGTCTTTGATCTGATCTACATCTGGATGCTTCTTGATGTAAGCTCAAAGCAACAAGATTAATCCGCCACTCACCATTAACACTATCATCCACAGCAGATCGAGATTGAACCAGGCACGACGCAGTAGCGACAATCCCAGCTTCTCATAGACCAGCAAGGCAATCAGCAGTGCCACCAATAGATGTCCCGAGCTATGCACACCCACGGCGGCTAGCCATCGGAAGCCATTGGTCAATCCCACCTCCGCAGCTCCATGGGAAGAATCCGAGATGTGTGACAAGTGCTCCGAATGTACGTTTTGCTGGGGCTGGCTCCACTTCAACAGGATTGGCACAAGCATCAACCCTGCACCATGCGCTGAGGCCATCAGGAATGACCAGAGAGTGAGATCGCGGAAACCAACTCGCATGCCTACCCATTTGGGATGGCTAGCGCGGAGAAGGCGGTAGAGACCAAAACCAAACAGAACCGCTGCGGCCCCATAGCGAAGCGCTCTTTCAGGCAAACTCGCCTGGGCCAGCCAGAGGACAGTGAGGATGAATACGATAGATAGAGCGTGCCCGAGGGCTATCGGCGGTATCGCCTTCAGGACAGCGCGTCGACTTTTCTCCTGCAAACCAAGGGCTACAGCAAAGAGCCACCCCATTGCGGGATTGATTCCATGAAAGGCTCCCAGGCCAAAAAGTGCCAACCAGGGCCAGAGCTGGTTCATGGAAAGCAGTAAGAATCTGAAGAGCAGTCTCCGCCTTCCAGTCGAATTTGATGTGAGCGATAACCATCAAACTCCACAAAGAAGTCGGGATCTATGCTGAGACCGCCAGCCGGTTCGGCGTTCAGTTTTACCATCCAACTCTTCACTCCATCGGGGTAAAACTGTTCGTCCCAGGCGTAGTAGAGAGAGTTGGTGAAATAAACACGACGGCCATCGCGGCTAACCTCAACCATCTGCGGAGCGCCGTTCAACGGCACTTCGGGCTTCTTCGGATGGGGAGTACGGCGCACGATTCCTCCCAGGTGCACCGAGCCTGTGAACTTGGGATTGAAGGGATCGGAGACATCGTATTGCTGCAGCTCTCCCGTACCCCAGCAGGAGACGTAGAGGAAACGATCGTCGAGTGACAGATTGATGTCGCTAACCAGCGGAGGCACGGCATTGAAGCCTTGCAATAGCGGCGGCAATTGTGAAGCTTCGGCGGGCTCGGCTGGGATCTCGATCACTTTCCGGGCGTTCCAACTGCCATTGTCGCGATGCCAGAGCCAAATTGAACTCGACAGATCTTTGAGAGATACAACAACGCCCACAAAACCATATGCTTTTGTGGGATCGTGCGCGGCCCTCAATTCCAGGACCAGTTGGTGCTCGGCACCGAGGTCAATAGTCTGTAGATGACGACGCCGGCGCAAGTCCCAGAAGTGAAGCTGGTGGCCATATTTGCTGTTCAGAAGCAAGTCGGGCTGCAGTCCAGTCTCAATCATATTCGGGGTGCCCCACTCACTTGTGACCATCGTATCGTGGCCAAGATGCCACCAAAAATCATAGGCCAGGTACTGTGGTCCACGGTCCACTTCCCATTGGCCCAGCACATCGAAGGAGTTGTGATCCAGCAGGAAGATTCCACCCGGTCCCTCACCGCTGGGCGAACCTAGAGCGCTAACGTAGATTCCTTCGGGGCCGCAATGAATGGTATGGAGTCGCGAATAGTTAGCGCGGCTAAAGACTTCCTCAGGCTCAATTACTTTTACGATCTGTGGCTGGCGTGGATTTGGCTTGGTGTCAATTATGTAGATGCGGGATGAGCGCAAGCCCGGCACTACGAGGTAGCGACGCTCGACGTGTGGATGGGGGGCATAAGGACAGAGCGCCGAACTGCAGGCGTTCCAGCCGAAGTGGTGCAACTCATCGCCTGCTTTGGGCATATCAAGTTTGCCGACGATTTGACCATAAGTGGATGAGTCAGGGGCAACATCAACCACAGTCAGTGCATCAGATTTTCCATCTTTATTTGGATTGAAGGCTACAACATAGGCGAGTTTTTCGGGTGGTGCTTGCATCGCCAGCCGCGGCGACGGATAAAAGGTTGGATCGGGTTTCCACTGTGCCATGTTCGACTACTCCTTTCGCGTGGTGAGGAGTTAATAGAGAAACTGCGCCGTGCCGGTTGGCAAGGCGGTACTTTTGACGATTCTAAAAAAGACTTCAGTTACATGTAGGTACTTTGGAACTGACCTACACACGCGGACAAAGATGTTGCGATTGGGGCGCAGTATATCAGGAAATTGCTCGGCAGTCAGTACCACCGCGCCGTAGCTGCGAGTCGGTACCACCGCGCGGTAGAAGCTGTGAAATAAATTGGTTAAGGCTTTATGGAAAAAATCTCTCAGGTCGGGAAGGGGGCAAGGCAGGCTTCTGGGGAGAAAGGGCGTCAAGTTTCAGTCTGCCGCCGCCCCCGCTCAACATTGAATGCCAGTCAACATTGAATTAGCCACTCAAATTGATCCCCTAACTGTTAATGGCTGATCATACCATTGATCATTCCAGACTTGCTGCCAACCTGAGAGATTGCTGCACTTGAATCATTCATTTCAGTGGGCGAGTGGCTTTTGAAGTCAGCGGGGGCGGCGGCAGACTGAAACTTGACGCCCTTTCTCCCCAGAAGCCTGCCTTGCCCCCTTCCCGACCTGAGAGATTTCCAACATGTCCCTTACCGCCTTCAACTGCAAAATTTTCACAGCTTCGGTAGCGGGTGGGTCCGCATGTCAGTACCACCGCGCGGTACACATTAATGTCAATGCAGATTGCAGCTGCTGGACTCGCAACCCACCCGCTGCCGCGCGGTGGTACTGACTCCGTTGACACGAGAGTTGACTGTTGCGTGCGGATCCACCTGCTACCGCGCGGTGGTACTAACTCCATGATGGTTAGGACAGAAATGTATTTCGAGGCAGAGTTGGAACACTCCTCTGGCGATGTTTCGTGGAGCTGGAATTCTGACCTGGTCTTACATCAGGCGGCAGTCTTGATTTCTCCAGGTCGCGACGTCTGGGGGCGAGCCTTTCCTTCCGTCGGCACAGGATCCACCGGACTCGCTTTAAAGTAATAGCTGCCCTTCATCGTCCAGGCATTTAAGTTAAAGGGTCGCCGAGCTCCGCACCTCACGCAGGCACGATAGGTCTCGCCATCCCGCGTAATCGGACGGCTCATTTCCGTATGCTGGCATTGAAACCGTTCCCGCAGCCATGTGGTCACTCTGTGGGCCGGGGCGAACATCTTCTCAGACTGCTTTTGAGCTGATTTAGACGCGAATACGTCCATATGCCTCTTCCTCCATCGGACAGGCCAAAGTCTCTCGGATGCCCGCACATTTAACCCCCCGCAGTCCACCCGCGTTGGGCATCTCTAAACTTTGGTTAAGTATGGTAAACGCAGTATAACACAGCCTCTTTCGGGCTACAAGTTGAGAGAGGTGACGACCGAGAACCCCGCGACTCCCAGTTTCTGCCCTTGTAGTCATGTGTCCCGCTTCGTATTATACACACAACAACGTACTATTGGTGAAACAACTTTTCGTTTGCTAAAATCTGGCGCCATGGCCTCGTGCGTCGTATCCTATGTAGATATCGAAGGGCTCAGACACAGCGTGGAAGTGGAAGCTGACAGCCTGTATGAAGCAGCCATCTTCGCGGTACGCACTTTCAGAGAACACGCTTGCGAACCCGGGCAAGCGAGTAAGTTAGAGGTTGAGATCCGCAGCTCAGTTACGCATACCGTTACCTTGAAGAAGATCCACGACTGGCTTAGAGGCGGAGCAAAGACACCAAAAGAAGCCGTAATTAAGGAGCGCCTGCGAGCGTTACTGTAGCAGTGATTTAATGGTTTGCTTTTTCGGTTAACTACCAATTATTGTCTTGTCGTCCCGCGAAGTTTCTACCGTTTTCAAGGAGAGAGGAATATGCCCAAAGTGCTGCTGGGAATAGCCGCGCTCGCGCTTTCCGTCAACTCGGTCTTAGCGCAAACCGCCGAGGATGTCGTGAACCGTTACCTGAAAACTGTCGGCGGTATGGAGAAGATTCAGGCCGTAAAGACGTTGCGCCGCACTGGTAGGCTTATTGGCGGCGGAGGTTTTGAAGTCATAGTTGTGAAAGAAAACAAGCGGCCGGCGATGGTGCGCGAAGAGTTTTCGTTGCAAGGATTAACAGGAATCAACGCTTACGACGGCAAGACCGGTTGGAAGATCGAACCGTGGCAAGGAAAGAAAGATCCGGAGCCGCTGGGTGAAGAGGAGATGAAAAGTATTATTGAAGACTCTGACTTTGATGGTCCACTAGTCAATTACCAGGGCAAGGGTAACAAGGTTGAGTTGGCAGGAATGGACCAGATAGAGGGCACCGATGTTTACAAGCTCAAAGTGACGCTCGCAAACGGCGATGTCTATTACTACTACATGGACACTGACTACTTTGTGCCGATCAAGATAGACACCATAAGGATAGTTCGCGGCGCCGAACGTGAATACGAAACTATGTTGGGAGACTATAAGGAGATCGCCGGGTGGTATCTTCCTCACTCTTTCGAAACGAATGTGAAAGGCAGTCAGGACAAGGAAAAGGTCGTTTACGACAAGATCGAGGCGAATATACCGCTCGAGGACAACCGCTTTAGCGCGCCGGCCAAGCCGACATAGGGAGAAGCGCAGACAAGCGGCTCAGCCGCCTCCCTTGCGGTATGCCTATGAAACTGTGAAAAATTGCAAGTTGGGAAGGGGAAAATTGCAATTTTTCACAGCTTCCTGACTGAGGTTTATTGAAGTTGATTGGGTACGTTCCGGCTCGAGTGCTAAGAGGAAAAGGATCAAGATGATCACAATGAAAATCAGCTCCGCCCATTGGGGCTTTGCATTTTTACTTGGCTCTGCTCTGCTCACTGGCGCGCGAGCGCAAAACTCACAGTCGCCACCAGTGAAAGTAGATTCCGAAACGATCTCCGGTTTGGGTGCGCGCAATATTGGTTCAGCCGCTATGAGCGGGCGCGTTGCAGCCCTTGATGCCGTGCAGGAGGGAAAGCGGCTTACTGTGTATGTGGGCGCGGCCAGCGGCGGAGTCTGGAAGTCGGTAAACGGTGGCACGACCTACAAGCCGGTCTTTGATAAACAGCCAGTTCAATCCATCGGCGCCGTCACGATCGATCCAAACAACTCCAAGGTGGTCTGGGCCGGCACAGGCGAAGCCTGGACGCGCAACAGCGTGTCTATTGGTGATGGTATCTACAAATCGGTTGACGGTGGCGACAACTGGACCAACATGGGGTTGAAGGAATCTGAGCGGATAGCCAAGATCATCGTCGATCCTCGTAACAGCAACACCGTCTATGCGTGCGTACCCGGAAAACTGTGGAGCGATAGCGAAGAGCGTGGGCTTTTTAAAACCACCGATGGCGGCAACTCTTGGGTGAAAATCCTAAACGGTCCTAATCTTTCGACCGGTTGCTCGATGATCTCCATCAACAAGCAGGCGCCGCAAACTATCTACGCAGGTATGTGGGACTTTCGTCGTCAAGGCTGGACATTCCGCTCCGGTGGAGACGGCCCCAACGCTCCCAGTGGAAGCGGTCTGTTCCGCAGTACCGACGGTGGTTCCTCCTGGACTGAACTTGACGACAAAACCGCTAAAGGCCTGCCTTCCAAACCCTGGGGTCGAGTGGCAGTGACAGTGGCTCCTTCTAAGGGCAACGTTGTCTATGCATTCATTGAAGCAGAGCCACCAAAAAACGGACTCTACCGATCTGATGACGGAGGCCAGACCTGGATCGCGCTGGACCGCAGCCAGCCGATGCTTTGGCGTCCATTCTATTTCGCCAATCTCATTGTCGATCCGACAAATGAGAATAGGATCTATAAACCTGATGGGCCACTGATCGTCAGCGACGACGGTGGAAAGAGTTTTAGCAACATATCTGGCGGCGCACATGGCGATTTTCATGACGTCTGGATTAATCCAGGCAATTCAGATCAGTTGATTACTGGAGATGATGGAGGGATCTGGTATTCCTATGATGCCGGCAATCGCTGGTGGAAAGGTGACAATCTTCCGATCTCGCAATTCTATCATGTCAGCGTAGACATGGATATGCCTTACCACGTTTATGGTGGACTGCAAGACAACAGCTCCTGGGTGGGAGACTCTCAATATCCAGGCGGGATCACCAACAGCCGTTGGGAAAACATGTATGGTGGCGACGGCTTCTGGATGTTCGTCGATACCGCCGATCCCGATTACATTTATGCAGAGTCGCAGGGGGGCTACATCGGTCGCATAAATCGAAAGACACTTGAGACGCGCAGTATTCAACCGCTGCCTCAATACAAAGAACGTAAGCTGCGCTATAACTGGAACACGCCGATTCACCTGAGTGCCACCCAGAAGGGCACCGTCTATATTGGCGCTCAGTTTCTCTTTCGTTCGCGTGATCACGGTCAAACCTGGGAGCGGATTTCCCCTGATCTGTCGACCAATGATCCAGAAAAGCAGCGGCAGGAGCAGTCAGGTGGCGTTACCGTAGACAACTCCGCCGCCGAGATGCATACAACAATTTATGCGATTGCTGAATCCCCGAAGAATCCCAACCTGATCTGGGTCGGCACCGACGATGGCAACGTGCAACTCACTCGGGATGCTGGCAAAACGTGGACCAACGTCGTAAGCAACATTCATGGTCTACCCAGAAACGCCTGGGTCTCCTCCATTGAAGCGGGTCACTATGATGAAGGCACTGCCTATGCCACTTTCGATCTGCACACATTCGGCGACTTGCGCCCGTTTCTTTTTAAGACTGCAGACTTTGGCAAGACGTGGACGCCGATCATCGGTCCGGATGCACCAGTACGCGGCTACGCTCACGTAGTGAAAGAAGACCTAGTCAACAAAGATCTTCTATTTGTCGGCACCGAACTTGGTCTTTGGGTTTCCCTCGACGGTGGTAAGCAGTGGGCACAATATAAGGGTGGCGATCTTCCAAACGTGGCTGTAAGGGATCTGGCGATTCATCCACGGGATCATGATTTGATCATTGGTACTCACGGAAGAGGCATTTGGATTGTCGACGACATTACACCCCTGAGGGGCCTGCGACCCGACACGCTCGCAAGAGACGCGGTGTTCATCCAGGCGAAACCTGCCGTGCAGCGCATTCCGGCTTCCGGCGGGTGGGTAAATGGCGACGCTGCGTTTTCCGGGCCGAATCCTCCCAACGAAGCCGTCATCACCTACTACCAGAAGAAGCGACACATTTTTGGCGATTTCAAACTGGAGGTGTTCGATTCCAACGGCAATTTGGTGGGCAACATTCCCACGAACAAACGTCGAGGCCTGAGTCGCGCAACCTGGTCTATGCGGCTGGAACCTCCCAAGGTGCCTACGGCGGCAAGCGCGGCTTTTGGCGCAACAATAGGTCCGCGCGTGTTGCCTGGAATTTATACCGTCAGGATGAGCAGAGATAAGGATATCCAAGAAATACAGTTAGAAGTGGTCGCTGATCCACGCTCCAAACACACTGCTGCGGATCGCAAATCCCAATTCGATCTTTCCATGAAGCTCTACAATCTTCTGGGCGATATGACGTTTGCCGTAGATCGAATCAACGGCGTTCGCATCGCCTTGGAGGAGCGGGCGTCGAAGTTACCGTCTGACGACGATCTTGGAAAACGACTGCGGGGCGCTTCGGCACACGTCGATGAGCTGCGGCGAAAAATCGTGGCGACTAAGGAAGGTGGGATGATTACCGGTGAGGAGCGGCTACGGGAAAATCTGGCAGAACTCTATGGCAGTGTTGTTGGTTTTGAAGGCCAGCCTTCGCAAACTCAGATTGAGCGCACGAACGCTATCACTCGCGAACTTGGCGATGTAGTAATCAACTTCGACGCGTGGTTGGCGAAAGAACTTGCCGGCGCGAATGCGGCATTACAGTCGAGACGATTGGATGTGATAACGCCGCTCACCCGCGAAGCGTGGCAAAGAGCCGAGCAGAAATAGCCCGGCACCGTGGACTGCGCGCAGGTCAGTACCGGGAGCGGTAGCAACCGGGTGTTATTGTCCGACCAGCCTGCCCGGCATACACCCGGTCGCTACCGCTTCCGGTACTGACCTGCTCCTTGCTAGTAGATCTGGACGACCACGCATCGGATCACTACTGACCTTGTAATCAACGTCAGTCTCTTCTCTTCACGTTTCGATCTAATTGTGGCATATTCCACGCAACTCATTCAGCAAGAGCCCAGCCATGTTTTTTCGTTTTCGCAAGCAAACCAATCGAGCCTGGCTCCTCCCTGCGATATTTCTTCTACTCATACCAACTCCCGCCGAGGCCCAGCGGCGAGCTGCGGCGCGTGGGGCTGAACGCCACTATCAGGCGGGGCTCGCACTACTGGAGAAACAGGAGTTGGATCAGGCCATTGCCGAGTTATCACTTTCCACGAAGCTGAATCCGAAGTCTGCCCTTGCTTACAAGGCGCTGGGCATTGCGTTGTCGCGAAAAGGTGAATTGCAAGCGGCCGGAGAATCCTTTCGCAAGGCCATCCAGATCAATCCCCGAATTTACGAAGCTCAGCTTGGGCTCGCTTCAGTCCTGCAACAAAAGGGGGATCTTGAAGGCGCGATTGCGGCCTTCAAGCAGGCGGCCTCCTTAAAGCCACAAGACGCAGAAGGCCGGTTATTTTTGGGAGCTGCTTATCAACAAAAAGGGGATCTGGAATTCGCCATTGCTGAGTATCGTCAAGCTACTCAACTCAAGCCCGACAACGCAGAGATGCATGCTCGTCTTGGATATGCGCTAGCCACGAAGGGAGCTCTTCAGGAAGCGATTACGGAATATGAAACGGCGGTGGGCCTCAATCCGGAACTTGGCGAGGCCCAATATTATCTAGGTGCAGCTCGCTGGTTTTCAAAAGACGTTGATGGGGCTATCGCGGCTCTCACCAAGTCTACAAAACTGCTGCCGACCCACCCTAACGCACACTACTACCTGGGACTCGCTCTTGAGAAGAAAGGTGATCTCCAATCTGCAATCGATGAACTAAAAACTGCTGTCGCCCTGGCTCCAGAGATGATTGAGGCACGCCAGGCATTAGGGCGTGCACTCGACAAAGACGAAGACCTCGACGGAGCAATCGAAGCGTTTCAAGCAGTCATCAGGCTCAAGCCTGATCTCGCACAGGCCCACAACGATCTTGGTCTTACTCTTGTGCGCAAGCGCGACCCGGAAGGCGCCATCGCTGCGTTCAACGCGGCGCTCAAACTTGATCCAAATGATCTCGTGGCAAACTACAATCTGGGCATGGTTCTGATCCAGAAAGCTGACTATGCAGCGGCCGTTGAGCAGTACCGCAAACTGCTCACGCTGGCGCCCGAGAGTGGCGAGGTTCACTACAATTTGGGATTGGCTTTGAAACAGAGGGACAAACTCGATGAGGCGGTGACCGAGTTGAGAAAGGCTATTGCCTTACAGCCGTCTCTGCATGAGGCGCATTACATGCTGGGGGTAATTTTCTCGCAGCAGTCAAAACCTGACGACGCGGTGGCTGCTCTGAAGACGGCTGTCGAAATCAAACCAGACTACGCCGCGGCCCACTACTTTCTCGGCACGGTCCTGCAACAACAAGGCAAAGTTGATGATGCTATAGCCTCCTTTCGGAAAGCCCTCGAATTTGCCCCAGCTGCTCCTGAAATACACAACACGCTCGGCGCCGCCCTCCGGCAGAAGGGAGACAAAGCTGGCGCACAGGCGGAATTTCAAGAAGCTGCACGGTTGAACAAGATCAAATCAGACCAACAGGCGGCAGTGTTCGCCACGAACACAGGCCTGGCGCGTCTCAACGCAGGCGACCTTGATGCTGCGATTGAGAGATTCCAGGCAGCCACTCAACTCGACCCAACAAATGCAGTGGGCTTTTACAATCTAGCCTTGGCACTGCAGAAGAAGGGTCAAAAGGAGGCAGCTCAGACGGCCTATCAGAAGGCCCAAGACCTCAATCCTCGGGTCAAACCGTTGCCTTGATTATTTCCAATTACATTTCTGATTATAATTCTTGACTCTGGTCGAGTGCGGGTGTAAGTTCTTGCTCCGACAGAACCTCGCCCTGATTCCGTGAAATTGGGTTTTTTTGAAGTCCCTGGTTGTGGTGGTCTGTGTTGGTGGCGTTTTATCGGACGCTATCATTAAATTTGGATAAATCCAAAATTTCGTAAGCACCTTTGGGAGTTTGGTTCCAATAGAGCTCTGGCCAGCACGCTTTACGGTGACGGTAAACGCTGCATTCATATCGTCTAACGCGTTATTCCAGGCTTTTAGTTATTAACATCCGAGGCTTGGCTACCCATTTGCGTAAGAGTTATCCACTATTCGGTGAAATCTATTGCGCAATCGCTTTCGAAACTTTGATACCTACAAAATCTGAAGCTGACACACGGATACCCGGCAATTCGAAGCGCTGCGGCCGGATCCAGTCTCGGCCTGAGATCGAAACTTCCTGGCGATGGTGGACACTGTCCACAAGGCTTTTTCACGATCACTCCACCGGGGGCTCACCGTTTTTTGTGTGCGGCCTTCAATTCATAGATGCCGCTGAAATACTAAACTCGAAGGAGTACCGATATGCACAGAAGTAGAGTCGCGCTCTTCCTACTCAGCATTTTGCTTATTTCCATTCTAGTCGTCGACATTCGCGCGCAGGCTGTTTATGGAAGCATCATAGGAACAGTCGCTGATGAAAAAGGCGCCGCCGTTGTCGGCGCGACTGTGACGGTCACAGACTTGGCCAAAAACGTATCCAGAACCGTCACAACCAATGACTCTGGCAATTATGAAGCGAGGTCGCTAATACCTGGTAAGTACCAGATCAAAGTTGAACAAACTGGATATAAGGCCGCTGTCCAGGAGATTGAGGTGAGGGCTGACGTAGCCGTTACAGCCGACGTAGCTTTAGAGGTAGGCGCCGTCAGCGAGACAGTGACGATTTCTGCTGAAGCCCTGGAGCTCGCTTTGAAGACCGATCGAGCTGACGTTTCCACCAGTTTTACGGGTAAGCAGCTTCAGGAGCTTCCGATCTTCAATCGCAACTTTACCGAAATCATACTGGCTTCGCCCGGCACACAAAAGCTTGCATGGCAACACGCCGCGAGCGAGAACCCACAGGGCTCAACCCAAACAATGGTCAACGGCCAGCATTTCAGCGGCACATCATATCAACTTGACGGTACTGACAATCGCGATCCGATTTTAGGAATTATCGTGATCAACCCGACACTTGAGGGTGTCAGCGAGGCTAAGGTAACTACACAGAATTTCGACGCAGAGTTTGGCATGGCCACGGCTGGCGTGGTGACGGCTCAAACTCGTTCGGGGTCAAATGATCCACACGGTTCTGCTTTTATGTTCCGCCGCAATGACATCTTTCAGGCTCGTGATCCTTTTTCGCAGAGCTTGCGGAATCCTTTGATCTCGGGAAACTTGGATGATGGGCAGGCGAGAATAATACCGGAGAGCCTATGGAGTCAATTCGGTGGCTCGTTTGGCTGGAAAATACTTAGAGATAAAAGCTTCGTCTTTGGCGACTACCAGGGCACCCGCAGTAAGGAAGGCGCGTCAGTAAGAACGACCGTGCCGATCCTGGCGGCACGACAGCCCAATGCCCAAGGCTTCTTCGATCTGAGTGCATACCCGAAGCAGATTTATGATCCATTAACGGGTGACCCGAATACCGGGGAGCTGCGCACGGCGTTCGCTGGAAACCTCATTCCGGCAAACCGCATCTCACCACAAGCACTAGCCCTCATCAGACTGTTCCCGGCGCCAAATGGACCCGGAATAAACGACAACTTCAGCGCCGCCGGCACCGATAATTTCGATGCCGATCAGTTCAACATTCGAGGTGATCATTACTGGAGCAAAGATCTACACCTATTTGTTCGCTACAGCTTCGCCAAGTATCAGAGGACAAAGCCAGGCGCCTTGGGCTTCCTTCTTGGCGGGGAGGGCTTAAGCGGGGCACGCTTCGCTGGCACCTCGAAGGTCCGCAATCAATCATGGGCCGCGGGCTTCGACTATGTAGTGAATCCGAGAGTAATAACAGACTTCCGCTTCGGCTACTTCAAGTACAAAGTCAACGTGCTGCCGGGCGGGTTTGGCACCACGCCCGCTGCGGATGCTGGCATACCGGGCCTCAACCTTGATGACACCACGTCGGGCATGCCGTGGTTTGATATACAGGGCGTGGGAGCTACACGCCTCGGCTTTGCCCTCAGCCCCAATGGCTGCAATTGCCCGCTAATTGAGGAGGAACACCAGTTTCAATTTGCCAACAACTGGACATTGCTCGAGGGAGATCATACGTATAGGTTCGGGGCCGATCTCCGTTTTGCCCAGAACCTTCGCGTGCCATCAGACGCGCACCGGGCCGGTCAGGTACATTTTAATGAAGCCCGAACTGCTAAAATCGTTGCGAACAAGATTGTTGATGGTGGGCTTGGGCTTGCTACCTTTCTGCTTGGCGACGTGACCAACTTTGAGCGTTACGTGAGCACAAGCACAGACGCAAAAGAATATCAGCGCCGCTGGTTCTTTTACGGACAGGACACGTGGAAGACAACTCCAAAGCTAACGCTGAACTATGGCCTGCG
Organism: Pyrinomonadaceae bacterium; assembly: GCA_035283325.1. GTDB lineage: Bacteria > Acidobacteriota > Blastocatellia > Pyrinomonadales > Pyrinomonadaceae > PSRF01. The sequence continues at coordinate 2,332 of DATEUF010000338.1, read as the reverse complement.
CTGGGAGTTGATCTTTCCGGAAAAAATCAAAAATCCTGCGGATGGGAGTCTGCTGAACCTTGAAACAGGCGATCTCTTTGTCGGCGGCGTTGGCGACGTCGACAAACAATTTAACGTAAAGCCGACTTACACGGCGTTTGCTCCGCGTGTCGGCTTGGCCTATCAGTGGACCGACAAAACAGTCATTCGTGCGGGCTATGGCCGAAGCTTCGACATCGGCGTGTTTGGTTCAATCTTTGGGCACGCCGTCACACAGAACCTGCCGGTGCTGGCGTTCCAGAATCTTGACGACGACGATTTCAAGCGAGTGTTCACGCTCGGTTCAGGGCCGCCGGCTCCGGTTTTCCCGCCTGTGCCCTCAGATGGTCACCTACCGCTGCCGTTGGGGATAGAAGGGCGGGCGCGTCCTTTCAAGATGAGGTTGCCAACGCTTGATGCCTGGAATATCACCGTTCAGCACCAGCTCGGACGCAATACTTCTCTGGAGGCAGGTTACGTGGGCAACAAAGGAACCCACGTCTTCGCTGGCGACGGCCCAGCTTATAACGCCAACGCGCCTGTTGCTGGACCTGGTCCTCAGGCTAACCGTAGGCCATTCTTCAGCCGCTTCGGATGGACTCAGAACATCACCTACTACGGCAACGACGCAGACAATAAGTATAACTCGTTGCAGACGAAGTTCGAGACCCGCTTCTCCGGACTCATAGTTTTGGCGCACTACACCTTGTCAGCCGCCAGAAACTATAGTGACAACTACTTCATCCACGACCGCACAGTTGGCTATGGCCCAACGAGCTTCGACCGCAAGCACGCGCTCTCGTTCTCCGAGGTTTGGGAATTGCCATTCGGCCACGGTAAAAAACATTTCGGGAATGTGTCCAGAGCGGCGGATCTCTTAGTCGGTGGTTGGCAGATCAGCTCCAACACCGTTATTTATAGCGGTCTGGCCTTCACACCTAGCGTGTCCGGGACAAACTGTTCCGTTAATGAAGGCCCCTGCCGACCTGATTTGGTAGGCGAGGCTTTTCCCTCGGACCAGAGCCGGAATCAGTGGTTCATACCGGCACAGGTTGATCCTATGACAGGTGCAATAACCGGGGGGCCCTGGGCCAAAGCAGCTGCTGGGCAGTTCGGGAACGTCGGCAGCAACAGATTTCGCGGTCCTGGATTCTGGCAGAGCAACCTTGCTCTTTTCAAGAAATTCAGGGTAACCGAAAGCTCGAATCTGGAATTCCGCGCCGAGGGGTTCAACATATTCAACCACGTCAACCTGGGTCAGCCTAGAGACTGCATAGATTGCAACCTGGCGGAGGCCGGCAAGATATTTAATCTGGCTTCAGGTGCGCAAATGCGGAATTTCCAGTTCGGTTTGAGATACATATTCTAAACCGGCGGGCAACTGAACAGTTGCCGCCTCAAAAACGGGTGGCTGGTCTCGACGCTATGCTTTCGAGACCAGCCATTCCTACTTATGTCTTCTGTATGTCTCGAAGGATGGAATAGGTCATGAAGCACCACCGATATCAAATCACGGCCTTGACCCTTTTTGGAATTCTCGGATTCCTTCCGGAGCTAGATAAGCTGGCCGCGCAGCAGCAAGGCAGCTCCATCTACGTCCCACCAGCCCTCGAGCGGCGAGATATGGAGATGGCAAATCAGCGGGAAGCCAGACAGCGGGAGATGTTGCGCGAGAGTATGGGAAGGCGACCTGATAAGGCTACAAATTCCAGGTATGTCCAAGCTGTCCTTGCGCAAGTCAAGGAAGACTTTGAGCGTGTGCAGATCCTGCGTAATCAGCTCGTGCGGGCCGCTTCACCCAACACAGCGCCGGATTACAAGTTCATCTCTGAGGCAACGGGAGAAGTAAGGAAGCGCGCCAACCGGCTTAAGAGTAATCTGGCGCTGCCCGATCCTGACCGTGAAGAAAAGGGTAAAAAGGAACAGGCTGAGTTAAAGGACGAGCAGATGAAGGAAGCTGTCGCAAAGCTGTGTCATCGGATCGAAAGCTTCATCACGAATCCTTTTTTCGAGACGCCGGGCGTGGTCGACCTAGAGTTGTTGGCTAAGGTCAATAACGACTTGAAGAGCATTATCGAGCTCAGCGGCAACATCCAAAAAACCGCCGGCAAACTGAAGCAGGTCAGTACCACCGAGCGGTAAAAGCTCTGAAAAAATCCACTTGAAAGAAATCTCTCAGGTCAGAAGGGGGCAAGGCAGGCTTCACGAAAGGAAAGAGGCCTGTTTTGATAATTGCAAGTTGGGAAGGGGGCAAGGCAGGCTTCACGAGAGGAAAGAGGCCTGTTTTGATAATTGCAAGTTGGGAAGGGGGCAA
>DATEUF010000337.1:0-30564 GCA_035283325.1 Pyrinomonadaceae bacterium | reverse complement strand
GACGGATGCTAAGGTAGCGCCTATTTCTAGCGCGAGTTTCTTCGCGGCAATATCTTTCACCTCGCCTTCGAGCGTCAGAATTCCGTCAATGAAATCGGCCTTGATCGGATGATGATGTAGATCGATTTTCGGCTCACGCTCTAGCGCGGCCGTAAGATGTTTCAATACTTCTTCTTTCACGGTCATTGTTTTACAGTCTGCATGCATTCTTGTAACTCAGACCGCCACTGCGGTTTCTTCCTTCATCTCAGCCTTCTTGAGCAACTCGCGAACCTCTTCATCCGAAGTCTGTGGAAACTCGTCATACCAAAGACTGATCGCATAAAAGAACTCCGGTGAAGAAACGCAGATCACCTCGTCAACATCTCCTTTGATCTCCTCAATCGTAGAGGCCGGCGCCACTGGGACGGCGACGACAATTCGGCCGGCCTTCTGCTTTTTCAACGCCGCTATCGCCGCCTTAATGGTTGACCCAGTCGCAATTCCATCGTCAACAAGGATTACTGTGCGGTTGGTCACGTCGAGCGGTGGCCGATCGTCTCGGTAGAGGAGTTCACGTCTTTTTAGTTCCTCCCGCTCCTTGCGCGTCTCCGCTTCAATCTCTTCTTCGGAGATCAGCAGATCCGCAATCGCCGGCTTATTGAGTATGCGAACATCGCCGCTTGCAATCGCTCCCATGGCCAATTCTTCATGGCCGGGAACGCCGAGTTTGCGCACCACATACACATCCAGTGTTGCTTTCAGCGCTTTTGCAACTTCGAAGGCCACCGGCACTCCACCACGCGGCAGGCCGAGCACGATGACATTTTGTTTTGCATAATTACTCAACTTATTTGCCAATATCTGACCCGCCTCTTGTCGGTCCTTAAAATTCACATCAAGCTCTTTCATGATTTCACCAGCTCTTTCGTTCAGCCCTGCACGTTTAAGTTCAATAAAGGTTACTCAACGACTCGCTTGCCAGGAGACGTCGAATCGCGCTGGCTATGACCGGCGCGACCGTAACGACCTGCAATTTGGGCCAGTTGCGAATAACCGGCGCAATCGTGTCAGTTACAAGCAGGGTACGGACGCTTTCCTGACTAAGCTTCTGCCGCGCGCTCTCTAGTAATGGTCCATGTGTTGCGGCAACAACGATCTCCGGTCGCGCGCCTGCGGCAAGCAGCGCCTCGATTGCCTCAGCAATCGTGCCGCCCGTCGAAATCATATCGTCGATGATTAAGCACGCTTTGTCGCGAACATCACCCACAACGTGCGTCACTCGCGTCTTCGTCGCTGTTTCCCGTCGCTTATGGAGAACGGCCACAGTGGCGTTGAGCCGTTGTGCGTATTGCGTCGCCATCTTTACGCGACCCTCGTCGGGCGAAACCACAATCAGTTCTTTGGGAAGAACCGGGCGTAGCGCTTCGCAGAGCGTTGGTACAGCAGTCAGGCAGTCCACCGGAATGTGGAAGAAGCCCTCAATCTGCGCCGCGTGCAGGTCGACTGTGACGACATGGTTGGCGCCAACAGCTTGCAGTAGGTACGCAACCATGCTTGCGGTAACCGGCTCGCGGTGTCCGTGCCGTTTGTCCTGACGTGCGTAGCCGAAATAAGGCACAACGGCGATGATGGTAGCCGCCGCGGCACGGCGACACGCGTCGACGAACGATAGCAGTTCGACCAGGTTGTCATTTACCGGCGGCCCGGTCGGTTGCAGGATAAAAACCTGATGCCCCCGCACAGGCTGTTCCAACCGGACGAAAGTTTCGCCATCCGGAAATCGTTCGATCACGCGCGCGCCCAGCGAAACACCGACCTCGCGGCCCACGGCCTCAGCGAGTTCCGGATTGCCGCTTCCCGCAAACAGTGTAAAAAGATCGCGCATTAACTAATCTCAAACAGACGGATTCCTGCTTTTTTACTAATGTAGCGCAAGAATCATGCCCTGAACGCTGCCTCCATAAGTTCACATTTCCCCAGCCAGACGATTCGAAACGGAAGGACCGGTGAGCGCTTTTGCACACAAGCTTGTGGAACTTTGCTCAACTTGATCGGCAGTGAAATCGCAACTGGGAATAGTTGTTTCGGTAATTGCCCGGCATGTCCATTGCTCAAGGAAATGAAAAAGGCATAACGGTTTAACGCTCAGAGATATGGAGGTTAGGTCTCGAACGTAGAGCAATTCAAGACATGCGAGTGGCAGAGGTTCAAAAACCCAGTAAACTGGTTGTTACGAGTCGCGCACCGTTCACGGCTCGTAAGACCCGTGCTGCGTTGAGGAGAGCTGTTTTTCCAGGTCGAATTACACGGACAGGTTTCAGATCGGTTTTCGTCGTTGAAGCAGAAGGTGAGCCACTCGAGTTGGCCAGAAAGGTTTACGAGGAGTGTGGCCAACTTATTGGACGGGCAACGGCGGTGTTGGCTGAAGTTGAAAGTCAGCCCGAGCCGGTCAAAGAAGCCGCAGTCGAAATCGGAACCGAGCGTATCGGGCCGAAGGAAAGTTTCTGTTTCAGATTATTCAAGAGAGGCGTGCACAGCTTGCAAGAGGACACACCAAAGATTGAGTATGAAATAGGCGGGGCTATCAATGCAGCGCTGGAACTGAAGACTGGGCAAAAACCGCTGGTGAGCCTCAGCGACCCCGTGATCACTATCAATGCCGAAGTTCTGGGCCCAATTACATTTGTGGGAGTTTTCAGGAAAGAATGGCAAATTGCCGCTCCTGGAGAGGAGCTGACATCAAAAGAACTCCAGGCCAAGGCAACAGATCTGCAATCGAAAGAGGCTACAGTCCGTTTAGCTCCAAGTCTCGAATCTGAAAAGCCGGCCCTGTTTAATCCTGCAGGTGAATAATCGAGAATGGCTCAGCCGGTATCCATCATTCTAACTGGGGACGTGATGTTAGGTCGTGGCGTTAATGCTTATCTGCTGCGATCTGGATCCGTATATCCCTGGGGCAATACGCTTTCTACATTGAGTGCTGGAGACCTCACGATCATTAATCTCGAATGCGTGATTGCTCGCGGCGGCAAGCCCTGGTCACGCTGGCCTAAAGTGTTTCACTTTCATGCCGACCCCATTGCCATAGAATCATTGAAACTGGCCGGTATTGACTGCGTTGCGTTAGCCAATAATCATGCGCTCGATTTCGAGGAAGAGGCGTTAAGGGAAATGCTCAACTTACTCGACAAGAGCAAGATCAAACATACAGGAGCCGGACTCAACGTTACTGAAGCAATGCAACCCGCGCTTATGGGAGCATCTGGTCTTAAGGTGGCTGTTGTGAATTTTACCGATAATGAACCCGGTTGGGCAGCTGCCGCAAACTGGCCCGGAACGAACTATATTCAAGTATCGCTGGCTGAAGAGTCGCTAAAAGTTGTTAAAGAGAGCATAAAACAATCGCGCTCAGCCGGAGCAGACCTGGTGATCTTCTCTATTCACTGGGGCCCGAACATGTCAGAGCGGCCCTCGCTCCTGTTTCAGCAGTTTGCCCATGCCGTAATGGATGCGGGCGTTGATGTTTTTCATGGCCACAGCGCGCATGTATTCCAGGGAATCGAAATATATCGCGGCAAACCGATAATTTATGACGCCGGCGATTTCGTTGACGACTACGCCGTCGATCCCGTGCTCCGCAACGACCGGGGTCTGCTTTTTCGGCTACTTGTGAGAGAAAGGAGAGTCGAGGAGATAGAGTTAATTCCGGTTCTCATATCCAACTGCCAGGTTAACCTCGCCACCGCGACTCATCGAAACGCCGTCGCCGAGCGCATTCGCAGTCTCTCAGCAGAGATGGGCACTGCTGTTCATAGCTCTGAGGAGCGTCTGTGGATCGAGGCCAACGCCTTACGCGGGCGCGCTCAACGGGCGTGAAGCCAAACCCTAAGGGTCAAACTACTGTTTTCCTGAGTCGCTGATGGACGTGCCCTTTATTCGCACGGATCCGCAAGAGTCCAGCTCTCCATCTATTCCAATATCCACTGGCAAGAACATCCTGATTATCTCAGCATTAGTAATAAGGTGCTGCGTTATTCTCGAGGTCTGCAATTCTGAAGCGGCGGGTACAAAGGCCAGAGGCAGTATGAGTTGGTCGGCGAGGTGGTGGTCGATGGTGCCGTCGGTGGAGAGAAACTGGCGCAACTGATCGACCGCTTCGTCAGCAACGCGTTCGGCGCGCTTGCCTATTTCTCCAAGACCAAAGAAACAGCACTGCGAGTTTTCAAACTTCCCGATGAGCAAGAGCATTGTGCTGCGGAAATGCGATGGCATCCGGATAATCTCTATCTCGACGTATTCAGACAAATCTTTCAGTCTTTTCAACGCCTGCTGCTTCTGCCGCTCTGCCACGCTCTGATCCAGATTAGCTACCGCCGAGATTCCTTGTATTCCTTTGAGAGAGCCCCGTTTCCTTATCTGTAATGGCGAGAGTCTCTTTATCGGATGAATGGCCGCGTGAATTCGACCGCCGCCGTGTGGATAAAAGCCGGCAAGCTCCAATGTCAACTCCGCCTTAAAGCCTATTTCCTTCATGTAATGAAGCCAGTGTAAATCCAGGTAGTGGAAGCACGGACTCCAAGGAACGTGCGTCCCACCCACCAGAGTTACCGATGAGGGCGCCGGCGCGAAGCTCAAGGGCAAGAAGATCGTTTGTAGCACAAGCGGGGTGGAGCCTGCTGTGCCGACATCGAAGTGAAATTCACCAGAGCGAATTCCGGTTGGCTCAAACAGAAGCGATGAAGATTGCAAATGAGCGCCCTCGACCCGAGCACCCCCAACAGCGGCAGCAGCCTCTACAGCCTTCAGGTGCTGGGGCATTAGACCTGGTTTAGGGCGGCGCGCGCGAATATTCTTAAGCTCAATTGCTTTGCCTGTAACCAAGGCCAGAGCTAGTGCAGTCCTGAGAATCTGTCCTCCGCCTTCGCCCTGCGACCCGTCAATTTGGATCATCGGTTACTCTCCACTGACTTCTGAGGTTTGAGCTGTGCAACAAAGAGGCCGTAATCAAAACAATATGCCTATTAACAGCGGGCCAGAGTCGGGGGGGCCTCATGTGCAAAGTTCCCCACGCCGCTGTGTCAAACCTCGCATCGCACTTGGATAACGGAGCGACAGAGTGTCAAGCCAGGACGGAAAGCCTTCTGCCACGGACTATTCGTCTTTTCGCCAAATCGGTACGTGCCTTGCACGCAAGACGGGAAAACAATTGCAAGAGTTTTGCGATGCAAAATCGAACCGTTAATACTGCTCCGCCGAGATCCGCGTTACCGGGAAATAATCTCTCGCTGCTTAAGAATTTCAACGGAAAACCGATTACCGCAAACGGGTTTAACAGGAGTAATTATCATGAGTGATACGAGAGCCAAGCTTCACCTCGAGCAAGCGGTTAATATTCCGTCTGGTAACGTTAACCTCGAGGGTGAGCTGAAGGTGCCCCAAGGCGCCAACGGCGTCGTTCTTTTCGCGCACGGCAGCGGCAGCAGCCGTCATAGTCCGCGGAATCAGTATGTTGCACGAACCATACGTGAGTCTGGCGTTGGCACGCTTTTATTTGATCTGCTGACAAAAGAAGAAGAAGCCGTGGATGCCTATACGGGCGAGTTACGTTTTAACATCAAGTTCCTGGCAGAGAGATTGGTCGATGCCACGAAGTGGATCACAGGGCAGGCAGCTACCAAACACCTGCGCATGGGCTACTTTGGTTCCAGCACCGGCGCGGCGGCCGCATTGATTGCCGCGGTTGAACTCCGCGACGTTGTGGCGGCCGTGGTCTCTCGTGGCGGTCGACCCGATCTTGCGGGTGAGGCGTTGCCGAAAGTCAAAGCACCGACTCTCCTGATCGTGGGCGGCGATGATGACGTAGTAATTGGCCTGAATGAAGACGCGTACGCGCAACTTAGTTGTGAGAAAGAGCTGAAGATTGTCCCTGGAGCGACGCATCTTTTTGAGGAGCCCGGCACGCTGGAACAGGTCGCGCACCTCGCGAGTGACTGGTTTAAAAATAGATTGCAGCCACTGGCTTCCGCGCAAACGCGCTAGTAGGAATTCAGCCGCTTCTTCGTTTTTCTAACCAGCGGCTCAGCTTGCTCCACGTCCAGGTGTTGATAACCGAGTGAGCTTCCGTCCAGCCGCGGCGCGCGTCGAAAATTCCGTAGCGAATGTATTCAAGTTGAGAAGCACTGTGCGCGTCAGAGTTCATTGCGAACAGCGCGCCTGCTTCATTAGCCGCTTTAACAAGTGTATCGGTAAGATCGAGGCGATCAGGTTGACTGTCAATCTCGAAAGCGACGTTCATATCGATTGCCGCTTTTAGAATGCGATCAAAGTCAAAACTGACTGCCTCGCGGCTCCCAATTAGTCGTGTGGTTGGATGGCCAATAATTTGTACGTAAGGATTACTGATTGCATCAAGTAGCCGCCCCGTCATCCGGTCCCGGCTTTGACGAAAGCCAGCATGAACCGAAGCGATTACCACGTCCAGCCTGGCAAGGATCTTATCCGCGTAATCGAGCTTTCCGTTGGAGAGTATGTCGACTTCCGCGCCCAGCAGGAGCCGAGGCCTGCGCCCCCGCCGCTGTCGGCGCACTCGTTCAAGTTCTTCTATCTTTTGCTCCAGTCTTTCTTCGCTCAAACCATGAGCGATGCGTGCCGCCGGCGAGTGGTCGGTCAGGGCCACATACTCATAGCCCAGAGCGGCAGCGCGCTCCACCATCTCTGCCAGAGTTGAGCGGCCATCAGAGTAATTAGTGTGCAGGTGCAGGTCGCCGCGCAAATCCTCCCTCTCGATCAGGTCCGGAAGACGCCCTTCAATCGCGGCCTCGATCTCACCCGAATCCTCGCGCAACTCTGCCAGGATCACCGGCATGCCCAGTAAACGATAGCATTCCGCTTCGGTTGCCCCACCCACCCGCGTTTTGCCGCGAAACACTCCATACTCGTTGATCTTGAGGCCACGCTTTTGGGCAATGGTGCGCAGATGCACGTTGTGATCTTTCGAGCCCGTGAAATACTGTAGCGCTGCGCCATAAGAGCGCTCCGGAACGGCGCGTACATCAACCTGCACTCCTCCCTCTATGATTACTGTGGCGCGCGTGTCACCAAGCGAGATCACTTGTTTGACCACGGGCAGCCGGCTGAACTCTCGCAGTGCGCGGGCGCTGTTGCGCGAAATGATCAAAAAATCAAGATCCCCGATTGTTTCGCGCCGGCGGCGAAGCGAGCCCGCCAGATCCGCTTTTTGCACGCCTTTGATTTTGCGAATGGTTTCCAGCAAGGCCTCGGCTCTTGGCAACGCTTCGCCAAGCAACATGCGCTGTTTGCCCGCCTGCCACAACGCAACTCCTCGTTTCAGGTTTGCGATCTTTTGCTCGCCAAAACCTTTAACGTTTAGCAGCGCATCGCTCTCCAGCAGCCGTTGGAGTCCGGCAAAATCTTTCACGTGATGTTTCTTGTGCAAGAGAGCAACTGTCTTTGGTCCAAGCCCGGGAATATCCATCAACACAAGTAGTTGAGCAGGCACTTTATAGAGTTCGCGCTCACAGCTACGAATGTGGTGCGTGCGAAGGTATTCCTGGATCATTGCAGACAGGTCGTGGCCGATTCCGGGAATGTCTTCGAGTGTTCCCTTGGCCGCCATTGAATCCAGATCACCCTCAAGCCCGCGCAGAGATCGGGCTCCGCGTTCGTACGCCAACGCTCGAAAGCGGTCTTTTCCTTTGAACTCGAGCACCTGACCTACGCGCTCAAAAATGTTTGCTATCTCTTCGTTGATCATTTCGACTTCCTTTGCATGCGACACATCTCGACAATCTCTTTGACGGTGGTCGCGTCTTCCGGCGACTTGTCATCCCGGATAAAACCAACGACGCGCGGAAACCGCAGCGCCAATCCCACTCCCTCTTTATCTTGCGCGCAGGTGTGAACTGGCGAACGTGTGATCTCGTCGGCCAGGACCGTGACGACGTATTTCGGTTCGACCCAGATATCCGGCACGATGCGTGAATCAAGGCGCGCAGGCTTGTCTGCGACCTTCACTTTGTCGAGCAGACGCCTGAGTTTGATCCAATTCTCTTCGCTTAATCCGCTGCCAATCTTGGCAACCGTTTGAAACGAATCCTTGCGAGCGTCATAGACCGCGCCCAGCAACGCTCCGATCTTCAGCGCCGCGCGCATTCCTCGTCCGCGCAAGTAGCCGACGATAACCACGTCAACCGTGTCGCTCAGCTCGCCTTTGTAGGTGCGTTTGAGCTTGATCCAGTTAAAGTTCCTGGCGCCCGCCGCATAGGGAGCGTCGAGGCGCTTGGCGATAATTCCTTCAAGTCCGCGCTCCACCTGTTGGTCGAAGAAGCGCTGTAGTTCCTGTGCGCTGCCAGTAACCAGTTGCTCGACGAGACGGATGCGGCCGTTACTTCTGATCACCCGTCTCAATTCTGCGTGCCGGGCCTGTAAGTTTCGGCGCTGTAGTTCTTTCCATGGGCATAAAGCAGATCAAAAGTAACTAATGCGAGGGGAAACTCACGGGCCATTTCCTCGACGTCGTATTTTCTCTTTCGCTTGACCGTGATCTGAAAAGGGTAGAATTCACCGGTTGCTTCATTTATCGCCACTGCTTCCCCTTCAATGATCGCGTTGGAGGTTTTGATCTGCTTTCGAACCGCCGCAACGAGATCAGGAAACATATAGGTCGTGCGCTCAAGATTGCGCGAGAACACCTCCACGCTGCGACTGCTCAGGTGAACCTGACAGCGAAAGCCATCAAGTTTTGCTTCCGCGGCGCAACGCCCGAGTCGCGCCACGATGGCCTCGGCAGTCGGTAATCGCTCAGCCATCATCATGCGCACCGGGTTGCCCACATGCAGCTTGAAGCGTGTTAGTCCTTGCGGTCCTTTCTGCCGCAACGTCCTGAGAACCAGGCCGAGGTCGGAGCATGAGTTGTATGCTCGTTCGATCAACGCGCGAGTCTGTTTGCGATCAGGATTCGTGCGTGCGACTGCTTCAATAATCGTAGGCGGGCCTATGCCGAGCCTGAGACGGCCAACAGCAAAGCGAACAAGATAGCGAGCGCCGCGCGGTGACGCTTGCTTAATTAGTTCGCCAAGTAACCGAATCTTCTGATCGATGCTGCCTGGCCCACTCGTCTTCGCAATCTTGAGCAGATTTTCGTGCGCCTGGGAGATTGTTAGACGGCTGATCCGTTGCGGCAATAGCTTCTCCGCCACTACGCCAAGATCCCCAAGTTGTCTGTAAGCTCGATTAATCTGGCGCGAAGACATCTTCGTGGCCAGCGCGACCGACTCTGTTATTAGCTGCTCACCCATGCCCATTTCCAGACCCACGAATGCTGGCGCCAGCCTGGCTTCGCAGAGATAAGCAAGCTTTGGGAGTTCATTTGCGCTTGCCTTGCCCAGAAGCTCAGCGATCAGCTTGTACAACACCAGCCGCTCGCCAGTAGCTTCAATTCTTTGAAAGTAGTCTGCCAGCTTCTCGAAGAGCATCTACTTGTTAGCCTGCGTTGACGTGAACGTGTCGGTCTAGAAGTGGGCAACCGATATGCCAGCGGCGAGGTCGTTAAATGGTGCGGCAATCCTGGCGGAACGTGAGGTTTCGCGCAAATGAGTGCGTAACTTTACCCACGGGAGAGTTAATTGCGATTGCTTCGAGTCAGACTTCTCCTACCTGGGCCCCGGCACTTCTGTTGCAGGTTTTTTCCTGACTAATGCCTTGCGAGGAAGAAAGGAACTGGATGGTTGCGGAATTAACTGAAAACGCGCGTCTAGTGCTCGCGGCGCGCTATCTCCGTCGAGGAGAAGATGGTCGGGTTACCGAGGATCCGGCTCAACTCTTCGAGCGTGTCGCGCGGGCAATTGCGGAGGCAGAAATGTTATATGGGCCTGCGGCTGAGGCCCGTCGGTGGGAAGAACGCTTTCATACTATGATGGCCTCCCGCGACTTCCTGCCCAACTCACCGACACTCATGAATGCCGGAACGGAACTGGGCCAACTATCGGCTTGCTTCGTACTGCCGATCGAAGATTCGATGGAATCGATTTTCGGTACCTTGCGAGACATGGCTCTGGTGCAAAAGACAGGAGGTGGCACCGGCTTCTCGTTTTCACATCTGCGGCCGGAGAATGACTTTATCAGGTCGACAGGCGGCACGGCTTCGGGACCTGTCTCGTTCATGAAGATTTATGATTGCGCTACGGAAAACATCAAACAGGGCGGTAAACGGCGGGGCGCCAACATGGGGGTGCTGCGCGTTGACCATCCGGACATCGACAAGCTGGTCAATGTTAAAAGTGATGGTAAGACCCTTCGCAACTTCAATCTTTCTGTTGGCACAACGGAAGAGTTCATAGTAGCTGTCGCTGACGGCGGCGAATTTCCACTCCGCCATCCGGACAGTGGCTGCGTTGTCGCTCGTCGAGATGCCCGCGCACTGTTTGGATCTATCTGTCAGGCAGCATGCGAAACAGGCGACCCGGGGCTAATCTTTCTTGACACGATTGCCAGAAGCAACCCGACTCCGGCCAGCGGCCAGATTGAGAGCACCAACCCGTGCGGCGAGGTTCCGTTGCTGCCATACGAGTCGTGCAACCTGGGGTCGATCAATTTGCCGCATGTAGTCGGCAAACACGATGGAAAGGTTTCAGTCGATTGGGAAAAACTTGGTTTGCTGGTCCGTGATGCGGTGCGTTTTCTGGATGATGTGATCAGTGTCAACAAATTCCCACTCGAATCGATCGCAAAGGCAACGCTCGCAAACCGAAAAATCGGCCTCGGAGTCATGGGCTTCGCCGAGCTCTGCATTCTGTTTGGTATTTCCTACGCGAGCGAAGAAGCGCTGTGGCTGGCGGACAAGGTGATGAGTTTCATCTCGTGTGAGGCCACTAAGGCATCGGCTCTTTTGGCCGAAGCACGCGGCTCGTTTCCGAACTGGAAACAAAGCACTTATGCAAGCAGGAACTTGCATGTCCGTAATGCGACGCAAACCTCAATCGCTCCAACCGGCACCATTGGCATTATTGCCGAAACAAGTTCCGGTATTGAGCCACTTTTCGCGCTCGCCTATCGGCGCATCAATGTGCTTAACCAGCAAACCTTAACTGAATTCAATCCACTCTTCCTGCGATATCTGGAGGCCAGGAAGCTAGCCACGCCGTCGGTGCTTGATACGGTGGCACTTCGCGGGCGGATCAATAAAGAAGCCGCTCTGCCCCTCGATGTTCAGCGCTTGTTCGTCACGGCCCTGGACATTGCGCCCGAGCATCACGTGCGCGTGCAGGCTGCTTTTCAGCGTCACGTCGACAACGCAGTCTCGAAGACGGTAAATCTCGCCAATGATGCAACGCCAGACGATGTCGCGAAGGTCTACCAGCTTGCATACACGCTCGGCTGTAAGGGAGTCACGGTCTTCCGCTATGGTTCACGCAAAGAACGCGTACTCGAGCTGGGCCTGGACGAGAAGCAGTATGAGCGCGAACACTTCGCCAAATGCGACCCTTGTGCTAGTCGTCTATGAAGGTTTTAGACGAAATGCCGCGGGCAGCAGTCAGGTTACGCGGTAAGGCAATCGGTTCAGAATTTCTTTCGCAGCAAGCTGAGCAGAAAGAAGAATGTCGCCACGGCAATGATGGCCGGACCGAGAGCGAGATTGATCGTTACCGGATCACCTTCTGGTCGATACGCACATATAAATTCTTGACCACCAGGAGGTTCATTGCTCGAACCTCTTAGCACGAACGAGTTTAGAATGCCAACGGTCGCTCACGCACCAGCGGTCTTTCGTTGCTGTTCGGTTGGAAGACGGTGCTCACAAATCGACTTATACGTGTTGACGACATCGCTGTACGAGAGTTCAGGCACTTTCTTCTCTCTCGGCTCTTCCGCATTGAGCACGATGTCATTCATCGACAGGATGCCTCGCAGCGTTCCCTCGGTGCCAACCACAGGCAGCCGCCGCACCTTGTTTTCCTTCATCGTCCTCAGCGCCGTCCGAACGTCGTCGTCAGGTTGGCAAGAGAAGACTCTCGCGGAAATCACGTCCTCAACAGCGATGTTTGTCAAATGCCGGTCCTTCATGGCCGCGGCCATGCAGATGTCGCGGTCTGTAACCAAGCCGACAACTCTTCCGCCGTCCGTAACAACTGGAAGTATTCCGCAGTCGTTTTCCCACATATATCCCGCCGCTTCGGCCAGGTTACTGGTCGGTGTACAGGCTTTTGGGTTCGCGCTCATTATCTCTTTCACTTTCATGACCACCTCCATCGAACTTAGACACTACCCGCCTCCGGCCCCAGTTAGGTGGGCTGACAGGTCGAATGACAATTCTGAAAATGGAATCTCTCTCATTATGAATTAGGCAACAGACATACCGGAGAATTCCACTCCTCAACGCTTAAAAAGTCCCGTTCTTCGGTGGTTGTCTTTAGGTTCCCTTTAACCACGGTTGGGAGAATATCCCCACCACTCGTGGGCAAAACCCACTCTTCAACTAGCTAACTCAAACCGGGAGGCCTGAACCAAGAGCGCCGAAGGCCTGTTTTGGCGGGTATGTAGTTTGCCTTCCTCAGATCACAGCAAACCAGTTTTGGTGGAGTGAGCAAAGGGAGTTTTTGTGCAGACAATTGTGAAGTCTCGGAGCAAATGGGCTCCGGCCCCAAACCTTGCCGATTACGAACAGGCTTGCGCCGAGTTCTCATGGGCGAAGGCTCGCCTCCAATTGGAGGGACTGCCGGACGGAAAAGGTTTGAACATCGCTCACGAAGCTGTCGATCGCCATGTCGCCGGGCCTCTATCGCAATCTCTTGCCCTCCGGTGGCTGGGTAAGAATGGCACGATCCGAGATTTCACCTTCGCGAACCTGAGCTCTCTAACGAATCGTTTCGCTAATCTGTTGCAACGCCTCGGTGTAGCAAAGGGAGAGACAGTTTATGCGCTCACGGGAAGAATTCCCGAACTGTACGTTGTCGCCCTGGGAACCTTGAAGAATCGCAGTGTTTTCTGTCCCCTCTTTTCGGCGTTTGGTCCGGAGCCAATCAGAGCGCGAATGACCATTGGCAAGGCGAGCGTTCTGGTTACGACGCCTTCGTTGTACGAGCGCAAGGTTGCTGGACTTCGGTCCAGTCTACCTGATCTCAAACATGTAATTCTTGTGGGCGACGTCACCCAATCGACCTCTGTCGCCGGCACGTTGGACTATCGCCAAATGATGGAAGAGAGCAGCGACCGGTTTGTTATTGGGCCAACGAATACGGAAGACTTAGCACTGCTGCATTTCACCAGCGGCACTACCGGTACGCCAAAAGGCGCAGTCCATGTGCATGAGGCAGTTGTGGCCCATCACATTACGGGAAAGCTCGCTCTGGATCTACATCCGGATGACATCTTCTGGTGTACTGCAGATCCCGGATGGGTAACTGGCACGTCCTATGGCATCATCGCTCCCCTCACAAATGGTGTCACCAGCATCATCGATGAAGGCGACTTCGATGCCGAGCGCTGGTATGGCATTCTCCAGGACCAACGAGTCTCTGTCTGGTACACGGCGCCAACCGCCATTCGCATGATGATGAAGGCAGGTGCGGAATTGGTCCGCAAGTATGACCTCCCGGCGCTTCGCTTTCTCGCGAGCGTTGGTGAACCGCTTAATCCCGAGGCTGTGATTTGGGGCAAGGAGGCCTTTGGTCTGCCCTTTCATGACAACTGGTGGCAGACGGAGACCGGCGGGATCATGATCGCCAACTACGCCTCGATGGACATCAGGCCTGGTTCCATGGGTAAGCCGCTTCCAGGAATTGAGGCGGCCATCGTGCAGAAGACAGAGGACAAGTTTGAAGTGATCGATCAACCGGGCATTCAAGGCGAGTTGGCCTTGTGTCCGGGGTGGCCTTCGATGTTTCGCGCCTACCTTAACGAGCCGGAGCGCTACAAGAAATGTTTCGCGGGAGGTTTCTACCTAACCGGAGACCTCGCACGCCGGGACAGTGAAGGCTACTACTGGTTCGTTGGTCGCAAAGATGATGTGATTAAAACCTCCGGTCATCTGGTTGGACCATTCGAGGTGGAAAGCACGCTGATGGAGCACCAGGCCGTAGCCGAAGCGGGCGTTATCGGAAAGCCCGACGCGGTGGCCCTCGAAGTAGTTAAAGCGTTCGTTCTATTGAAGGATGGCTATCAGCCATCCGAGTTATTGCGGCGTGAGTTAATGGCATTTGGGCGGGTGCGGCTGGGCGCTGTTGTTGCGCCAAAAGAGATCGAGTTTGTGACCACACTACCGCACACCCGCAGTGGAAAGATTATGAGACGCTTGTTGAAAGCGCGCGAGATGGGCTTACCCGAAGGGGATATTTCGACATTGGAACCGGCTAGATGAGCACAGTCATCGAAACAGAACAATCCGAGACAGCGCGTGAGCACTCGATGGCGCTTTTGCGTGAGATGCTGCGCATTCGCCGCTTTGAAGAAAAATGTGTGGAGCTTTATAGCCTGGGCAAGATCCACGGCTTCCTTCACCTCTACATCGGCGAAGAGGCTGTGGCAGTGGGGGCAATGCAGGCGCTGAAACCGGAGGATCGCATTGTCTCAACCTATCGCGAACATGGTCACGCTCTGGCGCGGGGCATGCCGATGGGCCCTCTGATGGCCGAGATGTTTGGCAAAGCAAATGGCTGCAGCCGCGGTCGTGGTGGATCCATGCACTTATTCGATGCCTCTCGCCGGTTTTATGGAGGTTACGCAATTGTCGGCGGCGGCCTGCCCATCGCGGTTGGGCTGGCGTTGGCTGATAAGCTTCAAGCTCTCCCCAATATCACCGCGTGTTTCTTCGGTGATGGCGCCGTGGCCGAGGGCGAATTCCACGAATCGATGAATCTCGCAGCGTTGTGGAAGCTGCCGGTACTCTTCATCTGCGAGAACAATCTTTATGCTATGGGCACTGCGCTCGAACGGCATCAGTCGCAGATCAACATCGCTTTAAAAGCCGCGGCGTATGGTGTCCCAGCTGAGGCTGTGGATGGCATGAACGTCACGGCTATTGAAGCAGCAGCCTGGGCCGCAGCCGAGAAAGTGCGCAACGGCAACGGGCCCTATCTGCTTGAGTGCCGTACTTATCGCTTTCGCGCGCACTCAATGTACGACCCAGAGCTATATCGAAGTAAAGAAGAGGTCCAAGAGTGGAAGGAGCGGTGCCCTATCGCAACCTTCGAAAAAAGACTGCGAGACGAAGGACAGTTTACAGATAAGCAAAAGACCGAGATCGAAACTGCCGTCGCTGAGGAAATCGATAAGGCCATCGCTTTCGCGGAAAGCGGTTCCTGGGAACCGGTCGAAGATCTGCTGAAGGATGTTCTTACGAGTTTTTAGAGCACAGAGAGGAATTAGGCATGCGAAAACATAGTCTCCGGAAAATCGGTGCAGGCGTTGCCGTGGCCGGTGCTGGGACGCTTGCAGCCTATGTTTGGGCCATACGTCCGTGGCATCTGCGCTGGGGCGCTACAGATGATGAATTGCGTCAGCCCTTACCAGGGGATGAACTGGCACCAGATGCGAAGCTGAAAGCTATTCACGCCATTACCATTAACGCCCCTGCCGCTGATGTCTGGCCCTGGTTGGTTCAGATGGGCCAAAATCGCGGCGGCTTCTACAGCTACACATGGCTCGAGAACCTGGTCGGATGCCACATGCATAACGCTAACCAAATCGTTCCCGAGTGGCAGGAACTCAAAGTCGGGGACAGCGTGTGGCTCCATCCTAAGGCTCCACCGGCAGAAGTTGCCGCCATTGAGCCTGGTCATGCAATCGTGCTCAAGGGCTGGGGAGCATTCATTCTACAGAAGATTGACGAGCGTACGACGCGACTGATTATAAGGTCGCAAGGTGATTACGACCCGGATTTGAGGAACGCCGTCCTCAACTTCCTCTTATGGCGAGTGGTTTTTGAACCGGCCCACTTCATCATGGAGCGCAAGATGCTGCTGGGAATCAAGGCGCGAGCCGAAAAGTTAACTCGCGAACGTTCTGAGGAGAAGATGCGTTCTATACCAAACCACTCTGGTTGGTAAGCTTCCATATCCATTGAGGGCATTGACACTGTGACAAGGATGACATACCGGGAAGCGGTTCGTGCCGCACTGCGTGAGGCCTTAACAAAAGACCAGCGGGTCTTTCTCATGGGAGAGGACGTCGGCCGGTACGGGGGTGCTTACGCGTGTAGCCATGGACTGTTGGAGGAGTTCGGACCAGAGCGAGTGCGTGACACGCCACTCTCCGAATCTACCTTTGTGGGGGCCGGGATTGGGGCTGCGCTCGGAGGTATGCGTCCGATTGTAGAAGTGATGACAGTCAACTTCAGCTTGCTCGCCTTGGACCAGATCTTGAACAACGCAGCTACTCTGCGGCACATGTCCGGCGGTCAGTTTAGTGTGCCGATGGTGGTGCGCATGGCGACGGGTGGTGGCCGGCAACTCGCAGCCCAACACTCCCACAGTCTGGAAGGATGGTATGCACACATCCCAGGCATTAAGGTCCTCGCAGCGGCAACCGTGAACGACGCCAGGTGGATGCTGCCGGCTGCGCTGAAAGACCCCGACCCGGTCTTCATATTCGAGCACGCACTTCTTTATCCAAGCGAGGGAGAGGTTGACGAAACAGCCGGACCAGCCGACATTACCAAAGCAATCATTCGCCGAACGGGGAAAAGCGTTACGCTGATTGCTTTTGGCGGTTCGCTTTTCAAAACGCTTGAGGCTGCGTCACAACTCGCATCCGAGGGAATTGATGCAGAGGTCATCGATCTCCGATCACTCCGGCCGCTGGACACTGAAACGATTCTCGCCTCCGTCACAAAGACACATCGCGCTGTCGTCATCGACGAGGCGTGGCGTACGGGCAGCTTTGCGGCGGAGGTGAGCGCCGAGATCATGGAAGGGGCCTTTGACGAACTGGATGTTCCCGTTGCCCGTGTCTGCAGCGCTGAAGTGCCCATGCCATACGCAAAGCATATGGAGGATGCCGCCCTGCCACAGACGGAAAAGATTATCAAGACCGTAGGCGAGATGTTCTAGAAGGATCAATGGCGGTTGATAGAGGAGGATTTATGGCCATAAATCACAATCAAGTTTTCAATGCTGCAACAAATGTCAATCTAAACAAGCGTCTTGAAGACACCGGTTGGGGTCTTTTTCTGATCGTTATAGGAGCAACCGTTATCCTCAGGTCGTTGTTTACGAACAGGAATTGAAGTTGCCCCGATTCAGGAGCTGGTTGGACCAATGGCTGAGTTTGTGATGCCCACGCTCGGGGCGGACATGACTGCGGGGACGCTTTTGGGGTGGATGAAAAAACCCGGCGACTCGGTCAAGCGCGGCGAGATCATTGCAGAGGTCGATACAGATAAGGGCGTTATCGAAGTTGAAGTATTCGCCAACGGCATCATCGAAAAACTACTCGTTGCACCCGGCGCGGAAGTTCCCGTAGGAACGGTATTGGCGATTATCAGCGAGGAAGAGAAAGCAATTGCTGCTGAGAGGCCCGCCTTGACTGCGCCTCCCATTGCGCCAACGCCCTCTAAACTGCCGGCCCTGATTGTTCCTCCAGTGCCAACGCCTTCGACTGGTCCAGCGGCACCACGCATACGCGTTTCACCCGCAGCGAGGAAACTTGCCGCTGAATTGGGCATAGAGCTTGCGACCGTAACCGGCACCGGTTCGGGCGGCCGAATACAGCGGGAAGACGTGGAGCGAGCGGCCGCAACTAAAGCGACAACAATTGCGGCTCCCGAACAGGCCGAGAGAATAGCCAGGATGCGCAGAACAATCGGCGCCGCCATGTCTCGTTCCAAGCGAGAGATCCCGCACTACTACCTGAGCACAACGATCGACATGAATCGCGCAATGTCGTGGCTTGCTAAGGAGAATCTCAACCGGCCCATCGCAGATCGTTTCTTGTACGGCGTACTCTTGATTAAGGCCGTCGCACTGGCCCTACACGAAGTTCCGGAATTGAATTCGATCTGGCAAGGAGACACGCCGGTACCCTGTTCGGAGATCAATGTTGGCGTGGCGATCTCTTTAAGGCAGGGCGGGCTCGTTGCTCCGGCTTTGCGTAATGTAGACAAGCAAAGCCTCGACAATCTGATGAAAAGTCTTCGCGATCTCGTGAAGCGTGCGCGGACTGGTTCACTCCGCAGTTCAGAACTTTCAGATTCAACAATCACAATCACCAGCCTGGGTGAACTGGGAGTTGAAACGGTCTACGGGATCATCTATGCACCACAAGTAGCGCTTGTGGGCTTCGGCAAAGTTGTCGAGCGCCCATGGTCAGTGGGGGGACAGATCGTCTCTCGGCCGACTCTGATGGCCACACTGTCGGCTGATCATCGGGTAAGCGACGGCCACCGCGGTGGTCTCTTTCTTTCAGCAATTGATCGGCTACTTCAGGAACCTGGCTCTCTATGACGAAGGAAGAGAGGGCCCGGCCGGCTATGACCAAAGAAGAGATAAGAGCAGCAGTGTTGCGTATCCTGGGAGACATAGCGCCAGAAGCTGATCTCAGTCGCCTCAAACCCGACGTGAGTTTCCGCGATCAGCTCGACATTGACTCAATGGATTTTCTCAATTTCGTGATCGCATTGGACGAGGAGCTGCACCTTGCAATCCCGGAAGCCGATTACGCAAGGTTGTCATCATTGGACAGCATTGTCGAATTCTTGAGTTCGGTTAAACCTGGCTGAGACTCCGCTCGTTAATGAGACGTTGAGATGACCTTTCTTAGAGCGGGCGCTAAGATCAGTTCGAAATAGAACTTTATTATTGATCTCGAACTCACACGGACAAACGATTTCCTCTACGCACGCACGGCGAAGTTTGCGTCTCGGCGCTGAATTCTGATGACAGAAACATCACCGCAGAGCCGCAAAGTATCAGAGAATGCGCCGAGAAATCGTCAAATCCATCAGTCGGCAGTTTTTCCGACAGACGGTTGAAGAAGGCTAATGTTAGACTTCACTCTCAATAGTACTTCCTTTTACAGGTGGCCAAAATGTTGACTCAAGCTGAGAAAGGGAAAAAGTTTCGCCTACTCCACCAGCGAGTTGGCGCATTTATCATTCCTAATCCCTGGGATATTGGAACGGCTCGATTACTGGCCCAGCTCGGTTTTGAGGCGCTCGCAACTACCAGTGCCGGCTATGCGTTCTCTGTCGGTCAGCGTGACAATACGATTGGCCGCGACAGGATGATGACCCACGTCGCCGATATTGTCTCAGCGACCGATCTTCCGGTGAGCGCCGACCTTGAAAACGGCTTTGGCGACAGCCCTGAAATAGTTGCCGACACCATCCGGCTGGCAGCAGTGAGCGGGTTGGCCGGCTGTTCGATTGAAGACATGACGAGCCGGCCTGAGCGTGGGATTTATGACCTCGAGCTTGCAGTCGAGCGCATTCGAGCGGCGGCTGAGGCTGCGCGGGCCCTTCCGTTTGCTTTCACCTTAACAGCTCGCGCGGAAAATTATTTGGTTGGCCGGCCCGATCTTAACGATACAATCGAGCGACTTCGAGCTTATCAGGAGGCAGGAGCCGACGTATTGTATGCCCCTGGTTTAACCAGCAAGGAAGAGATTGCGTCGCTGGTCAGTTCAGTCGATCGCCCAGTTAATGTGGTTATGGGGCTGCAGGGCGTTCAACTAGACCTGAAGACTCTTTCCCAAATTGGGGTCAAACGGATCAGCGTTGGTAGCGCACTCTCGCGCATTGCGCTTGGAGCCTTCCTTCGAGCGGCGCGGGAAATGAAGACTCACGGTACATTCACGTTTGCTGAGGAGGCTGTGAGCTATAGGGAAATCAGCGCCATGTTTGACGCCTGACATTTTAGGGGTCACGAAGTCAGTACCGGGAGCGATTGCGAGATTAGCCCGGTACTGACTGCCGTCAAACATGGAGCGGAAGACTTTAAGATTATTCCCCGTCCGAGTTCAGCAGTAGCACCGAAGCAATATGACGCATTTATGAGATGAACGGCGGGGAATTAACTCTGCCGCGGGATGATTTTGCCTATGAGGCCCTGAAGGATCAGTTCTCAACCGCTCTCTTTACTTATCGGTTCGAGTCCTCCCATGGCAAGTCACTCTTGCCAAAGTGTCCGTAATTGGTTGTTTGCCTATATATCGGACGAAGCAGATCCAGGCGTTCGATAATTGCAGCCGGGCGAAAATCGAAGCGCGAAACAAATGCCTCGGCGGCTTCCGACTCACCAGTACCGAAAGTGTCGATCCTAATAGAGATGGGTTCCGCTATGCCTATGGCATAGGCTACCTGCATTTGGGCCTTTCGCGCCAGACCTTCGCTGACTATCTTTCTGGCGACATAGCGACAGAAGTAAGCGCCGCTGCGGTCCACCTTGGAGGGGTCTTTACCGCTGAAGGCACCGCCGCCGTGAGGAGCCATACCACCGTATGTATCAACGATGATCTTCCGCCCGGTGACTCCGCAATCAACGGAGGGACCTCCATGTATAAAACTGCCCGTTGGGTTCACAAGGAAGCGTATCTCTCGATTAAGCCACTCTCCGAGTGCGCGTGGTGCCAGGCTTTCAATTATGTATTCTTCGATGTGCTTCTTGTCAGTCTCCCTGTGTTGAGTGGACACGAGGACGTCGGAGACATTTACGGGGTCGTTTCCTGCATAACTGACGGATACTTGGGTCTTGCCGTCGGGACGAAGCCAGTCTACGACATTGTTATGCCTGTCCTCCGCAAGCTGGCGGGCCAACCTGTGGGCGAGTAGGATCGGCAAAGGCATGAGTTCCGGCGTTTCGTCAGTGGCGTAACCGAACATGATTCCCTGATCGCCGGCACCTTGTTCACCCTGAAGGTTTTGTGCTGAGTCGACTCCTTTGCCGATCTCACCTGATTGCTTAGTGATCAGCTGAATCACCTTCACTGAGTTACCGTTGAAAACTTCTGTCTCATCGGTATAGCCGATCGCGTTGATTGCCTTGCGGGCGATCTCCTCGTGAGCGACTTGCTCACTCGACGTTATCTCACCAGCAACGACTACAGTGTCTGCCTTGCAAAGTACTTCACAGGCGACACGACTCTGCGGATCCCTCAGAATGTATTCGTCAAGGATGGAATCGGCGATCAGGTCGCAGACCTTGTCGGGGTGACCTTCGGTAACTGATTCGGAAGTAAACGTATAGCGTTTAGTCTGCTTAGTCATAAGTCTCACCTCCATTGCAATTCCAGAGTTTAGCTTTTTTAGATCAGTTTCACCTCGATTGGAATAGCTACTATCACTGGCCCCGGCGGTTTTGCCATCCTTTTGAAGTTAAGCAGAAGACTGATTCACGAATTATCACGAAATACACACTAAGATTTGTGGAGATGTCTACTTTAGGTGCAGGTTACTGAGGCGTGTAACGGCGATGGTTAAAAATGAACCGGCCTGCGGAGGCTGAGCTCTTTAATCTGACACTCTATCCTCTGGCGCGCTTTGTCTTGAGTGTCAATGACGTGAAGGCGGAAAGGAGAGAACCGGCTATTGAGAGACGGATTAAGTTGCCAACGGCTATTTTATTGGCAGTGACTGTTTCTCGGATTGAAGCAATCGCTTCCGGAGTTTGCTGGTTTGCTCGTGCTCTCTCTGTGCTTATGCGGAGGAGCTCATCCAAAAAGTGCGGGTAGAAAAATGAAATTGAGATGATGTTATAAATGGCGTAGACAATGCCAGTGGAAACACTGATAACGATTCCGACCACGAAAGCTTGACTGTAGCTGATTTCTCCTTCCTGATAACGACCTGTATACCACCGCGTCCCGATGACGATGGAAAGCAGGAGCACAAAGAGACTTACCAGCATACTCCAGGAGGCAAAATAGAGATACCGGCGAGGTACATCACGACTCCGGTTGCTACCTGCGCCAATCCGGCCACCAATCCGACGATGATAAGGGCCTTCCAGTTGAAATCTGTCACTGGCATAACCTCCAAAAAAGTCAGTTAATAAATAAAGGACACCGGCAGTCCAGGTTTGTTCCATCCTATTGCTCATTTTTACATTCATGATTGCCACAGAATCACTTGAATCGGGAACTTCTGTGGTGTTAGCGGTGTCAAAGCCAGCTGGTGCTCTGACGAGTTTTGTACTCTGAACGACTTTTATGACAAGGCCGGTAGCGTTACTACTAGTGTTAATGGTTTTCGCTGCGGTTAATGCCCAACGGCGGCAGGCACAAAGACCGCAAACGCGTGCGCTGGTACTTACGCACGTTACGGTCATTGATATGACCGGTGCGCCAGCAAAAGCCGACATGACAGTCGTGATAACCGGTAGTCGCATAACCGCGGTCGGCAAAGTAGGACAAGCAAGGCCGCCTCTGGGTGCACAGATCGTAGATGCCAACGGAATGTTTTTGATACCCGGCCTGTGGGACATGCATGTGCATTTCACGGAAATTGAAAGGTCGTTCCCGTTATTTATCGCCAACGGCGTGACGGGCGTGCGAAACATGGGAGGTGACCGCCTTCCACGTGAGTCTTACTTTGCGATGGTCGAGGAAGGAAAGAAACTAGAATTGCCCATCGTTGGGCATGTTCCTCTTTCTGTTACATCAGTTGAAGCTTCTGAGTCTGGGCAGAGAAGTATTGAGCACCTGGGAAGTATTTTGGAGAGCACCTCATCGATAGAATCAGAACTACACCGGCTGGAAACTTCTGGCGAACCGGTTACTGACCCTTCGGAATTTCCTCGTCGCATAGCCGCTCGCGGTGCGCGAATGCTCGATACATACGACGCGCGGAAAGCGCAAGAAGTCTTCGCAATCCTGGTCAGAAATCAAACGTGGCAAGTGCCTACGCTTGAATTCAAGTGGGCCCAAACATACATTGACGATCTCAGCCGCAATGGCGATTCTCGTTTGAGATACATTCCCGAATCTGAGCAGCAATGGTGGGCGCCCCAAAAGAATTTCTTCGCGCGCTTTCGAACAGCAGAATATATCAGTTATAGGAAAAGGCTGTTTAAGGAGTTGGAACTTGTTGGCGCCATGCACAAAGCTGGTGTGTCGTTTATGACGGGCACTGACCTCAGTGGCGCATACGTATTCGCCGGTTTTAGCCTGCACCATGAACTTGAGCTCTATGTCCAGGCAGGGTTTACTCCGATGGAGGCTCTTCAGGCGGCCACACGCAATCCGGCAATCTTTTTCGGTGAACTGAATTCACACGGCACTGTCGAAGAAGGCAAGGTTGCAGACCTTGTATTGCTCGGGGCGAACCCGCTCGAGAATATCCGCAATACACAACGGATAGATGGCGTAGTGCTGAATGGGCGGTATTTACCAAAGCAGACACTTCAAAGGATGCTCGACAAGGTGGAGGCAGCTGCGAGGCGAAGGTAGCTTGTACTGGTTGCAGTGCATGAGAGAGTCTTACACGTCTGCTTAACTGAAGTTGCGAGCGGATGGTCTCTGCTGCTTTTCCGCGCTGATCCACGAAATTACATGACGCAGCCCGTTCGGGCGCAACCAAAAACCTAAAAATCATCGCAGAAAAACAAAATTCTAGAGGTTTGTTACACGAAATTACGCGAAACTACATGGATCTCAATCCACCCTCAATGATTTAGGCCTCACGCTGCTTCGCCACGCCCGTGTGACGGTATTGCAGTAACTTCCAGCCCAGGATGGCCGTGACTACGAGACCCACAATGGTCCAGGTCAGATTGCCTAGTACTTCTATCAATGCCTGAACGCGGTCACTGAAAACATAACCCAGGGCCACGTAGATAGCGACCCAAAGTATTTCGCCGAGAGCATCCCAAAGGAAAAAACGATGCCAGGGGTAGGCAGCGATCCCTCTCGTCACATTCACCCATGGTCCCAGAGTAGTCACCAACCAGCGACTGAAAAATACTCCCACGCCACTCCATTGTTTGAAGAACGCTTCGGCCAGCATCATCTTGGCCTCAGCACCAAGTCGGCGGCTGATTCGACCGAGCAAAGGTCGTCCACCCCAGCGCGCTAATCCATATCCGATCTGGTCACCCACAACCGCACCACTCGCGGCAACCGCTAACACTTGCCACATTTTCATCTCGCCCTGCTGCACAAATGATCCGGCAGCCACCAGCATCAAGGTCACGCCAACAGGAACGCCAACGGCGGATACGAGGATGATGCTAAATAAGATGGGTAGACCATACCGCAACAAGGCGGCCAGTAGTTGATCGGTGATACTCATGGCGCGCGTCCTTGATTCTGAGGCGATGGTGGTGCCGGCGGCGGGTAAGGCGGGCGCGAGTGGTCAATGGCATCCTGGAGGATCGCAATTACCTCATCTACAGAGCGATTCTGCTCTTCTGCAATCTCTCGGATTGGGCGCCGGTCGGGCCTTGGCGGCAGACCAAGTGCCTGCGTGAGAACATAAGGCGGCACACGGTAGGAATGGGCAATGTAGCCGAGGTTCTTCCAGGGGCGAATCGGTTCATCTTGATGAGAGCGCCAGTAGATAGCGCGGCGGACCGTCCGCACCGCGAATAAACTAGTCAATGAAACGACGAGCACAAACGCCAGCACTACCAACCATTGTCGCCATCCGAGTTTGCTCATCGGTTCAACCCTGTCGCCTAAATAGACGTTGGCAAGAATGATCTCCCGATTTCTCGCGTTCGAGATCGTCCCTCAAGTGAGATATCCAGATTACTCAGATTGGGCGTATTAGGAAATAGCGGAGGCCTTTAGGATGACGAAGGAACTGCCACCCTTGCTCGAGGTACTTCGCTGAACCGTTGATTCAGTCGCCGGTTTCGCAGGCCGCGGAAAATGCGAGTCGCAATCAGCAAATGCCTTCGCTAACCAATTACTCTTCAAGAAACTGGAGCATTGAATCGATAGTGGGATTTCTCGTCCCAAAAGTGAAACGCCTGCAGGAGAGAAGTTGCGTTTTGATATTAGGCAATTCCAAGTCTTTGCAGCACGGCCCTCCCACAGCCTGCCATTTTTCGAAACTAAATGAGCTAGCCGGCAGGCAAAGGCCGCGAGAAACCTTGTGGCACATTCGTTGAATTGGCGACCTTACTGCATTCTGTAGATGTGTGAATTCTGCCTACTTGATCTGGAATTAGAATTCTCGTTCGAACGAAGATTTGGATTACAGTTCAGTATTTAGGAAACTTATTTATGCATAAACTGCTTCAAGATCTACGATACGCCCTTCGCACACAGGTGAAGCGACCAGGCTTTGCCTTGATTATCGTAATGACACTTGCCCTGGGCATTGGTGCGAACACGGCAATCTTCACGGTAGTCAACGCGGCGTTGTTGCGAGGCTTGCCCTACAAGTCACCCGACAGACTCTATCATCTTTGGGAAAGCACGCCGCAGAAGGAGTTTGCCCAACGGGAATTTTCCTATCCGGATTATCAGGACTATCAGCAGAACCAGGTTTGTGAAGGAATCGCGGCATACACCGGCGGGGGAGTAATCATGACTGGACGTGGCGAGCCGGAACGAGTTTTCGCCCCGGCAGCGTCGGCGAATTTCTTTTCAGTGCTGGGAGTAGACGCGGTAATCGGGCGCACGTTTCTGCCCGGCGAAGATAAACCGGGCGCGCCTCGAGTAACTGTCCTGAGCTATGGACTGTGGCAACGTCGCTTCGGCGCTGATGCGGGAATTGTTGGTCAAACGCTTACGCTTAACGGCGATAGTTACACGGTCATTGGTGTGCTGCCTCCGAACTTCCAGTTCGCCCTCAGACCCGCAGACCTTTGGAGGCCTTACCAACCAACTGAGGCTCAGTTAACGCGACGATTCATGCACGGAACTAACCTAATTGCCCGGTTCAAGTCCGGAGTGAGCGTTACACAGGCACAATCTGAATTGAGCGTCATCACGAGTCGCATCGAGCAGGAATATAAGGAATCCCACGCTGGAATAACTCTTAAGGTCGTGCCGCTGCAGGAGCAAGTTGTGGGCCAAGTCAAACCAGTTTTGCTCGTCCTTTTAGCCGCGGTTGGTTTTGTGCTGCTCATCGCCTGCGCCAACGTCGCCGGCTTATTACTGACGCGCTCACTTTCGCGACAGAAGGAAGTTGCAATTCGCTCGGCACTTGGCGCCAGTCGTCTGCGAGTGATTAGACAGTTCCTAACGGAGTCGGTGGTGCTTTCAATGTGCGGGGGTGGGATCGGCTTGCTGCTTGCCTTTTGGGGGGTGGATCTCCTCGTGGCCACTTTGCCGGACACTCAGCTCAATGCGCTGCCATTTCTCAAGTCGTTACGAATCGACACAAATATGCTCGCATTCTCGTTCGGGCTTTCGCTGTTGACGGGAATCATTTTCGGAATGGCCCCGGCGCTTCAGGCATCTCGTCTTGATCTAAATGAAGTGCTGAAGGAGGGAGGTCGGACAACTTCATCTGGATCGGGTCATCGCCTTCGCGGTGTTTTCGTAATGACCGAGATCGCTTTGGCCGTGGTGCTGCTGATTGGAGCCGGGCTGCTAATGAAAAGTCTGCTGCGATTATTGCAAACGAGTCCAGGATTCAATCCGGAAAACATGCTCACCATGACTGTCGTTTTGCCCGCAAGGAAGTACAGTGAATCAAACCGTCAGATAGGTTTTCAAGATCAATTAAGAGAACGTGTACGATCCCTCCCCGGTGTCAACAGCATAGGCATGGTAAACATTCTGCCGCTGCAAGGTGGAAATACGACGCGATTCAACGTTGAAGGCGACCCCATACCGCCGCCGGGACAAGAGATCGAAGCAAACATACGGATTGTCGATGAAACCTACTTTCAAACGCTTGGCGTTCCTTTTTTAGCGGGTCGCAACTTTGATGAGCGAGACAAGGAGGGCAGCCCCGGAGTTGTCATCATTGGCAAGACGCTGGCAGATAAACTTTTCGCCGGTCGGGATCCAGTGGGACACCGCTTGGTTTATACGGGAGTTCAGGCGCCGGTCGATTCGGTCGTTGGCGTGGTCGGTGACGTTAAGATCACCGGACTGGATGACGCAATCAGGCCTGTGGTCTATTACCCGTATCGGCAGAATTCATCCATGGCAGCTAACCTGGTTGTACGTACAAACGCAGATCCAAATGCGTTGGCTAGCGCCGTCCGCAATGAAACGCGCACGCTCGAACCAGACGTCGCGATTTTCAATGTTCGCACGATGCAGGATTTGATTTCAGGCTCTCCTGCCGCTTTCATGCGACGCTTTCCAGCGTTACTAATCAGCATCTTTGCCGGATTGGCATTGGTACTGTCCTCTATCGGTATCTATGGAGTCGTTTCGTATTCCGTAAGTCAACAGGCCCATTACATAGGCGTCCGGATGGCACTGGGGGCACAAGCTTCCGACATTCTTAAGCTAGTTCTAAAACAGGGGCTGGCTCTGACACTTGTGGGTATAACGATTGGAATACTGGCAGCATTCGTCCTGATGCGACTATTACGGAGTATGCTTTTTGAAGTGCAGGCAAACGATATTGCGACATTTGCCATGGTTGTCGGCACCCTATTTCTCGTTTCGATGCTTGCCTGCTACATTCCGGCGCGACGCGCAACGAGAGTCGATCCCCTGGTCGCGCTCAGGTACGAATGAAGCGTTCTTTAATTCTTAAGCGAGATTCCGGCCATGTCTTCAACCAGGGCCTTGATACCCCATCCGCCGAAGTTTTCAGTAACGGCCAGCAACAGCTCGTTGTCTCCCTTTTTGAGCGGAAGATACAACTCGTCAAAAAGGCCGATGGTTCCCAGAAACCGATGATCTCTGGATCGGTAAATGTCGCTTCCGCCATATAGTAACCGATCGTTGAAATAGACCTTGAGGTTGTCGCTAAAGCCGAACCTTATTTTCTTTATTTGCTCGCTCTCAGATTGGATGATCAACCTGGCGAAAACCGTGTTTAGGCCTCTTGCCAAACCCTGCAACCTGGCAAGATTCGCGATTCCGTGGTCTTCACTGGTGAGCTTGCTCCAACTCAACTTCTCCTTATCCGCTCGTGTGAGCTGATATTTCTTTTCCAGAGACTTCTCGTCAAAGGTGTTGGAAACCTGCCATGACATAACAGTTCCGGCAGGCGCTTTCTCCGGCGGCTTCGCTTTTCCCTTGAGCGAAGGCCTGCTCATGACGCTGAAGCTGAAGTTGGAAAAATATGCCGGCGCGAAGTTTCCTGCGCTCAACCCCACTCGACCTGGCCGGGTATCACGTTTTAGTTCCTTAACAAAAAGCGCCGGCTTTTCCATATCCTCGATGTACATTTCAGCTTAATCCCCGCTCTTCGGTGAATGCGATGTCAAACTCAATCACTCCGTCGGTAAACTGAGAGTCTTTGACGGCAGCAAGGCCGCCCTTCAAAAGGAGGCTCTGGCGACCAAGATGGTCTTTGATTCTGCTTTCTTCGGCACGTATCTCCCAACGCTCAGAATTTAAAGGTACGCCCTGTGAGTACGCGTTGACCTCGAGGAGCAGAAGGACCAGACAAACGGTCACAACACCGGTAGAGAAGTTAGTCATACCCAGGCCTCGCTTTACTTAAATAGGGAGTGTAAGATCATTGTCAATGTACGAGTGAAAGTTGGGTTAGGTTCAAGCGGAAGCCTTTTGGACCATCTATTACCAGGGACCATCCAGATTCACGTAATAACTTTCAATTTGTTGGATGCTAGCGATCGGCTTCAAGAGAAAGCAGAGTCCATATTTGATTGGAGGGTGGACGAATGACGAATAGTTATAAGCGTATTGAGACGAAACTCATTCATGCGGGTGAGCCCGACCCGCGCATTGAAGGTGCAGTCAGCATGCCAATATTTCAGTCGGCGATGTTCGAATATGGTGGCGAGACCAGTTATCACGACCTGAAGTACATCCGATTGAACAATACGCCTAATCACGAGGCGGTACAGAAGAAGCTTGCGGCCCTGGAAAACGCCGAAGCCGCCCTGGTGACGGCAAGCGGCATGGCAGCAATCTCGACGACGCTACTCTCAGTCTTGACCTCCGGCGACCATCTCCTCGCGCAAGACTGCTTGTACGGTGGTACGCACGATCTGCTCACCCGAGACTTTGCAGGCTTCGGACTGGCCTATGATTTCATCAATGGCAGTAAGCCTGATTCGTGGAAAGCGTCGCTCAGACCAAATACCAGGGCAATCTATGTTGAAACGATGACCAATCCATTGTTGGAAGTTGCGGACCTCAAAGCTGTGGCGGCATTCGCGCGCGAGAACGGTATCATTTCTATAATTGACAACACTTTTGCGAGCCCGATCAATTTTCGCCCCCTGGAGTGGGGATTTGATATTTCGCTCCACAGCGGCACGAAGTACCTCAATGGCCACTCCGATATCGTGGCTGGAGCGTGTCTTGGTTCATCCGAACTGATCGCAAAGATCAAGCGGAAACTTGATCATCTGGGTGGCTCGATGGACCCTCACGCAGCTTTCCTTTTTCACCGGGGAATCAAGACCCTCGCCTTGCGTGTCAGGTATCAGAACGAGAGCGCTCTCAAGATCGCTCAGTATTTGCAGCAGCATCCAGCGGTTGAGCGAGTTAACTATCCTGGCCTGGAGAGTCATCCTGGTCATCAACGGGCTCGCGAATTATTTGAAGGCTTCGGCGGGATGTTGAGCTTTGAACTAAAGGGTGAGATTGCTGCGGCCGACGCGTTCATTCAGAAGACAGCATTGCCACTTGTTGCCCCCAGTCTTGGAGGAGTCGAGACGCTCATTACGCGACCCGTAACAACATCTCATGCCGGCGTGTCGCGAGCAGATCGCCAAAGGCTGGGTATCTCGGATAAGTTGATCCGTCTGTCAGTAGGGATAGAGGCAACCGAAGAGCTCATTGAGGATTTTGCGCAAGCCTTAGGCTAACCTCACCTCAAGGCTCCGCAGTTAGCACTGGTCAAATCGTTCAGGCATACAGAATTCAGAGGACGGTCTTTCGATTGGCCAGACTCGCAATCACCATGAGCAGCTCCATTGCTTCAACGGGTTTGGGAACGTGCATTTGAAAACCCGCCGCCAATGCACGCATGCGATCCTCGGGACGTGCAAATGCTGTGAGCGCAATGGCAGGGATATCTCGGTTTTCTGGCCCGAGATTCCTCACCTTCTTGATAAAGGAGTAGCCGTCCTCACCAGGCATGCTGATATCTGAGACGAGGATCGACGGTGGCCATTCGTTGATTGTGGTCAATGCTTCTTGCGCCGAGGCGCACGCCTTAACCTCCGCGCCGCGACCCTCCAACATCATTGTCAATAAGTCGCGAGCTTCGGCCTCATCATCAACGATCATTACTCTCAAACCCTCGAGTGCGATATTAGTAGCAAGTGAATCCAACGCTTCCACACTCAGATGCGCGATGTCACGTCCTGCCTCTTCTTCCTTCAGCGCCCTCACTGGGAGACGAATAGTGAACGTTGTTCCCTGACCTTCGCCCGCGCTGTGTACCCGAACGATACCTCCATGCAGCTCCACAAGATGGCGAACGATCGCCAGGCCCAAACCGAGCCCGGTGTGTTCTCGCGTACTGCTTGTGTCCGCTTGAGAGAATCTGTCGAACACGTAGGGAAGAAATTCCTT
>DATEUF010000336.1:0-24164 GCA_035283325.1 Pyrinomonadaceae bacterium | reverse complement strand
TTTACAGAATTAACAAGATGAAACTCTGCCTGGCTTCGGTCGGGCGTACAATCTAATTTAGCTGCGTAGTTGATAATCGTCGCTTCCTTAATGCACTCTTACCTGCAAGGCTCAACAGTATATCTTCGGTTTTACTGGACTCGGTACTCGATGAGAGCGTCGAGAATGCGTTCAGCAGTTCGACCATCCCAGAGCGGTGGAATGTTAAGGTGTTTGTTTTGAGGGCTGGTAAGCGCCGTAAGAGCCGCTTGAATGATCTTTTCCGTGTTACTCCCCACGACCGTGTTGGTTCCCATAGTAACTGTTATGGGCCGTTCAGTAGTCTCCCGCAGCGTCACGCAAGGTATGCCCAACACCGTCGTCTCTTCCTGAATGCCACCGGAATCGGTCAGCACCAAACAAGCGCCACTGTAGAGTTTCAAAAAGTCAAGATAGCCAAGCGGCTCGATCATCCTGACCTTCTCAGCGGCCCTAAGCCGCGCTTCCAAACCAAATTCTGCGATCATCTTTCGGGTCCGCGGGTGGATGGGAAAAATCACCGGCACCCGTACAGCAATCTTTTCCAGCGCACTCAGAATTCGCGAGAAAGTCTCCGGATCGTCGACGTTCGAGGGCCGGTGAAGAGTGAGTACCGCGTATCGCTCAGTATTGAGCGCCAGGTCTTCCCGGATTGTTGACGCTGCCGCTCGCTGGAGATTTTTGCGCAGCGAATCAATCATGATGTTGCCGACAAAACGAATGCGTTCCTTGGGAATTCCTTCGGAGAGCAGATTTTCGCTGGCGTCCTCGGAAGGAGTGAATAGTAAGTCAGCGATCTGATCGGTCAACAGTCGATTAATCTCCTCCGGCATGCTGCGATCACGACTGCGTAAGCCGGCTTCGACATGGCCCACCTTAATCCCAATCTTTACGCAGACCAGCGCGCAGGCGAGCGTGGAATTCACATCGCCAACCACTAACACCCAGTCAGGCTGCTCACGCAATAACACAGGCTCAAAACGCTCCATTACGGCGGCGGTTTGACGAGCATGCGAGGCAGAACCAACCTCAAGGTGAACCTCCGGCTCACCAAGACCCAGGTCCCGGAAAAAAGCAGCGGACATCGACTTGTCGTAATGCTGGCCCGTATGAACTAAAAGCGGCGTAAACTGAGTTGTACGCCGCTTCATCGCTTCCATAATCGGCGCGACCTTCATAAAGTTGGGCCGGGCGCCGACAACATTAAGTACCTTCAACATCGAGATTTTGGGTCTACCGTACTGCCGTTCTCGCGACGGTGGTGTTCGCAACTCCCTAGAGTCTGATTATTCGAGCGCAGCTTTCGCGTCTCAAATCTCCATTCAGTGCATTCCGGGTATCCACAATCAGCGAACTCAAACGGCACACGCGGCTGTAATCGATCTGGCTATGATCTGTAACGATTACCAGGCAGTCGGTAGCCCGCAACTCGTCATCCGTTAACGGCGCAGAGGTTAATGGCTCCCCGCCGCCTTCAGTATGGGCGTCGTCAAAGTGCAATTCCTGGACAAAAGGATCGTGATAACGCACTTCAGCTCCCTTTGCTCGCAGCCGATCGATTATCGAAAGAGCCGGGCTCTCACGAACGTCGTTAATATCTCTCTTGTAGGCCACGCCGAGCAGTAGAACGCGCGACCCTTTCATCGCCTTGCGTTCGTCGTTTAAGCCATCAGCAATCAGCTGCACTACATGTTCAGGCATGCGCGAGTTGACTTCTTCAGCGAGGCCGATAAAGCGTGAGTCAAAGCCGTGCTGGCGCGCCTTCCAGGACAGGTAGTGCGGATCTAGCGGTATGCAATGACCGCCTATGCCCGGCCCGGGATAGAAAGGCATGAAGCCAAACGGTTTGGTCGCAGCGGCACGAATTACTTCCCAGGTATCGATATTCAGCGCATAACAGAGACGGGCCATTTCGTTGGCCATACCAATGTTTACGGCGCGAAATGTATTCTCCAGTAACTTAGCGGCCTCTGCCACGCGGGCGGAACTCACGGCATGTACGTCATTAACGATCTGCGAGTAAAGATGAGCGGCGGCCTCTGTGGAGTCGGCCGTAACGCCGCCGACGACTTTGGGAATGTTATGGGTCTGAAACTGAGGATTACCGGGATCTACACGTTCCGGCGAAAACGCCAGCAGGAAATCCTTATCGAGCTTGAGCCCGGTTTCTTCTAACATCGGTAACAAAACTTCGTCGGTGGTACCCGGATAAGTGGTTGATTCAAGAATAATCAACTGTCCCTGGTGCAACTGCTTTTTGATCTCCTCTGCGGCGGCCAGAATATAGGACACATCGGGTTCCTTGGTCTTACGCAGTGGTGTGGGCACGCAAATTATGATGGCGTCGCACTTGCGAAGGAGGCCAAAATCTATGGTTGCCTGCAACCGTTTCGACTCGACAAGTTTCTCGAGAGTGGATGAAGGGACATCTCCGATATATGACCGACCGGCATTAATTTGTTCCGCCTTGTCGCGATCGACTTCAAAGCCAGTCGCCGTCAAGCCGGCGCGGGCAAACTCCACCAACAGCGGCAGACCAACGTAACCCAGCCCAATGACTCCAACATGCGCGCGTTTGTCGGTAATCAGAGCAAGCAGCTGTTCCTTGATCATGCTAATTACTTCCTGGTTTTCCGAAAGCTCTACAGGCAGGAACTGCAATCATGCGACTCAAGAAAGACTAGGGGAGCGTTGCGCAGAATGTCAAGCAGCGTTTTCCTTGACAGCAAACGTAAGCAGAACTATACGCTCATCTGTTAAATGAGTGACGAATCCAAAGGGTCCGGTAAACTCGTCCGCGGCCTGGGCCGGCTTGACGCCACCATGATTGTGGTGGGCTCGATGATCGGCTCGGGCATTTTTATTACCTCGGCAGAATCGGCACGACTTGTGGGTGCCCCGGGTTGGCTCCTGATGGCCTGGGCACTGGCAGGAGTGCTCACCATCACCGGCGCATTGTGTTGTTCTGAGCTGGCAGCGATGTGGCCGCGAGCCGGCGGACAATACGTGTTCCTGCGGGAAGCCTATGGCCCATTTGTGGGCTTTCTTTTTGGCTGGTCCCTCTTTCTCGTCGTACAGACCGGCACAATAGCTGCCGTTGCCGTAGCATTTGCAAACTTCATGGGGGTTTTAACAGATCTCGTTGCCGGCGATAAATACCTGATCGCCCCACACTCGCTGGGCCGTTATGCCGTCAGCCTATCAACTCAGCAGCTTGTGGCAGTTGCCATGATTCTGTTTTTGACTTTTACCAACACGCGCGGATTAAAGACAGGGAAGATCATTCAGAACACCTTTACCTTTACGAAAACCGCTGCCCTACTGGGTCTTATTATTATCGGCCTGACGCTCGGCTGGAACGGCGGCAGCGCTGCTTTCAGTTCATCATGGTGGCAGCCATGGGCCAACGGCTGGAAACCTGCGGCTTCGCAACTTGGTTTCGAAGTTGCCGGCGGGTGGACACTCTCGCTCGCACTATTAATGTTGCTCGGCCAGGCGATGGTTGGTCCGCTGTTTGCGCAGTCAGCCTGGAACAATGTGACGTTTACCGGCGGCGAAATACGTGAACCTGGCCGCAACCTACCCCGGGCGCTTCTACTTGGGTGCACCCTGGTCGTCGGGCTCTATTTGCTTGCCAACCTCGCTTATGTTGTAACGCTGCCGCTTGCGGACATCCAGAACGCGCCGCAAAATCGCGTCGCCACCGCGACAATGCAGGCCATACTTGGTCCGCGTGGCACGATATTGATGGCTATCGCAATCATGATCTCCACCTTCGGCTGTAATAATGGACTCATCCTGGCAGGTGCCCGAGTCTATTACGCAATGGCGCGCGACAACCTTTTCTTCGAAGCCATTGGCAAACTCAACCGGCGGCATGTGCCTGCCGTGGCGCTTATTACGCAGGGATTATGGGCAGCATTTCTTACGCTGCCGAGGACCGTTACCAC
The DNA here is from genome assembly GCA_035283325.1 of Pyrinomonadaceae bacterium. GTDB lineage: Bacteria > Acidobacteriota > Blastocatellia > Pyrinomonadales > Pyrinomonadaceae > PSRF01. The sequence goes on along the minus strand of DATEUF010000336.1, from coordinate 20,196 downwards.
TGACCCGCAAACAGGGGTGGTAAGGTACGGAAATGTCTATACGCAGTTGCTCGAATACATTGTATCAGCCGATCTAATCTTTTATGCCTTGATGGTGGGCGCGCTCATCGTGATGCGCCGAAAGAGCCCTCACCTCGAGCGTCCGTACAAGACACCAGGCTTTCCGCTTGTACCTCTTATTTATATCGTACTGGCAGCCCTCTTCGTGGTAGACCTTGCCTATCTCGCGCCCGCAACTTCCGGCATAGGTTACCTCATCGTCCTGCCGGGTATTCCGGTCTATTTCATCTGGCGCCTCTATTTTAGCTGGCGTACAAACGCTAAAGAATCAAAGCCTGACCTGACCGCTACTTGACCCATTCATCGGCAATTTCCGTTTCCACTTTCACCGGCACGGTCTTCAAATATTCCTCACCTGCCGCGCACATGGCCCGCTCCACCCTGGCGGCAATCTCCTCGGCCTCAGCAGCGGCGGCTTCAACTACAACTTCATCGTGAATGATATTGACGATTTTTGCAGAACTACCCGCCAATTCATCTCTGAGTAGCCGTAACGCTCTTTTGAGTATATCGGCGCTGGTTCCTTGTATCGGAGTATTCTTACCGTTGCGCTGCGTCATGGAGATCTGCTGCCGATCATTTTCATCAAAACGGAAGCGCACCAGGCGGCCGGAAGCTGTGCGCGCCTGGCGTTCACGAACAGCCCGAAGCGCCGCGTCGCGCAGGTAACTGTCCAGCTGGCGATAGGTCGCAAAATATTTACGCAGCACGTCTTCCGCCTCCGGAACACTCAAGCCCGTCAACATGGCAAATCTCTGCGCGCCAATGCCATAAACAACTCCGAAGTTGAGCCTCTTGGCAAAATCGCGCTGCTGTTTTGAAACCTGTTCGCTACTGAGGTTGAAAACTTGAGCGGCAGTGACGCGGTGAAGATCGGCGCCCGAATTGAAGGCCTTGATGAATCCAGGATCCCCGGAGAATTCGGCAAGTATACGCAACTCGATCTGAGAGTAGTCAGCGATAACTAGTCTCCGTCCCGCGGGATACCCACTGAAGCAGCGCCGGTACTCGATTTGATGGGGCACCTGCTGAATATTGGGGTTTGTGCAGGAGAACCTTCCTGTCGGCGCGCCTATTTGACGGAAGTCAGCATGCAGCCGCCCGGTGACGGGGTTAATCAACTCGATCATGTTCTGGCCATAGCTCGTGAGGGCCTTCTGGACAGTACGGTATTCGATCAGTTTTTCAACTACTGGATACTGGGCGGCCAGTGGTTGAAGTTTCCAACTGCGGGTGGAATCCGGCACAGGAATGCCCAGCCGCTCAAGGGCCTGCGTAACCTGCTGTTGAGAGTCGAGATTGATGTCGTCGCGTTGAGGGCCACCGAACAGCGAACCTTGGCTGGATTCCTGTGCCAGAACCTCCTGTAACTCCTCAGCCAGCGCGGCGCGCTTCTTTTCCACAATTGCCAACTGCTCGAGCCACCGGTTCTTGTGCATGTAAAAGCCCGCCAACTCGATATCAGCGACGGTTGTGACGCATTCGAATTCCAGTTGGGCACACTTGACAAGCGCCTCTGTACGCAGTCGCTCGATCAATCTTTCACGCAGCGGCAAAAGCACCGCTGCGTCGCGAGCCGCGTACTGCAATTGCGATTCCGACAACTCAAAATTCCAATTGCTGAGTCGTTCGCTCTTATCTATGGACTCGTTCAGGTAGCGCGAAGCCACATTCTCGAGACCATGCCGCTCTTCGATGTCGCCCGCCCCGATTAATTGGCTGGCTAGCAAAGTATCGAATAGACCGCCCAGCTCAACGCCGAGTTTGTGCTTAATAAACTTCGCGTCAAACTTGGCATTATGCGCAATTTTTATGGGCCGCCGGGCCGACAGCAGCCGCCTCAGAGGCGCGAGAGTTTCGCTTTGCGACAGATCACCGTTGGCAAAGGCGTCAAGGTCAATGATACGTACGCCGTCCGGTGCAGCGAGCTGAATCAGTCGCAGGCGGGAGGTATGAGGATCAAGTTCGGTGGTTTCCGTGTCCAGGCCGATGGCAGCTTGCGAGGACAATGATTCCAGGGCTTTGCGCAGATCTTCCTCTGTCTTGATTAATCTGTAATCCGTGATCATCGGTTAACATTGCGACTTTCTTCACACCCATAATCTCTTCAACATAAGGATTTGGCCCTTATGCTGGGCCTCGTGATCGATCAGATGATGCAGAATCCAACGAAGACTTTGTTCGTGAATTGCGCCCTTTCGTTCGTAGCTATGAATTTTTTCCAACTGAGCGTCATTAGCAGCAAAGAGCAGATCTCGGGTCTGATTGCGAATCTTCTCGATCTCCTGTAAGCAAAACTCGGCGGTATAGTCATTGTTGACAAAGCCCGTCGGATTGTCGAGTACGTCCCAGAAAGGCGTTTTTCGATCCTGTTCCGTCAGTTGATGGCCGGAAACTACACATTGCATCCACCACCATTCTGCCTCCCCGATATGTAGTACCAGAGCACCTATCGGATGCGCGCCGAGGAAGGCGGGACGGCCTATCTGCTCCTTATTCAGGTGGCTGACCGCCCGTACGACTTGTTCGCGTACCTCTTCCATGCTGCTGAGGTAAAATCCGATCTCTCTTGAAAGGCCGGGATGTGGCCTTAGAACGTGGCGTGCCATGCTTCAATTCTCCTTCGGCAAAATAATACACCGGATGTGCAATTGTTTCGCAGTGCTCAGCGCGCAGCCATCTGCGTTCGGGTCCTCACCAACGTTAGCAGAAGCAGGGCTGCCGTCACACCGAGAGCGGCACTCACCAGAAATGCCACTTCAGGCCCCTGCCACTTCCATAATCCACCCATTAAGAGCGAAGCCGGCAGCACTGTGATGCCGAACGCAAGATTATACAATCCGTAAGCCGTACCACGCTGGTGAGATGGCACGAGATCGGCAACCAGCGCCTTCTCGACTCCTTCGCTCAGGCCGAAGTATATTCCGTAGATTAAGAAGAGTATCCAGACAGTTGTCGTACTGCCTACAAACGCGAAGCCAACGTAAACCGCCGCATAAAGCAGCCACCCTGTGGCAATCAGGCCACGGCGCCCGAGACGATCCGAAAGGTCGCCGCACAGAAGTGAACTCAATACTTTGCTCAGGTGGAGAATCGCCCAGAGTAGCGGAATGGTTACAATTGCTACACCAGCAGTTTGGGCCCGCAGAAGTAAGAAGGCATCCGAAGAGTTTGAAAGCGTAAACAGCGCGACAAGCAAAAGGAAACGCTTGAAGTTGGTATCAAACTCGCGCAAAGACAGATGTAGTGACTCAGTTGCAGCTGCCGGTTCGGCCTTTTTGATCGAAGGCTCGCGAACAAACAAGATTACGACTATGACCGCAGCCAGCGCCGGTATAGATGCCAGGAGAAAGATCTGAGCGAAGTCTCCCGCGGTAGGAACGTCGTGGTTTGGCACAAACAGTCTCACTAACAGATAACCGATAAGGGGACCAATCACCGCGCCGGCGTGATCCATTGCCCGGTGAAAACCGAAGGCCAGTCCGCGCTCCTGCACACCGACGGTATCGGCAATCATTGCATCACGCGGAGCGGTGCGGATGCCCTTGCCTACGCGGTCAGCAAGCCGAATAACAAGCACTTGATGCCAGTTGGTGGCAAAGGCCAGGAATGGCCGGGCAAAATTGGCGAACCCGTATCCGAGTACGACAAAGATCTTGCGTCTTCCGCGACGATCGCTGAAGTACCCGGCAAACAGCTTCAACAGACTCGAGGCAGTTTCTGCGGCGCCCTCAATGAGACCAACAACCGCCGGGGAAGCACCGAGGGTAAGTGAGAGAAATACGGGAAGCAGAGGATAAATTATTTCGCTCGAGGAGTCGTTAAGCAGGCTTACCAGTCCGATGGCAACGACGTTCCGCGGCAGCCCCCGGTAGCGTTGCCAGAGACTTGCGCTCATTGCTTCTTGTAACTTGCCCGCACAACTGTCTTGATATTCCCACGAACGTGAAAGTCGCCCTCGATCTCCACCTGCAAGGGATCGCAAGCACCTATGAAGTCTTCGAGAATGATGTTGATAACGTGCTCGTGGAATATTTTCACATTGCGAAATGAGTTGATGTACAGCTTCAGACTTTTCAGCTCTACACAGCGCTTGTTGGGCACATACTCGAGACGGATAGTCGCAAAATCGGGAAAGTCGGAGAATGGACAGATTGCGGTGAATTCAGGAATCTCGAAGTTGATACGGATCTCTCGTCCGGGAAACTCGTAGGCAAAAGTGTCGAGAGGGGAAAGACTCATCTCTTCGCGGGGTGTGGAGCGAATATCAAGTTCTTGCTTATTTTCCCGCGGAGGTGTGACCTCGGTTATAGCCATCGCACTTTGGTTCCTTCAGTAGTGCAAATATTAGACCGCTGAAACCCTTCCTTACCCGCGAATCTGGGAGCTGCCGATTGCGAAGACTTTAACTAGAACAAGTCCGGCGATGAATCCTCCGATGTGAGCTGCATAGGCCACGCCGCCCTGGGCCGACCCGGCGCCCAAAACGCCCAGCCCACTAATCAGCTGAAAGACGAACCATATGCCAATTGCCACATAGGCAGGGACGTCAGTGATGATGCGAAACAGAATTACCATCACCCGCCGGTGAGGATAGAGCAAAATATAACCGCCGAGTACACCGGAGATTGCTCCCGAAGCTCCCAGGCTGGGAATTAATAAACTATCGGGGTCGCTCGAGAACATGGCGGTGGTCATAACATGAGCCAGTGAGGCGAAGAGACCACAAACAAGGTAAAAGCTGGCATAACGCACATGACCCAGTCTATCTTCCACATTGTCACCAAAGATCCAGAGAAACAGCATGTTGCCAAAGATGTGCGCAATACCGCCGTGCATGAACATGGAGGTGAGCAAAGTCAGGTAGACGGAAAATGGTGTTGGCTGCAGCCCCGGAACTAGCAGTCGCTGACCTGTAACCGGATGAGTTACTACGTGGTTAGGTGTTACAACATCGCGCCCACTTATGATCTCCTGGGGCACAGTTGAGAAGGCATATGTGAAGTTCTCGTTTGTTCCTAATCCTTGCAAAAAAACGAAAACAAGAATGTTTATGGCGATGAAGGCATAATTAACTACAGGGAAGATCCTGCGATCCGAATTGTCGTCATACAGTGGAAATACCATGCCTCAGCCTCTGAGTAGCTCTTAGCTGCAATTTGTGCGCAGATTATCGCGCAGCTGTGCACTTTACGACTAGTCGAGTCTCTGGCCCGCAAGAGGCATCACCACTCCGGCGTGGACGATTGCGCGCTGATGCGGTTTTAGCAAGTCGTATCCTTCAGAACGAGCAACATAGGTTGCTGCAGTAATGTCGCCCGTGACATTCAATGTTGTGCGACACATGTCGAGTATGCGATCAACTCCCAGTATGATGGCAATTAACGCCGGATTCACACCGATTGTAGCGAGCACGCCGATAATAAAGGGTATTGAACCTGAAGGCACGCCTGCTGTGCCGATACCGCCCAGAATGGCGAGATAGACGACCATGAGCTGTTGCGCCAGTGATAGGTCGACACCAGCCAGCTGGGCCAGGAAAAGCACCGTCACTCCCTCGTACAAAGCCGTGCCATTCTGATTGGCAGTAGCTCCCACGGTCAGGACAAAACTATTGATCTCCTGAGGTACTCCTAAATTCTCTTCGGATATTCGCAATGCAGTCGGAAGGGTCGCGTTGGAAGAGGAGGTAGAGAATGCCGTGAGAATTACGGTCTTGATTCGTCGAAAGAATTGGAGTGGTGAAAGACGGGACAAGAAATAGACTGATAGCGAATAGACTCCAAACATATGCAGTGACAGGCCCAGAAGCACCGTGATGACAAACCATGCCAAAGCCTGCAAAAGATCCAGTCCGAAACGCGCCGTGTTATTGAAAAGCAGACAGGCAACCGCATAGGGGGCGAACTTCATGATCATCTCGATGATTTTCGCGGTGATCTCGTAAAGCGCCTCCAATCCCCGCAGCAGTGGCGCGGTAATGCCAACAGGAATCAGTGTGATCGCTATACCGACAACCAGCGCGAAGAACATGAGGTGAACCATGTTTGGCGTCTCGCTGGCCACAGCGCTGATTGGATTCTTTGGCACGATCGTCTCCACAACCGCCATCAGGGGCTTTGGCGTGGCAGTGCTCGCCTTTCGCGCCTCTTCTACAGTCTTTGTAGCGTCTGTTGCGTAACGCTGCTCGAGAGCAGCCGAGGTGTTGGGATCGATCCGTTTTCCTGGCTTAATGGTGTTGGCGAGGGTCAGCCCGATAACGACGGAAATAGCGGAGATCACGAGACAATAACCGAAAGATTTCAGACCGATGCGTCCGAGTTTCCGGATATCGCCAATGCCCGCAACACCCACCACGAGGGAGGAAAATACAAGGGGCACAACAATCATGAGGAGCAAGCGGAGGAAGAGTTGCCCAATCGGGTGAGTCAGATTGTCTACGACCCAGGCAACACGCGGATCATCGCCGCCAAATCGATAATTAACCGCTACTCCCGCAAATACACCTACCGCAAGGCCGATTAGAATGCGCGTGTGGAGCGCCAGCCCTTTCGGCTTGTCGGGAGTTTCCTCATCGAGATCAGTAGTTACCTCCTGCTCAAAAGCGTCGGGTTGGATTCCTGCCTTTTCCGATCTGTCCCTGTTGTTATCGGGCATTGCTTGTCTCTTTTGGAGTGCCTGGTTTATCTGCCCCAACGCAGTTTGTCTCGCAAGACTTCGAAATAGTTTCGATTTGCCGGCTGCACGATGTTGAAGGTGGTTTTGCTCTTGCGAATTAGCACGCGATCTTCGGGCTTCAGAGCCAGGCCTACCTGTCCATCGAGCGTCAATACCACCTCTTCGTTCGCGGTCTTCAGGCGCAACTCGATTAGCGACTCGTCAGGCACAACTATAGGCCGGTTAGAGAGAGTGAAAGGACAGATCGGCGTGATGACCACCGCGTTCATCGACGGAAATATTACTGGACCACCCGCTGATAGATTGTAGGCCGTGGAACCAGTAGGCGTGGAAACTATGAGGCCATCAGCCCGAAAGGAATTCACAAACTGTCGATTCAGGTATGCTTCAATTTCAATGATGCGCGCCAGTGCAGATTTGTTAATCACCACATCGTTGAGGACGCGATTACGTGTGAGGTGTTCATCACCACGCAACAGTTCCACTGCCAGCATGACTCTTCTATCGACACGATAATCTCCCGCAAGAATCGCCTCGAGCGCCGTATATAGTTCTTCAATGCGAAACTCAGCAAGATAACCCAGCCCGCCGTAGTTGACGCCGAGCACAGGCACCTCTGTATCTCCGATCATTCGGGCGGTTGCGATCATTGTGCCATCGCCGCCCAATACCAGGATCAGATCAACGCCGGCAGCCAGACTCTCGCGCTCAAGAGTTTCCACGCTGCAGCCGGTTTCGTGCTCGATTCGCTCGCGCTCAATCTCGGGACTTCCGACGAGCTGGATGCCCCGCTCATGCAACCATTTCACGACGCTGCAGATAGTCTTCAGCGCTTCGGGTTGATGCGGCTTGAGTACTATCCCCACGCGCCTGGGTGTAGCGACGGACATCAGATTCGTGCAGTCTGCGGGAGCAGGCGCGGGCAAGATTTGCTTGCTAACGCGCTATTTCCGGCTGGGAAGGGTTAATAAAGAGCGATTCTGGTTGTTCTTCTGAAACAGCGTGGATGATACGTGGGCCCGCTTTTTAGTGTCAACGAGATTGGTCAGTTGGTGTCTTGAGGGGTCTGATACTAACCAATGAACTCTGACAACGGACTACTGACCAATCTTTCTTTCATACAACGCCAGATACTCGACATTTCCTTCGGCGCCACGAATTGGCGACGCAATCAAGTTGCGACACTCCAGTCCCAGCGACGCTGCTGCTTCGTTCACTTCAGCAACTACTCTTTTGTGCTTCTCAGGATCGCGAACTATTCCGCCGCTGCCAACCTCGCCACGTCCGACCTCGAACTGAGGTTTGATTAACGTTATCAGGCGACCTGCCCGCGCCAACAGCGGCACAATCGCAGGCAGCACTCTCGTGGCTGAAATGAATGAGACGTCCATCACCGCGAGATCGAATTTAGTTGCAAAGTCTTCGGGCTTCAAATAGCGCGCATTAACGCCCTCTCGCAGCTCAACTCGTGAGTTTGTTCGCAGACGCCAATCCATCTGATTGTGTCCAACATCAATGGCTACAACCTTGCTTGCGCCGTGCTGTAGTAGGCAATCAGTGAAGCCGCCGGTGGAGGCGCCCACATCCAGGCAGGTCAGTCCGCATACATCAACATTGAATTCGCGTAAGGCGGCTTCGAGTTTCACGCCCCCGCGACCGACATAACGCCCGGCGGGATCCTCTGCTCCCTTAATACGAATTTCCGCTGTTTCGGAAAAGAGCGCTGATGGTTTGTCGACGCGTTGTTGGTTGACCAGCACAACGCCAGCCATCACCATCGCCTGGGCACGCGTGCGCGAATCAGCTAATCCTCGTGCCACCAGCAGCTTGTCGATTCGCTCGCGCTTCATTGTCGGGACGCCACTCCGTTGGCCGCCCCATCATGCTTTCGGCGATTTTGTCACGCTATGGAGGGGCGGCCACGGAGTGCCGCCACCCACAAGATCGGAAAGGTTCAAGCTTGGCGCCGTGCAGCCTGGGTTATAGCCCGCGGAGTCTCGTTGAGGCGAAGCTCGGCAGCGCAATTGGTGCACAGCCAAACGAGAATTTGAGGCGCGTCGGACCAGAAAAACGGGGTGACTTTGCTGGCCATCTTAACGGCAGCGTCAACCTGCAGACGCTGGAGAGCCTGCACATAGAACACGCCATTGTAAAACGCGCCCTCTACACCGTCTTCCTGATGAATACACTCGCGCTCCCGAAACTCTTGCTTCCTCATAAGAAATAACCATTTCCTCGCGCGGCTTGACGCGAAACTTGAACTAAGCTTCAAGAATGAGTCGGGGTTTCGACAATTGTGAGAGAGTGCTAAAACGGGGCATAACCGAAGCGATTAGAAAATTCGTGAGCACGTTCCAATCAAAAACTTCGCGAGAAATGATGCCATTGCTTGCGCAATCCGTCAACAGTTACGTCCAAAAATTTCTGAGTGCAGCTATAGTCCCACCTTTTTCAGCTTAGCGCGGCGATTTTCCAGAAGCTCGATGCTCTCTCTTACACACGTGTAAATGCCGTCAGCGTCCAGGCCATACTTTGCCAGTAGCAATTTCGGTTCCCCATGGGTGACCAACCGATCAGGAATACCCATTCGCACGACTCGCAATTTATCCTGCAGCCCATTCTCTTCCAGCAGTTCCAGCACCGCTGAACCGAACCCGCCGGCCAGATAAGCTTCTTCAACCGTCACAATAAGCCGTTTCGTCCCTGCTAGTGCCACGAGCAGTTCGGCATCGAGAGGTTTAACAAAACGGGCATTGACCACAGTGGTCTCTATGCCATCTTTCGCAAGATTTTCGGACGCCTCAAGAGCTGCATGCACCATTGAGCCGTAAGCCACGATTGCAATCTCACCCCCATCCCGGAGAATCTCGCCTTTTCCAATCTCCAGAAGCTGAGGCTCCCTGTCGATTGGAACACCCACGCCATTACCACGTGGATAACGCATAGCGGCCGGGCCGCTGTGCTCAATCATTGTGTGCAGCATATCACGCAGTTCAGCTTCATCTTTAGGCGCCATTATAACAATGTTGGGCACTGCTCGCAGATAGGCAATATCGAGCAGGCCGTGGTGCGTCGGTCCGTCACCCCCCGCAATACCACCACGATCGAGGCAAAACTTCACGTTGAGATTCTGAATACAGACATCGTGGATTATTTGATCAAAACCGCGCTGCAAAAATGTTGAGTAGATGGCGCACACAGGTTTCAGTCCTTCGCAGGACATTCCGGCTGCAAAAGTCACGCAATGTTGTTCCGCGATTCCCACATCGAAGGCACGATTGGGAAATCGCTCCAGCGCGCTCGATACTCCCGTGCCGTCGGGCATGGCGGCTGTTAACGCGATTATCCGAGGGTCCTTCTCCATGAGAGAGCACAACGTGTCGCCAAATACCTTCGTGTAGGTTGGAGCCTTGGCAGATGATTTGACTGGCTCACCTGTATCAAGTTCAAATGGTCCTGTAGCATGCCAACGGTAGTAATCTTTTTCGGCGCGGGGATGACCCTTGCCCTTGGTAGTTAAAGCGTGAACTATGACTGGTCCATCCTTGATCTGCTGTGCCTCATGGAATGCCGCCACAAGCGCCTGGGGGTTGTGACCATCAACGTAACCAATGTATTTGAAGCCAAGTTCATTCACCAGCGCGCCGGGAAGAACTGCGGCGGCAATCGCATCTTTCATAGTCTTGGCAGCGTGATGAAGTCTTTCGCCAAATGAAGGTATGGCCAGGAGCGTTTCTTCGACTTCGTCTTTGAACCGGTGATAGCCATGCGCGCCGCGAATACGGTTTAGGTATCCCGTCAAAGCTCCGACCGCGGGGGCGATCGACATCTCATTGTCATTCAGGACAACGATCAGCCGGCTTTTCAGATGTCCTGCCTGATTGATGGCTTCCATTGCCATGCCGCCCGCGAGTGAGGCGTCACCAATCAGGGCCACCACATGATGGTTCTCCCCCTTCCTGTCACGTGCGATTGCCATGCCTAGCGCGGCAGAAAGAGACGTGGAAGCATGGCCGGCCCCAAACGTGTCGTATTCCGACTCGTCGCGGCGGAGAAATCCGCTGATGCCGCCGTATTGTTTAATAGTGGGCAAGAGTTCGCGGCGACCAGTCAGTATCTTGTGGGCATAGGCCTGGTGGCCAACGTCCCAAATAAGTCGATCACGCGGCGTATCAAAAGCGTAATGCAAGGCCACAGCCAACTCGATTGCCCCCAATGAGGCGCCCGTGTGCCCCCCTACTCGCGACATTGTTTCCAGAATGTACTGGCGAATTTCGTCGGCAACAGCCTGCAATTGGTTCGGTGCCAGACGGCGCAGGTCTGCAGGTGAATTGATGTTTGTAAGAAGATTCATTGCCCAGGTATTGTAGCTTGGCATCTTTTCTTTGACTACTAAGGTGGATTCTCCGTAAGAGGCCGGTTTGAAATTGACGAATTTGTCGATAAGCTAGAGGTTCGTCTTTGTTGTAAGCCAACCGCACAAGCGCTTTCCTTTCGCTTTGTACTACAAAGTACTCTGCCTCATTTGCCCCGCCTTTGTCAAATCTTTCTCAGACTAAACAATCGTTTTTGGCGTCCTAAGAAACGAGGAAACGGAAATAGGCCTCCCCAAAGGCAGACGGCAGGAGGGTTTTCAGCAATCTTTCCCCGACGCTGCGTCGTTCCCCCAATCAAGATGATTCGAAATTTCGATTAAGGAGTAGTTCTAAAAATGTCTTTGCAAAAATGCCTGCTACCGCTTGTCACTCTGATTCTCCTGCCCGGGGCGATTGTCATCGGCCAACAACCCCAGACGCCGCCGACAGAATCGCCAAGAACAGATCTCAGCAAGCCGCGAGGTGCGCGTGGGTCGCACATGCACCGAGCCGGCCTTCGAAGATGGGGAAGGGACCTGAACCTGACCGAGGAACAACAGCAGCAGCTGCGCTCCATTGTGCAACGGAGAAGCGATGCCACCAAAGCGCAACGCGAAGAACTGTTTGCGCTTCGCGAAAAGCGAAGGGCCAGCACCTTGACTGCGGAAGATGAAGCAAGGCTACAGACCCTACGCCTGGAGATCCGCGATTCTATGAAAGGTATCCACGAGGAAATAGGTACTATTCTGACGGCCGAACAACGGGCAAAAATCGAAGCACGCGAGCAAGAGCGCAAAGGGAGACGTGAGCTGAGGCTTCGCGACCGCCAGGAATCTCCGCACAACCAGTAAGTTATACTTCCCCCTTTAGTCGAAAACGGCCCGGCTCTAAGAGTAGCCGGGCCATCTTCCGTGGTCATTCAGTCTTGACTTCGATTGACTCCGAGCCGCATTGAAAGCGCGGCTTGTCGCGCATATCAGCAACAGTTGGTAATCGAAACCTGCGGAGCTGCGGCGCTCACGCAGCACGAGTTAGTTGCTGGAAGATTGTCTTCAAGCACGACAAACACTTCCCACTCGTTGCCATCCGGATCGCGCACCCAGCTCTTGTCCTGAAGGGCATAGCAGCACTCTGTCTGCATTTCATCCCGGGGATTCAGACCGGCAGCGGCCCATTGCTGACGCATGAGCAGCACTTCATCGCTTGTCGCGACCTGAATGCCCAGATGCGATATCGCCCTGGCTTCGCGAACCGCGGTTTCGTTTAAGGTCAGATTCAGAGGTGGGTTTTCTACGTCGAATTTGGCGTAACCCGGCCGGACCTTACTGGGCTCGATTCCCAGTATCCTTCGATAGAAGGTAATGCTCTGCTCCACATTACGAACATTCAGCGCCAGGTGCGCTTTCAACGCCCTTATCTGGCCCTCAGGCTTGCTTTCCATACCGTTTCTCCTTATAGTTTATATATTCGCTTAGGCGAATGTAACATCAAAGACTACCAGTAGTGGATATATCTGTCAAGCCGCATACGTTATTTTCTATGACAACTGAAATCCGCGCGATGACGGTTGACGACTGGGAGGCCGTAAAGGAGATCTATCTGCAAGGTATTGCTACCGGCCAGGCTACTTTTGAAACCGGGGCGCCTTCCTGGGATGCGTGGAACTCCAATCATCTGCCCTTTGCGCGTCTCATCGCCAGCGATCGCCCGGGTGGGGCTGTCTGGGGTTGGGCGGCGCTGTCGCCGGTGTCCACCCGCGTCGCTTATGCTGGGGTCGCCGAGGTAAGCGTGTACGTGGCCAGGCACGCGGTCGAGGAATCGGTCGCGGGCTGCTAACCAGTTTGATCGCCGAATCGGAGAAAAACGGAATCTGGACACTACAAGCGAGTATTTTCCCCACGAATCGCGCAAGTCTGGCGCTCCACGAAAAGTGCGGATTTCGACGGGTTGGAAGGCGCGTGCGAATTGCGCAACTAAATAGCGAGTGGCGCGATACCATACTCGTTGAGCGACGCAGCAAGATTGCCGGTCAGTAGCCCCAATCAGCTCTTTTGCGCGCAAGAATCGGATAGAAAATGCCCTGGGTTTGCGGTTTGATATAGGCGTAAAAAAGGAACCCCAGGGCAGCAGAAATCGTAATAAGAAGTTACCGCTTTCAGCAGTAAAAACCAGCGTGACAAAGAAAGATTACAGCATGGAGCTTTTATTCAAAGCACTCGCCGATCGTACCCGTTTGCGCCTGCTTAATCTGATGGGTGCGGACGAGATCTGCGTCTGCTTTTTTGTCGAGGCTCTTAAAACGAATCAACCAAAGATCTCTCGTCATCTGGCTTATCTGCGTCGCGCTGGAATCGTTGCGGCGCGGCGCGAGGGCAAATGGATACATTATCGGGTGGTCGAACCCCCCGACAGCCATGCTGCCAGTGTCTTTCGCGAGGTGCGCCGGTGGCTGGCAGACGATCCGCTCATGCAGCGCGACCGGACACGGCTGCTAAAGATCTGTTGTAGTGCGCAGTTGCCAGTGCAACTACAAAAGGCTCCGCGACCTTCAACACTCGTCGCTTAATTAGGGAGAAAGGAACAGGGAATGGTTACCGCAATCGAACCCGTGCTTCGTCAACAACTATTGGATCGCCGCCAGCGGCTCGAGAGTGCCGCAAGTGAACTTCACCAGGTTTCTGAGTTGAGCCGGTTATTGAAGGAAGTGGATGCCGCTTTGCGCCGCATGGATTTGGGCACATATGGATTGTGCGAGGTTTGCGAGGACCCTATTGAAACCGACCGGCTCATTGCCGACCCATTAACGCGACTCTGCCTGGGCGATCTGACGCCTCCCGAACAGCGGGCTTTGGAAGATGATCTTGAACTGGCCGCCAGAATACAGACCGGACTCCTCCCTGAGCCAAGTCAAAAGATTGATGGTTGGGAGATAGCATATCACTATGAGCCAGCAGGTCTGGTAAGCGGCGACTATTGTGATCTTATACGTAACGAAGATCAGAATTTGCATTTTGTGTTGGGTGACGTTTCGGGCAAGGGCGTGGCTGCGTCAATGCTGATGGCGCACCTGCAGGCAATGTTCCGCACGCTTGTTTCCATACGGCTGCCGCTGGAGCAAATGTTGGAACGCGCGAGCCGCGTTTTTTGTGAGAGCACTCTCCCTACTCATTACGCCACGCTGATTTGTGGGAAGGCCAGTCGCAATGGTCAAGTTGAAATCTGTAATGCCGGACATTTACCGGCGTTACTCATCGGTAAAGCCGGCGTGAGAAGAATTGACGCCACCAGTTTGCCGGTCGGTGTGTTTTCTACGGAACGATTCTCCGCCCAATCTCTGGAGATGCAGCCTGGAGAAACACTATTCGTTTATACTGACGGGCTCTCTGAGACCCGAGATAATAAGGGTAATGAGTTTGGCATCGAGCGGCTGTCGGCACTCCTGGCGGAGAACCATAGTTTGTCATCAACTCAACTGATCAGCACATGCGTGAAAGAGGTTAATGCATTTCGCGGGGATCACGCGCCCGCTGACGATGTGACTCTGATGGCCATCCAGCGAACGTAATCCGCAGATTACAAGTTCAACGACGCTTGCGGCCGCTTTTATATCCGGACGGACTGGCCCGCCCTACGAAATTGCGCAATCTGTGGATCAGTTTGCTCGTCGGAGGCGTAAGACCGCTATCTCTGGCCTGACTCCTATTCGTATCGGCAACCCGATTACGCCCGTGCCGCTCGAGACGTACAGTTGTGAATTGCCCCGTTTGAATAGGCCCTGGGCATATTGCATATCCTTTGTTGCAAATCGCGCCGGCGCGCCAACCAGGGGAAGTTTGATCTGCCCACCATGCGTGTGCCCGCTGAGAATTAACGACGCATTCTGCGCTTCCCCGGCATTCAGCACAGCAGGCTGATGTGAGAGCAAAACTGTGGGAATCAATTTGTCGAGTTTGTAAAACGCACGCCGCCAGTCAGCTCCGGCCCAGGACCAGTCATCAATTCCTGCTAACTGAATGACGTCGGACCCTCTGCGCAGCAGTGTGTTGGCGTTATTGAGTACCGCAATGTGATTACGCTCCAGCGCCCTGGTTGTAAGCTCCGGGTCGGTATAGTGGTCGTGGTTCCCCAGTACGGCCCAGACGCCTTCAGGTGCCGTGAGATGACCTAGCGCCTCCGCGCAGGGTTCGATATAGCTTCGATAAGAGGAGGTATAATCACCCGTTAGGGCAAACAAGTCTGGCCTTGTCTGTTGCGCCAGTCTAATCACACGCTGGACCTCTTCAATCGCCACGATGCGGCTGTGATGAACGTCTGTCACCTGCGTGATGCGAAAGCCTTCGAACGCCTGAGGCAGGTCTCGAATAAAAATGTCGGTCTCTGAAATAAGATAATTGTAAGGCTCGACAAAGCTCGCGTACGCGGCCGTAGCAGAAACAGCCACAAGAGGCGTGGCGGCCAACATCCTGAGGAAGTTTCGTCGACTGGCATCAATTTGGTTCGGCATCATTACTAATTCTACCAACCAGCAGCCCGGGCCATCTTTTTCATAACGGCTCACACCTGCAGAATTATCTTGGCAATCATGAAGTAGATGATCAGGCCCGTAGCATCTACCAGGGTGCTAATCAAGGGCGCCGACAACACTGCGGGGTCAACGCCAAAACGCTGAGCGGCAATGGGAATTAGTGAGCCAACGGTAGTTGACCAGCAGCAGATAGCAAACATTGTCACCGCTACAGTTAGTGCGAGCTCAAACTGTGCGCGCCACAAAAGTGCCTGACCGAAAGCTACCAAACCCACCATCAAGCCGACGACCATTCCGGTCGTTGCCTCTCGCAGTACCACCCGCCACGCTTGACGTACCCCCACTTCGCCCAGCGCCAGGCTGCGGATGACAGTCATCACCGTCTGAGAACCGGCATTGCCGCCTGTGCCAATCAGCAGGGGGATAAAGAAGGAGAGAGCGACCACCGCCGCCAACTCATTTTCAAAGCGATGCAGCACCGCGCTGGTCAAGGTTCCGGCGACAAATAGAAGTAATAGCCAGCCTATGCGCTTGCGCACAACTCGGAAGATCGGATTGTCAAAATACGGCTTGTCCAACGCTCCAGGCTCGACGGCCGCCATACGCAGGATGTCTTCTGTTTGCTCCTCTATTAACACGTCAATAACGTCATCCACTGTCACGAAACCAACGACCTTCCCTTCTTTCTCCAGCACGGGGACGGCAAGCAGATTGTATTTCCCGATCTTTTGTGCCACGGCCTCCTGATCATCTTCAGCATTGACCGTGACCGGTTTCCGCCGCATGACGCTCGTCACCGGTGCGTCAAGTTCGGCCATGACTAAGTCACGCAGCGAAACCGCCCCCAGTAAGTGACCAGTGCCCGGTTCCAGGACATAACAGGCATAGATAGATTCCTTTTCGCGTGCGACCGCACGGATGTGTTTCAGTGCATCGCCCACTGTCATTGCCGGTTCCAGCCTTACAAACTCTGTGGTCATAATTCCACCAGCAGTGTGCGCTGGATACTGCAATAGATCTTCAAGCTCTACACGCAGCTCGGCACTGAGTTTCGGCACAGTCCGGTGTCGGAAGTGTAAACCCATCTTTTGAACGATGTCGGTACGTTCATCGGCGGAAAGGCCGGAGAGTATTTCCGCAACCCGCGCCGGTTCGAGCTGCTCCAGGATTGCGGCCCGCCGGCGCATCGTCGGCTGGTCACAGAGCTCAATTGCGCGCGCCACAGGGAGCATTGAAACTACTGTGGCCGCCTCGATAAGCGTCAACTGGTTTAACAGTTCGGCCAGATCAGCGGGCGGCAAGTCGGCAACTTGTGCGCCGATACCAACCAGACTTTCGTCGAGTCGCAAATGGATTCTTTCTAGCAGTTCCTTCAGGTCGTTTGCTGCCATTATCAGTTCCTCGAGACTGCGGGATAAATTGCTCTAAGAACGTCGTGGGCCGTAAGGCCGATTGTGTTTTTGCCCGTAGGAAGTAGCGGTTTGGCACGGTCTGGAGCGCCCCGGCGAGAGTGCGCGCCCCTGGCGTTGGTGAGGCCGAAATCTGGACCGAAAGGCTTTCGCCGCGGTTCATTATACACAACAAGCCCATAGCTTGAGTTCTTGACAATACGCACCTGCGCATTAGAATGATTTTTCGCCCTTGCGCGGAGATGTGGCCGAGTGGCTGAAGGCGGCGGTTTGCTAAACCGTTAAGGGTCAAAAGCCCTTCAGAGGTTCGAATCCTCTCATCTCCGCCACCTACGAGCAGTAGTCAGTGGTCAGTAGTCCAGTGGCAACCGTGTTCTCAATTCTGGCTGCTGACTCCTGACTATTTTTCTTATGGTTCGCGTCCGTTTTGCACCATCACCCACCGGCTATCTGCACATTGGCGCGGCGCGCTCAGCTTTGTTCAACTGGCTTTTCGCGCGCAAGATGGGCGGGAAGTTTCTGTTGCGCATCGAAGATACGGACCTCCAGCGTTCCACCGAGGAGTCTACGCGTTCCATCGTCGAAGGGCTGGAGTGGCTCGGGCTTGACTATGACGAAGCGTTAGTCTTTCAGTCGGAAAATGCTCCCAAACATAGAGCGGCCGCATATCAGTTGATTGAAGCAGGGAAGGCCTACCGCGACTTCACGCCAAAAGAGCAGCGCGATGACGCCACTGTCAAGGAGGCCATTGCCGAACGCGCGCGCCTACAGGCCGTCGAGGGTGTGGACCACCGCAGCAACCCCTATCGCCAGCTGGCGAAGGAAGAGTCAGACCGGCGCGCCGCAGCAGGGGAGCCATTTGCAGTACGGCTGAAGATTCCGCAACGAGGCAAGACACACTTTGAAGATATCGTCTACGGCGTGCAGCAGCGTGAGTACTCGGAGATTGAAGATCTGGTTCTGCTGAGGTCTGATAGTCATCCGCTCTATAACCTCTCGGTAGTTATCGACGACATTGACATGGGGATCACTCACGTAATTCGAGGACAGGACCACTTGACCAATACTCACAAACAGGTGTTGCTTTATGAAGCGCTTGACGAGGAGATCCCAAAGTTTGCCCACCTGCCTCTAATTCTGGCGCCGAACAAAGGAAAACTTTCGAAGCGCAAACACGGAGAGGTGGTTTCGCTGACGACCTATCGTGACCGCGGGTTCGTGCCTGCGGCTTTTCGAAACTTTCTTGCCCTGTTGGGCTGGTCACCACCTGCGGGAAAAGAGCTTCTGAGCAAGGAGGAGCTGATCCAAACGTTCTCACTGGAAGCGATTGGCCGCGCTAACGCCATCTTCAACTTTCAGGAGAACGATCCACGGCACTGGACGGACGATAAAGCCCTCTGGATGAATGCCGAATACATACGGACCATGCCCCTGGCGGAACTTTTACCGATGGTGCAGACAGAACTGCAGGCGAACAAGCTATGGCGCGAGGAGTATCGTGAGGATGAGCGCGAGTGGTTTACCAAGGTAGTAGATCTCATTAGACAGCGGTTCTTTACGCTTACGGATTTCTCGTCTCAAGGCCGTGCTTATTTTTCGGAAGATTTCGACTTCGATGAGGCTGCCGTAAGCAAGAACCTTAAAAAGGAGCCACGTCTGCGAGAACTCCTGCCGGCGTTGGCTGATTATCTGGAGAGTCTTGAACCATTTACCAGGGAAGCAACGGAAACCGCTCTTCGCGCTTTTGCCGAGCAGCAGGGAGTCAAGGCTGGGCTTTTGATCAATGCCTCGCGGACGATGCTAACCGGTCAGGCAGTCGGCCCTTCCATGTTTGAGATCTTTGAAATAATTGGGCGACGGCGATCGGTGGAAAGACTACGAAGTGGTGTACCCTGGTTTGACCTGATGAATGAATTGGGCGACGTGTAAATAGAGAGGGGACGGAACATGATCCAAAGAGTGCTTTGGTTAGTCTTCTTTGCGCTGGCAGTTTCAGTCGCAGCGCTTGGGCAAAACACAAACTCATCAACTACCGCGCGACCGCGCACCACCAACGCTAACTCTTCAGCACCGGCATCACCCGCTCAAAGTCCTGCCCGGCAACCTCCCAGCACGCCGGCACCACGATCAGCCCAAGCCCCACCCGCCGCTCCGGCAAGCCAGGTACCCGGCTCGGCCGCCTTACTTGCTGCCTTCAACTCGTTGCTCAACGGCATCCGACATGCGGACGTAAAAGCTGTAACCGGAGTTTATTGGAATTCGCCGCGGCTGATTTTATTCAATAACAATGGGACCGTGACTCGGGGCTGGGAACAAGTGCGCAAAAACCGGGAAAGTTCTTACCCAGATATCAAGGATGTGAAGCTCGACGTGCACGATGTTTCGGTAATCATGTTGGGAAGAGATGGAGCTGTCGTGAGCTGCCTCTGGAGCCAGTCGCAAACTTATAAGGGGGAACCTGAGACCGCTAGGGGCCGCATGACTCTAGTGTTCAGAAGAATGGGCCAGGATTGGAAAGCTGTTCATCTGCACACGTCGCCCGACAAACCAGAGCCGTCAAGAGTATTACCGTCTGAACAGGCACCAACGCCGACCCCCACCCCAACCCCGAATTAGTTTGGAATAAGTCTACGACGCAAGAGGCTAACCGCGAACGAACCGGTTTCATGAAACTGGGTAATGGGTCATAACACCATGCTCGTCAGTTGGTTGTCTCTATCACCGATTTCCAATATGTGGTCGAAACCGTTTGATAGCATGAAGCAAGTAACTAATTGCGATCCCACCCATAATCGAGAGGAAGGGAAACAACACAACCACGTAGCGGGGCTCCGGATTCTCTAAAGTAGAGAAGAAGCCAAGTCGCAGAAGTATAATTAAGGCAGTAAGCAAAACCCACCGTCGCGCTGCTGCGCCGCGTGAGCGCCAAAGGATCCAGGCCCCCGCCATCCCCAGCAACGTGTAGAGCCAGGTTAAGCCCGCAAACAAAGGCAACCAAATTTGCTGACGCAATTCAGTATCCAGATCTTTAAGGGGAAATAACTCGCCTTCAAACGGATAATACTGCGAGTGTGTGTCAAACCAGAGAGACAACGCCCGCCTAACCGGCAAACGCACGTAATAACGGAACGGTGCGCGTGTAATTCTTTCCTGAGCGACTTGCGCGAAA
>DATEUF010000335.1:0-7377 GCA_035283325.1 Pyrinomonadaceae bacterium | reverse complement strand
ATGGGGTGACGGCGAATTTCACCTACGACGGTTTAGATCGGCTGTTTGAGTTAGCGCACACGAAATCGCCGGCCACCCTGGCGATCCATCAGTACGCCTACAACAACGCGAACAACATCAGTAGTTGGTTGGGTTCGAGCGGCAACCGGAGCTTCAACTATGACAATGCGGATCGGCTGACAAGTGTCCTGAAGATGGGCGGCAATGAGAGCTACGGCTATGACGCTGTGGGTAACCGCACCACTTCACACTTAAGCTCGAGTTACAGTTATCAACCTTTCAACCGCCTCACCGGTACAACCACAGCTACATACGCGTATGACAGCAATGGCAACATGCTGACCAAGACTGATGGTGGCGGCACGCGGACGTTTGGCTGGGACAGTGAGAACCGGTTGAAGCAGGTGGTGCTGCCCGGTGGACTGACGGTGAGCTACAAATACGACGCGCTTGGCCGGCGCATTCAACGAACCACGAGTGCGGGTGCGGATGAACGCTTTGTTTATGACGGCCAGGATGTGTTGCTGGATCTGAACTCCAGCCTAGCTATAGTAACCAGCTACATTAACGGACTCGGCATTGACGATCATCTGAGGCAAACAAATACGACTACCGGAGTTTCCTATTTCCTCACCGATCACCTCGGCACTAACACCACATTAACGGACGCCAGCGGCAACGTTGTTGAGACGCTGAGTTACGACTCGTTTGGCAACAACTCAGGGAGTTCCAGGACGCGTTACACCTACACGGGCCGCGAGCGCGATCCAGATACAGGCATCTTCTACTACCGTGCGCGATTCTACGATCCACAGCTGGGACGGTTTATCTCTGAAGATCCAATTGGGTTGGCGGGAGGTCTGAATCTCTTTGCCTACGTGGAAAACAATCCCATGCTTTTCGCTGATCCCAACGGTCTTTGCCCGCAAAATCCGCGCCGAGACTTTACGAACTTCCTGCAAACTATGTCGCAGGACTGCAAGGATGCGCTGATTAAGGCCGGACTCCTCCGTAGGGTAATTAGTCTCGCCAATACCGCTCAGGTCTATGACGTTAATAGTATTCAGAATGCGCTTGCTTCAAGATACGTAGATGGCCTGGCAAGACGCAGAGAGACTCTCGGCCAATGGTTCGATAGAACCACGCCTTCGGGAGGCGCTCACACAGCAGTCCGCGTTCCACGTTCCGGCATTTACATCAGAGGTGGTGAGAGCGCCTTCGCTGGGAATCTGTATCTCGAGTTACATGAATTCACACACCTAGCATACCCGAGAGGAAGGGATCTCGATGCATCTTTAGGCAGAAGACTTGGGTTGACAAAGGGCCCGAATGAAAGTTGGTCTGACGCTGTCACCAGATTTTTTAATAGCAAATGTACCCAAAAGACACCATGAAGATACAAGAGATGCTGAAGGCGGCAATGTTGCTAGGGCTTCTTTTCGTAGTGGCTACTCCCGCGGGTGCCAGTGTGAAGCAGATGTCACAAACAAGTTCCGGCAAACAATACCGCTCGCCATTTCGCTACGTCGTTGTGAGCAACGAGCTCTCCAGCCGACGTTCGAACCAACAAATTCGTTACGTCGAAATACTCTTGGACGAGGAAGCTTTCTCACCGAACAATCTACGAGAGCTGTTCAAACTGGTTTCCCATCGATTTAAGAAACCGAAGCGGTTAGATGTCCAGCTGTATACAAGCCTAAAGGATGTCGAAACTCCGGAAGAACGAGAGGCTCCCAAAATGTCCGGGATTTCAGATGTCGGATCTTCAGAAATACACCCACAAGCATTCTTTATTCGAGACGGCAAAGGCAACGAGTGGTTTAGCTACAACGCCGAGGCCGGAAGCACCGAGATGAAGACAGTTATCCTAAAGGGAAGAGGTCCGCAGATATTACGCAGATAAGCAAGAATCAAGGTTGGCAAAAAAACCAGCAAAAGCCACAAGCGGCAGACTGATCGTGGTATGTCTATCAACGATTTCAGTTATCCAGCAGTAGTGGCTGTGGGGATGTGGGGGAAGTTAGGCCGCTTTTTTGCCGGACTTTTCCAAGCCGCTGCGGGGAAGCGACGCCTTTTGTCGCTCTCCGTGGCGGCGTCATTTCCACAGCCTCTGGTCCGTAACGTCCGACCAAGTGTGGGCCGAAAGTGATCGAAAATGCGCCGTCCAGATGCTCGTGCATGAGCACGCGGCGGCCAGCTAAGCTGCCCCGTAGCTTGGTGCGTTCAATCTGGCAACAGCGATTGGCAAAGCTGATCGCGTTGTCACGCCTACTACCGTGCCCGCTTTTATGATCCGGAGCTAGGCCGGTTTATGTCGGAAGATCCAATCGGATTTAACGGAGGTTTCAACTTCTATTCGTATGTAGAAAACAATCCCATCGACGACGCGGATCCGTTTGGATTGAAGAAGAAGAGGCGCCGTGACCGATGGTACGGGCACAACAACAATGACTTTCAGAAATGGTTCCACAGGTGTTGGAAGCAACCTGGAGATCCAGACGCAAATAAGAAAGAGATTGAGGAGGCATGCGACGAATGGGTAAGTCGGGGCTCTCCGCAGGGAGGTAATTGCTGGGGCTCACCTAAACCAGAACCGACTCAATGTAGGCAACCGATCCCGAAGCGTATCCCAGGTCCTACGCTGGACGAGTTACGCATGGAAGAGTTGAAGCATCAGCAAATGGAAATCTTTTGGGGTAAGATACTTGGCAGCAGTATTATCGGAGGTGCGATAATAATCGGTGGTCCCCCCATTCTCGCACCAGCTGTGAGAGTTCTACTGCGAGGAAGCGGAGCAGCTAGGGCTCGACCCCTTCCGAATACATCAACGCAGACTCCGCCTTCGCCCAGACCTTTGACGCCATCTCGCGCGATCCCTTAGAGGGGTAAGAATTAGATATGCACGAGTACACAGTCGAATTTCGAATTTATGGAACCGACCTGGATCCCAGTTCGGTAACATCTAATTTGGGCATGGATGCATCAGAAGTGAGACCGTCCGGAGCTAATTCGCAGACGATGTTCCGGTACGGTGGAATGTGGTCTTACAATGGCTTTTCCAAAGATCAAGGCGCAAGATCTTGGGAGAGACTGGAAGATGGCCTTATTTTTGTTCTCAAAAAACTATGGCCAGTCAAAAACAAAATCGATCAATACAAAGTTAATTGCAAGCTCACGCTCTGGTGTGGACACTTCCAATCCAGTTTCGACGGTGGTCCAACTCTGTCTCCTTCCACGTTACAAATGCTAGCTGATTTCGGAGTAGAGTTGTTTATTGACAATTACTTCTCTGATGTTGAGAAACGCGAGGCTTGATGTAATGTTCGCGGTCGTTCTCATTACTACATAAATCGCGTCGCAAAAACTCGGCAACACCAGCCAGCATTGCGTAACAGCTACGATGTGGTGAACCGTTTGACGAGTCGCAGCGCTCCTAATGGGGTGACTGCCAATTTCACTTACGACGGTCTTGATCGCTTATTTGAGTTAGCGCACACGAAACCGCCTGCGACGCTCGCTATCCATCAATACGCCTACAACAATGCGAACAACATCAGTAGTTGGCTGGGTTCTAGCGGCAATCGGAGCTTCAACTATGACAATGCGGATCGGCTGACAACCGTCCTGAAGATGGGTAGCAATGAGAGTTATGGGTATGACGCAGTCGGCAACCGCACCACGTCGCATCTGAGCCCGAGCTACAGCTATCAACCTTTCAATCGACTTACCAGCACCACGGCGGCGACCTACACGTACGACAACAATGGAAATATGCTCTCGAAAACTGACGCTGCTGGAACGCGGACGTGTAGTTGGGACAGTGAAAACCGGTTGAAGCAGGTGACGCTCCCGGGTGGTTTGACAGTCAGTTACAAATACGATGCCCTTAATCGGCGTATTCAACGCACGACCAGCGCCGGTGCTGATGAACGATTTGTTTATGACGGCCAGGATGTGTTGCTGGATCTCAACAGCAGTTTGGCTGTGGTGACCAGCTACATTAACAGACTCGGAATTGACGATCACCTACGCCAGACTAGCACGACTACAGGAGTCTCGTACTTCCTCACGGATCATCTCAGCACGACCACCGCAGTGACGGACTCAAGTGGGAATGTTGTTGAGACTCTCTCTTACGACTCCTTCGGCAATAACAGTGGCAGCACCCGCACCCGCTACACGTACACCGGTCGCGAGCGTGATTCCGACACGAGCCTGCTCTACTACCGCGCACGCTTCTACGACCCGCAGTTGGGCAGATTCATTTCTGAAGATCCTATTAGCCTTGAAGGTGGGATCAATTTCTATACATACGTTCAGAACGATCCACTCAACTTCTTGGATCCAATCGGACTGTCAAGGTGCAATCGTTTAGTCGGAACCTTGGCTGGTGCATTGGTAGGCGCAGGAATCGGAGGGCTTCGTTGGTGAGAGCGTCCCAACGGTTGCTGGTGCCGTAATTGGCGTTCCAGGCGGTCTTGGAGGAGTCGTCATTGGCGCTGGAGTCGGGGCCATAGTTGGAGTGCCAGTGTCTGCTGTCACCGCCGGTGTCGGCGCATTCGTAGGTGCCGCAGCCGGATACTTATACTGCAGTTCTGACGATGCGGTGCCTAACACTGATGCGATACCAAAAACTGATTGTCCTGACGACGACAATGACCCGTGTGGGATCCAACTTGAAAATGATTACAGCGTTTGTCGGATGTTAAGTAGTCCAGCAGCAAGAGCGAGATGTTGGGCCAGCGCTAGTGAAAGATACGAAGAATTGCCGAGCCAAAAGACCAATTCCCGAGTTGATTACATGGTAATGGGAGAACATCTATGAAGCTGGATAGTGTTGGTATTGTGATAGCCGTTAGGGAGTTTTCATTGCGTGATGAAGGAGGAAAAGTAACGCCCGTTTCTGTAATCTTAGGGATGCCGCAGCAGTTTCCAGACTCTTCCGATTATTATGCTCCGTACCAGATTACCGGAGTAGGATCTGAGAAGATTAGATACGCAGGCGGTATCGACGCTTTTCAGGCACTTCAAGGAGCAATGACACTAATAGGAGCGGACCTATTTGCTCTCAACGAAAAATGTAACCATTGTTTAGCCTGGATTGGCGATGAGTTGGGGGATCTCGGGTTTCCGGTCCCAGGAAAGCACTAGTACGGAAGTTCCAAAAGCAACAGCGGCCACTCGGCTGACGCAGATGACGCGCGCGCGAATGTGGGAAGCGCTCGCCTACGATTCGTTTGGCAACAACTCAGGCACCACGAGGACCCGCTACACGTACTCCGGTCGCGAGGGCGATCCTGACACGGGACTGCTCTACTACCGTGCCCGCTTTTATGATCCACAGTTGGGACGGTTCATCTCTGAGGATCCGTTACATTTGCTGGTGGTTATAACTTGTATAACTACGTAAGCAACAATCCTATTCACCTCAGCGATCCTCTTGGCCTCTGGGAAACTGACGCACACAATGAAATCATAGATCAATCGCTTAGAACTGTCTTAGCCCTTCTCAAAGGCAGCAGCTTAAGGACGCCAGCCGCTGGGTGGATAGAGCGGAGAATCAGGGCGCGGATAATGCTTACCAGCACGGAATGCGGGCACGGTAGGAGAGCGTGGTGGATGCTACAAACGCCGCGGACAAGTTCATTTCCGATCATCAGCAAAAAGCTCGTAGCATATTTCCAAGTGGATGTAGCGAAGGTTACGGCAAGATTCCCTGGAATGCGCTCTGGGAGTTTGGAAAGGCACTACACACGTTGACGGATATGACCTCTCCTGCTCACGTAGTTTCCAAGTATGGGAGGATCCTCCGATACCAAGCGGCAGCCTCCTGGATATCCTCCGCATGGAGCTGTGGGCAGCGAAAGCAGCAAACCATCACCGTAAAGAGACGCTCGGGAAGTTGCGTGCAGACCCAGTCCGACTAAGTATGATCAAGAAGATGGTACGGACAGAATTTGCTAAAACTTTGGGCGATTGTGGCTGCTGCTCAGACTAAACCTCTGGTGATTAAGCCGATAAAATTTCTTATCGTAGGAAAACCGTTGATAGCCACGGTGGTTCTGGGCTGCCTCGGCCTATTGCTCGTTTATCCGTTTGAATCTACCGTTGTCCCCGAATGGAACGTGCGGATTATTGATGAGTCAGGGAACCCAGTTAGAAATCTGTCAATTACGCAAGGATGGGCTGACTATTCATTGCAGTCGAAGCGGGCTGAAGAAACTCGAAGAACTGATAGCCAAGGACATGTGTATTTTCCACGGCGAGTAGTGCGAGCCCCAATGGTGGTTCGATTGGCAGGTCCAGCGTTGAGCAGTCTCAATCCACACGGTCAATCGGGCCCACGAGCCTTCCTAAATGTAGTGGGTCCCTACCTTACCTCAGCTGACACAGAATACCTCCCCGGTAAAGAGTTACCAAAAATAATAGTTGTGCGACCACAGCCCTAGACAGGGCTGATGCTCGCCGCCTACAGGCCTTGGGCATGGTGGTCCAACAGTTTGCCTTGTGTCCGGCGTCAATTAGATTTTCCGCCCGCGGCCCGGGAATTCTAATTGTCGCTGATCACTTGACAGTGAATTACTAAAAATTTCGGGTAGGCAGTGATGTCGGAGAAGTAATTTATGGCCCACCTAACAACGGCTCAACTTTGGGAAAAAGGGTTCTTGATTGGGAGTTCTACAATCTTGACTGACACCAGTATCTCTGACTCACAGGTCAGATTGTCGCGAGAGGCTCGCAGAGCAGCGGCAGCGATGGTCGGACAGGACTATGCTTTAACAGTTACACCGACTTCGGGATCCGATCTGCGACCACGAATGTTCTTTACCGTTGACGCTTTTACTGCTGGAGGTTGGTTCAGTTCGGCTGAGTCTTCGTTCCGCTGAGTTCTGATTCACGAGCTTATCCATGCTGCCGGCTATCAGCCCTTTAAACCGACTCACCAACACGACGACTGCCACGTACACGTACGACAACAACGGGAACATGCTGACGAAAGCCGATGGCTCAGGCACGCGGACGTTTGGCTGGTGACGCGGCGGGCCGGCTGAAGAAGATCATCTATCCGGACACGAACTTCGCCCAGTTCACTTATGACCTCGCGGGCCGCAGAACAAAGATCCGTGACCCGCGCGGAAATGAGACCAACTTCGCCTATGACGCCGCTTATCATCTGACAAGTCAAACCGACGCCGCCAATCACACGAGCAGTTTTAGTTACAACCTGATGTCGAATCTCATCTCAAGTACGGATGCGCTCGGACGCGTCACCGATTATGAGTACGATGACTTCAATCGCTTGAAAAAGGTCGTCTATCCACCGGCTTTCTCAGGCTGGCCGCGCTTGCAGGAGACGATCACGTACGACGCGGCGGG
>DATEUF010000334.1:0-47781 GCA_035283325.1 Pyrinomonadaceae bacterium | reverse complement strand
CATTTCCTTTGGCGCAGTAAAGCCCGAGCTTCTACAAACCGACGCTGCAGTTAACAAGGGAAACTCTGGCGGGCCGATGTTTAATATGGCCGGCGAAGTAGTCGGCGTTATTAGCTATGTTCTTTCACAGTCTGCTGGTTTTGAAGGTCTCGGCTCTGCCGTAACTGTGAATGTGGCCCAAAAGCTCCTGGTCAACATGAAGGGCTTCTGGAGCGGCATCGACGGAGTAATCATGTCCGATGAGTGGGTGCGGATTTTCAACATTCCACAGCCCGCGGGATTTCTGGTGCAACGGATCGCCGACAATTCACCCGCGTCACAGATTGGTCTGATTGGCGGCAGCTACCGGGCGAACATTGCCGGCGCAGATTTGCTGGTTGGCGGCGATATTATCCTCTCTGTTGGTGGAATCCCGGTCACGCCCGATGGCGGCACGACGCTCAAGATGATCGAATATCTGAACAGTCTGAAACCAGGCGATCCTGTAACAATGAAGGTTCTGCGGGCGGGACAAATTACCGAGTTGAAGACATCGGTTCCCCTAAGGTAACGAGGAAATCAAACATTAGATTCTTTCCAGCCGCCGATTCTGTTTCGGCGGCTTTTCGTTTATGCACAATCCATGGGTTCACTGTCGGCGCGGTATTTAACGCTCGACGCGGTATTTGGCGTCGAGCGGCTCACTTGGCTTTCGTCGATATCTGCGCCCTCACTCCGCACCGGTCCCCTTTCTCTTTTATTCATAACACTTAGCGACACCAATTGGAGCCGTTATCCGCATGGCCCTGTGGTTGCACTGAGGCATCGCGCCGACCCGAATGGCGATCTCAGACGCCCATTCAAATTTAAGCTGGCAAGCGACAACTGATGACAACACGCATTACACGACTTGAAGGTGAGCAAAGGAACCGAATGGTTCTGAAGCTCGAAGGCACATTGACAATAGCTGACGCAAAGTTGCTGGAAGAGATTTGCTGAAGAATCGGTAAAGCTCTACCGCGAACTCGATCGAGTCACCGGAGAATACGTCATGCAACAGGTCGCGCTGAAGACAGACCAGATGGATGTTCAGACGCGGCTCGCCAAAGCTGAGTACCAGGTGTTGACGCTGGCCAACCAACTCAGCTCGCAGAAGGAACAACTGAACCTTCTGCTCGGGCGCGACGTTAACACGGAGTTCACCGTTAGCGATGCGCTCGAGATGGCCCAGGTCACGATGCGTGAAACGGATTTGACGAAGGCTCGTCAGCTCGCGCTGGCCCAGCGGCCCGAGATTGCTGAGGCGCGGCTGCGGGTTCAACAGGCGAATCTGGACCGACGCGCCAAAAAATCGGAATTCATTCCTGACGTTAGTCTAACTTTCAATTACATCTCGACATTCAATTATTCCGATTTCGTGCCGCGAAGCGTAAGCGGTCTCGGCGTTCAGGTTGAACGGGAGATTTTTGATTGGGGGCGAAAGAAACGAGAGGTCAGTGAAAAGGCCCGAACAGTGAGCCAGGCGGACAACAATCTGCTCGAGATCGAGAGTCAGGTGCTGATGGAAGTTAACGATCGCTATCGCCGCCTGCAGGAATCCTGCCAACTCATCCGCATCGCCAGGCTGGCTCAGACGCAAGCGCGTGCCAACGTACAGATGGCAGCGTACAAATACCGCCTCGAAGCAGTTCTTTTGAAAGACGTGCTGCAAGCGCAGACCTCGCTCGCGGATCCCGCATTGAACAACTAAATAAGAAATTCGGTTCGCGACTTTTGATCTCGGACGATGTTTGGCAAACTCTCGGCGAGGTTTTTCCAAACGCGATTGCGATGGGCGATGTCCACGTCAAGGGACGCGGGCCATTCAGGTCTTTCAGGTTGCGTGAGAGTTCGCAAACTATTACAACACTCCAGCGTTATCTTTGACGGTTTGTTCGCATTGTTTGGTAAACAAAATGAGAAAGACGAACATAAGAAAACCAGTCGAGTGAATAAACCACCGAGGAAGGCAGCAGCCTCTCGCAAGAGGTAGTTACCTGTTGCCGATAAGCCGTGTGCTGATGAACGATTTCGTCTCAATCGATCAACCCCTAACGTGGCGTGCTAAGGTAGTCGACTACCTGAGTTTGGAGCGGAACGTCTCTCTTGCGTCAGCCGCCGTGCTCATACTCGGTCTCGGTGAAGAGCTCTGGAAGAAGTTTATACCGAAGTATTTCGAAGCACTTGGCGCCGGAACTCCGATCATAGGTCTATATGGAACGGTAGAAGATTTCTTCGATGCGGTTTATCAATATCCTGGCGGCTGGCTGGCGGATCATTTAGGTCGTCGCCGGGCATTTCTGGTATTTGTTGCACTTGCATCAGCCGGTTATCTCGTTTACCTGTTCAGTCCTTCCTGGCCGTTCCTCTTCTTGGGTCTTGCCTTAGTGATGGCGTGGCAAAGCATGGCGTCGCCTGCGATTTTTGCCGTGATTGGTGATGCCTTGCCAAGAGAACGTCGGGCAATGGGTTTCACGCTGCAATCGATTCTGAAACGCTTGCCGATCGTGATCGCTCCGATTGCTGGCGGCACTCTGATTGTCTCGCTCGGTGTCGTGAACGGGATCCACGTTGCACTTTTGATCACACTCGTACTCGCGCTGCTGACAATGTTGCTTCTGTCGAAGGTGAATGTGACGGTTAATGCTTTACGAACGACGGGAATCGTCGGCGTTTGGCGATCCTTTCATATGGTGTTGAAACGCCTGTTGGTTTCCGATGTAATTATCAGAACGTGTGAAGGCATGACAGGAGTGATCACAATACTCTATGTGACTAACGTGCAGCATTTCAGTGTAACGCGATATGGGACACTCATCGCGATTCAAATGGTCACTTCAATTATTGTCTACATTCCCGCCGGAAGGATTGCCGATCGAGTGGGTCGAAAACCGTTTGTGATCGCAACGTTCTTGAGTTTTGCGCTTTTTCCACTAGCGGTCATTGCCGCGTCGAACTTTGGAATGCTTGTGCTCGCATTCATCATGGGCGGTCTCCGCGAGATTGGAGAACCCGCGCGCAAAGCCATGATTGTTGACTTCGCACAAGACAACGTCCGCGCTCGTTCGGTTGGTCTTTATTACCTGGTGCGCAGTCTGTCAATCACTCCAGCCGCGGCTGTCGGTGGACTGCTTTGGAATATCACTCCGGAAGTGCCGTTTATCGTCGCGGGAATTATTGGATTAATCGGTACCTTTGTCTTCGCCACAACGGTTGAAGAAAGGTACGCAAGTTAAAAGGATCGCTCATTTGATTAGAGACCAAAAACCGGGCAGCCGCCAGTCTTAACTGTTCGCATTTTGCTGGCTCCTTGCGTGGTTCGTGAGCAAAATCCCCAAAAATGGGCAAGCAAGCTGCGTAGATTCACGCAAACCGGGGCTTCAGCGAATCATTCGCAGCCCTAGATTCCAAAGCTCCTCGCAAGGCATGGCTCTTGCGGCCGAATTCAGTATCAAATCTTCGCTTTGTAATGAACTATTGACTGTGGGAGCATGTGAAAAATGCTTGAGTGGTTATGGCCAGTAATCGTAATTGCGGCTTACTTCGCGCTCATGCGGTGGGTTCTACCACGTTTCGGTGTGCGGACTTGAATGGCTAACTCCTGCCATGTCGAGTCTCGACAGGAATCGGTAATCGAACATAAGCGCACAGCCACTGGTAGGCCAACCTCGCATGACGCCGAGCGGTAAAATAAACGAAGTCGCTTCCGCCCGTTTGCGGTTGCGATTTCCTCATCAGTAAAAAGAGGACAAGTAGACATGAGTGCACAACGACCAGAAGTTTCGAAATACGGATTCAGCAAAAAAGTTGACCTTCCATATGCTGACGCGGTCGTAAAGACGCGCGCCGCGCTCAAAGATGAAGGCTTCGGAGTGCTCTGTGAAATCGACATCAAGGAAAAGTTGAAAGAGAAGCTGGATGTCGATTTTCGTAATTACGTGATTCTTGGCGCTTGTAATCCTCCGCTTGCATACGAGACTTTGCAGCAGGAACTTAACATCGGACTATTGCTTCCATGCAATGTGATCGTTTATGAGCAGGACGGCGGCGCCGTTGTTTCGGCAGTAGATGCCGCGAAGATGCTGTCGGTCGTCGGGAATCCGAAGTTGGAATCTACCGCCGCCCAGGTTAACGTGAAGTTGCGTAGAGTAATTGACAGTATTTGATCGACTCAGCTATTGAAGGGTTGCAGTCAAGAGTATGGGGCATCATGAACGTCATCGATCCGAGCGTATAGGGTGGCTTCGTGCCGCTGTCCTGGGAGCGAACGATGGGATCGTGTCGACGGCCAGTCTCGTTCTGGGCGTTGCCGCCGCAGGGGTTACCAGGCAGGGAGTGATAATCGCAGGAATTGCCGGCCTCGTCGCCGGCGCCATGTCCATGGCTGCAGGTGAATACGTTTCGGTGAGTTCCCAGGCAGATACAGAAAAAGCTGACCTGGCACGAGAGCGCCGAGAACTGGCGACTGAAGACAGATCCGAGCGAGCGGAACTCGCAAGCATTTATGTCGGCAGGGGTCTGGAACCTGCTCTCGCCAGGCAGGTGGCGGACCAGTTGATGGCCCACGACGCTTTAGGCGCCCATGCTCGGGATGAACTTGGCATTTTGGAAGTCCAACGTGCCCGGCCAGTACAGGCAGCCCTGGCATCGGCAGGGATGTTCTCCGTCGGTGCCGCTCTGCCCCTTCTGACCGTTGTTATTACTCCCACTGGAATTCTGACAGCAGTTGTCGTCGCAACGTCTCTCATTTTTCTGGCGAGCCTGGGAGGGCTCGCGGCTCGCGTTGGAGGGGCTCGGGCCATAGTGGGTGCCCTGCGCGTAACTTTTTGGGGCGCTCTTGCAATGGCGATTACCTATGGCGTTGGGGCACTGTTCGGCGCTGTTGTGTAGTCGGATTGAAGCGAGTCCGCCTGTGTTTCCTGCTGCCGGACTGCCGGACGAACGTCATTGTCAAACCGCCATGATTTCCTATAGCATCGCGATCCCATGACTGTTACCGGCAAAAGCATGACTGGCGAAGAGATCGTCGATCTCTGTCGCCGTCACACACTGTACGAGTGGTCCGCCCAGGCCGCGGTGGACCCAATTCCTGTTGCGCACGCGAAGGGTGTCTACTTCTGGACACCGGAAGGAAAGCGTTTCATCGACTTCAATAGCCAGTTGATGTGCGTCAACATCGGGCACGGTGATGAGCGAGTTATTCGCGCTATCCAGGAGCAAGCCGCGACGCTTGCCTATGCCAACCCCTTTATGGCCACCGACGTAAGGGCGCGTCTCGGCCTAAAGCTGGCCGAGATAACGCCTGGCGACATCGACGTCTTTTTCTTCACAAACGGTGGCGCCGAAGCGAACGAAAACGCGATCCGTATCGCGCGGCTCGTCACCGGGCGTCACAAAATCGGCGCACGTTATCGTTCATACCACGGCGGCACGGCGGGCGCGCTA
The DNA here is from genome assembly GCA_035283325.1 of Pyrinomonadaceae bacterium. Lineage (GTDB taxonomy): Bacteria > Acidobacteriota > Blastocatellia > Pyrinomonadales > Pyrinomonadaceae > PSRF01. The sequence continues at coordinate 42,318 of DATEUF010000334.1, read as the reverse complement.
ACGGTGACCGGCGATCCGCGCCGGTGGGCTGCCGAGCCGGGCATCCCCGGAGTCTTCCGTATTCCGGATTTCTACCACGGCATTCAGCAAGGCTGGGACACGGCTGACGATGTGCTGACGAAGACCGAAGAGATCATTGAACTCGAAGGTCCGCAGACAATAGCGGGGATTATTGTGGAACCTGTTACGGGAACTAACGGCATCCTCATCCCTCCGGACGGTTACATGCAGGGGTTACGTCAGCTGTGCGACAAACATGGCATCCTTCTGATTGCCGACGAGGTGATGACGGGCTTCGGTCGTACTGGCGAATGGTTCTCGGTGAACCATTGGAAAGTGGTGCCGGATCTGATGACGATGGCGAAGGGTTTAACAAGCGCGTACGTACAACTGGGTGCGGTAGGCATGCGGCCTCAGATCGCAGAGCATTTTCAGAAGAAGGTCTTCTATGGTGGTTTGACTTACAACAGCCACCCACTTGCCTGTGCCGCGGCACTGGCAACCATCGCCGTATATGAAGAAGATAATCTTATTGAGAGAGCGCGCAGCATGGGGCCGGTGATGCGTGGCCTGTTGGAAGATCTGAAGCGAAGTCACCGGTCGGTGGGTGCGACACGCAATATTGGTCTCTTTGGAATCGTGGAGTTGGTGCGAAACCCGGAAACTCTTGAGCCGCTGGCGCCATTCAACGGCACCTCTCCTGAAATGCAGGCGCTCGGCAAGTATTTTCGGCAGGAAGGGCTCTACACATTCGTGCGTTGGAATACCTTCTTCACGAATCCCCCACTGTGTATCACGGAGGAGGAATTGCGCGCGGCGTTCGCGATTATTGATAAGGGATTGGAGATCACCGACCGCGCTGTTTCGTAGCGCGGCACGGGTAATTGCCATTTAAGTAACTTAGACTAACTCACTCCCTCGCGTCCGACCATCCGTATGCATAGACTGGACTCATCATCCTCCTTATGAAAAGAGACCTGCTCACGATCGTACTGATTTCATTTGTGCTCTCGTCCTGGTCTGCAAGCGCGCAAGAACAAAAGCCGCCGGCTAATCCGCCAACGTCGGGAGGGGGAGCCGCGGCCGTCGAACCATCCTTTCGATTAATCCGGTCAGTGTCTGGGGCAAAACTACTCGAACAGGGCGGCCGTCAGGTCATAGAGGATCCCCGGTCAGTTTTTTATGTCCCCGCCGATAAACAGATAATTGTGTACTTCACCTGGGAGGGCCCCGCTGGACCACACCACTTCGAAGGTCTCTGGAAAAATCCCTCTGGCAGAGTGGCAATGACTTCGGAGTTTGATTACAAGCCTGAGCAACCACGGTTTGGAGCTTATTTTAAGATGCTTCTGGGCGACGCGCCGGCGACTGGCATTTGGGGCTTAGAAGCTCGCATCGATGGCGAAACAGCGGGCTCCCATAGTTTTCAGATAACGAGTTCCCCTCGTCCCGACAGTGACGCCGCCATTCCTCCGCGAAGGCTCTTGAATCCTTCTGAGATCTACGGCCGCGCCGCGGCTGTCAGCGTACTCATCGAGAACATCAACCTTAAAGGTGCGCGCAGAAATGTTGGTACCGGCTTCTTTATTGGTTCGGGTCGTTTATTGACCGCGTTTCAGGTGATCGACGACGCAACTAAAGTGCGCATCGTTGATCAAAAGGGGCGATTGATCGAGGCGACAGAAGTCCTCTCTTTCAATCGACGTCAGGACTGGATTGTCTTGAAGGTCGCGCTCGAAAATATGCCTGCGCTTGAACGGGCGCCTACCGACTCGTGGGCAATTGGTGATCGTAGCTATTTTCTCGATGTGCCTGCAGAGGGCAACCGGGTGTTGGTAGAAACGTCATTAATTGGTAAACAGAATCTTGGCTCGGCTGGTGATCGCCTTAACATTGGCGACACTGTTAACCGTAGAGCAATCGGAACTCCGTTGCTCAACGAGTATGGCGAGGTGATTGGATTGGTTGGCGGCAGTTTGCTTTCGGGCGCGGCTTTTCTTGAAGACCTGGCGTTTGGTGCTCGAAGCAACTCGCTCGGGGTCGCGTCGCGGGGCACATTCGCAGTGCCGATAAATCTTGTAGACGAATCGGCAAGCAGCGCGACAACAATTGAAGGCCTGGCAAGGTCGGGACAGTTCATGCCGGCGCTCGTAAGCACGCAGAGCGTCCTAAGTGGGGCGCTTGCTAGTTCAGTTAACAAGAAGGCTGTTCCGCCTCAGCCAATAGACGAGAAAATTGAATTCTCACGCGCAAACCCTCAGGGCGTGCTCTTGCTGACCTGGCTACCAAGAGAAAAGCGCAAGGGCAAGCCGTCTTTGCGTCTTTATGACCTGGACAATCATCTTATCAGCGAAACTCTAAACAAGAAGAAGATCACAGTGACGCCCAACAAACTTTCGTATTCATTGTGGGACTTTAACCTGTCTGGCCTAGCCGCTGGAATCTACCGTTTCGACGTTCTGCTTGACGGCGATTTTGTCTGGCGGACATTCTTCCGCATGGTCGAATAGCGTGGCGTGGACACCTGTCGCCGTGCCCGTCTTCCTGGAACTGAGCGACGTTCTCTTAAAACTGTACTCGTTCCCTACACCGAGAGCTTACAGCGACTGGTGTTCGATCCAGTTCAACCAAATTCAGGACCCATCTGCGGCTTGCTGTATCGCGCGCCGCCATCTTATTCTCAATGTTCAACCACCATCTGTATGTGAAGCGATTGCTGACGGCAAAACTGCCCATCAGGCATCTTCGAAGCAAAGTTCTTCGTACATAGTTGACGAGGCCCGCGCCTATGAGGAGGCAGGCTTCCACGCAGTGATGATCGAGAACACGCATGATCGCCCGTACCTGAAGACCACTGTCGGTCCTGAGATTACCGCCGCTATGGCGGTCATCGGCTCGGAAGTGCGGCGCGCAATAGCCCTGCCGCTTGGCGTCCAGGTACTTGCTGCCGCCAATTCGTGCTCATTAGCTGTCGCGCTCGCATGCGGTGCCAGTTTTATGCGGGTTGAGGGCTTCGTGTTCGCGCATGTCGCTGATGAAGGCCTGATCGAGTCAAGCGCCGGCGTCTTACTGCGATATCGTCGAGCGATGGGCGGTGACCACATTCGGGTTTTCGCTGACGTAAAGAAGAAACACTCGGCGCACGCAATTACCGCAGATCTTGACATCGTTGAAACCGCGAAGGCTGCAGAGTTTTTTGTCGTTGATGGTGTGATAGTGACCGGCGTCGCAACGGGAAACCCGGCGGAGCCCGACGAGGTGACTGCCGTTGGTCGCGCAGTATCGGTGGCGACGATCGTGGGCTCGGGAATTACAAAAGAGAACATCCACCATTATCCAGAGGCGGACGCATTTATCATCGGCTCTTCAATAAAGAAGGACGGACTCTGGTCAAATCCAATTGATCTAGATCGCGCTCGCGCATTGGTACGTACGTTCCGCGAGTTAACGACATCCTAGCTGGCGGGCAATGGCTCGACCCCGGATGGTAATAGAGAGAACCAGATTTCTATCGCCCACTTCATCCGGGGCGGGCTATTGAGGACTCCGCACTTGCCGGTCAAACCACAAGCGGTGCTGATGTCGATTGGGGCTCCGTAAATCCGGCAGTCCCAGTATTAGCCCTTGCTGCTTGAGCTGTCGTTTTCTCGTGTTTAGCTTGTGTCTTCCCAACCTCTGCATCAATTGTGCGGGTGCCTCGCGACTCACCGCCGACAATCTCGATGCGCCGCGCTTTTACTTCTTCATGCTTCGGCAGATCAATTCGCAAAATCCCATTATTGTACTCAGCCGTGACACCTTCGATTGATTCTGCTTGCTGCACTGCGAAAGAGCGTGAAAATGTGCCGTAAGAGCACTCCACGCGATGGTAATTGTCGGCTTCATCCTTCTTCTCGAAGCGACGCTCACCACTCAAAGTGAGAACGTTGTTCTCAAACGTGAGATGAATATCGTCACGGGTCATGCCCGGCAAGTCACCCTTAATAACGATCCGGTCCTTGTTCTCATAGATGTCCACGCTTGGATTCCAAGTACCACGGGCAATGCCCTCATCAGCGAAAGCATCGCTCTTACTTGAGAACAAACGATTTACCTCATTCTGCAGGCTACGCAAATCATGGACATGGCATGTAAACATTTTTAGCTCCTTAGATAGTGAGCTGTTGGCTTCAGACGATCTGGAAGATACCAGAGCAGTTGAGAAGGGAGTTAGCTGGGCTCGGTTCGGTACAACCTTACGCCGCGGCAGGATATATGTCAAGTGTGTAATATATTCTATAGTTGACAACTATATTAAAGCTCTGACGTGACGTTACGGTCCCGCCTTTGTTCTTCAACAAGACACGGCTGACGATAGAGCGATCCTGATATTGCAGCAGGTTAACGAGCTGCTTGACCCCGCCAACAATTCCTGCGACTTGAACTTGTTCACTCATAAACCATCAGGCGGCAAAGCAGAAGCGTTGGATAACCTACAGCCGCGCGTGTGCCAATAAGGCAGCAAAGCGCTCGAGGGCGATGTTGCCACCCGTTAAAATGCCCACCACTTTCTTCCCGCGCAGTTGATCCCGCAACTTAACAGCGGCGGCGAGCGAGGCCGCGCCGGCGCCTTCAGCGACTTGCTTCGCGTCGCGCGCGAGCAAGCGAATTGCTTGATTGATCTCTTCGTCGGTCACCAACACAAAATCGTCGAGCAACTCCCAAAGAATCTTATTCGTAAGTTCAAACGGAACGCGGGTGGCCAGACCTTCATGCTCGGTCTTCATCGTTGGATAAGGATCTAACGTGCGATTTTGCCAGGCGTGCCACATGGCTGGCGCAGCTTCAGATTGAACGGCGAGGACGCGGACGTTTGGTTTGAGTTGACGCGCAACGATGCAATTGCCGGAAGCGCAACTCCCACCGCCTGCAGGCGCAATAATTACTTCGACGTCGGGAAGGTCTTCAAAAATCTCCAGCCCGATTGTGCCAACGCCAGCAATCAACTTCGGCTCATTCGCGGAGTGGACGTAACGAAAGCCCTCCTCGCGAGCGACGCGTTCAGTCTCCAGACGCGATTCATCAAAATCGCGGCCGTGCAATCGCACTTCGGCGCCCAGGTCGCGCATTGCCTGCATCTTCGATTCGTTTACGTTCTCGGCAGGGGCATAGATTATCACGCGGGTGTTGAAGAGCCGGCCGCCGTAAGCGATCGATTGACCATGATTGCCAGTCGAGGATGTGATTAGAGTAGGCCGGCTGCTACCGCCATCCGTACCGACATGGCCCACCAAATTGACACCCCCACGAACCTTAAAGGCGCCGACTGGTTGCAGGTTCTCTAACTTTGCGTAGTAGTCGCAGCCTAATTCTTCGGAGATTTTGGCTATGCGAACGAGCGGCGTCTTCGGCAGATACTGCGAGATAAACTTGCGGGCGGCAACGATGTCTTCGAAAGTTGGGGGAAGCATGGGTTGAAAAGTACCAGTTTGCGAGGCGGGAGACAAATCGGGCGCGGCCGGAGAATTGCGGATTGCGGATTGCGAATTTCAAATTGCGGATTTGCGACAAACTTTCCGCAAGAAGATCTTCCAAACTGTCGATATTCAATCCCCCTGTTCGACTAATTTGCTAGAGAGTGAATGCGACTGCTTCGGTAAACCGGCGATGCTGAAGCTCGACAACCTTAGGTTAACCAAAACGCAACCATAAAAGGAGAAGTTAACTATGGCAGCAACTAACGCAAACCTCGCGACGTCAAGAAGTGAACGCACTCAGCCACGCACCCAAAAAATCACTACGTTCCTCTGGTTCGACAATAACGCCGAGGAGGCAGTCAACTTCTATGTCGCCATTTTCAAAAACTCGAAGATTTTGAACTCGGTGCGTTATGGTGACGTAGGACCTGGGCCAAAGGGGACCGTCATGACTATAGCGTTTGAACTCGACGGCCAGTTGTTCACAGCGCTGAATGGCGGACCACAGTTCAAATTCACCGAGGCCATATCACTCGTCGTTCATTGTCAAACGCGGGATGAGGTAGATTACTTTTGGGACCGACTCTCCCAAGGTGGCCAGAAAGTTGAATGCGGATGGCTCAAAGACAAGTTTGGGCTGTCGTGGCAGATTGTGCCGGATATCTTGTTAGAACTGCTTCAGGGCAGCGAAACCGGGAAATCTCAAAGAGTCATGAAGGCCATGTTGCAGATGAAGAAGCTCGACATTGAAGGCCTGAAACGAGCAGCCGAAGGGCGATAGTCTATTCATCCACAGATTCCGCAGATTTCACAGAAATCAAATAGAAGGAGATAAAGAAACGAAACATTCCTATTTGTCAGCCGAATCTAGCTTCCCCTATCTCCTCTCCCTATTTTGTTTCCGTGATTCCGCAGCTCTTGTAAAGAACAGAATCCAGGAAAGGAGAGCCTCCATTTCGTCTTTTTATCTCCTTCTATTTGATTTCAGTGAAAGCTGAGGAATCTGTGGATGCTTCGCTCCCCTAAATTCCTTTTTGGATCTTCTCTTTCTGAGAAATCTGCGGAATCTGTGGATGATTACGAGTCGACTTAGTCAGGCATCTTTCCGGCTGAGAGGAAGCGCCATCGTTTAGTCTTGCGGCAACCAGCCTCATAGTTGTCCATGCGCAGCCTCGGCATCTTACCAGGCGTCGCATCGGAGATGGAGATAACCGAAGCTTTTGAGGAACTACCCGGTATCCCTGAAGCACACGAATCCTCTGAGACCGTGCCAAAATCTTCGATCACTCGGAGCCGTCCGTTACGGAAATCAAGCAGCGCTGCCGTTTCTACTATAATGCCCTGATTCATGTCGCCGGTCGTCATTAAAAGTTCATCGATTCCATCGGCATTGAGATCCGTCTTGCGTACGATACTGCTCCTGAAATCCACATCCACATTGGCAATGAGTTGTTGGCCCGAGAAGATGGCAACTCGTTTGGTGCCGAAGTTGTCGGCGTGAGAGGCGTTACACTCGCTAACGGAAATAACGTAGGCGGTCTCGGCCTTTCCGGATGCTGTAAAGTTCCCTGGGGCCATGTCAACGATCGCCGGCACTATTTGACCGGCATTGCGAGCTGCCCTCAAAGGGTCCGTGTCACTTCTCGCGTCGAACTGAGGATTGCATCTACCTTCGTCAGTCAGATATTTCCGAAAGACCTTCGACAAAACGGTTCTCTGAGTTCTTAATGGAATCTTAGGCGGCGCACTTGTTCGCATGACTCGAAAGTCGCAGAGTATTTGCTTCTGTTTCTGTGACGCGGGTGTCATTACCTCTTGGGCGATGAGCGCGGAACAGGCAAGCGCATTGGTCAGGAGAATGAAAACAATTGGTCTCATTGGTATCGGAGCCAAGTTTTGAAGTGTTCGGATTGTGCAACTTGTCGCCTACCAAAGACAAGGATAATGTAAGTGCACAACCGAAAATCCGTTATGTCACCTGCGGGTCACCGCCACGGCAGCGACAGAAGTGTGCGCCTTTGTTCTTCGTTTTTGGAGAGAAACTGGACGGGACATGGTTGACATGTTTAAACTCTCCGATTCGTGAAATTCAGAGTCGAATAAGGGAAGGAGAATTGTGATGAGCAAGAATTTGACTGAGTATGTCACGCTGGGACGCTCGGGGTTAAGAGTGAGCCCGGTTTGCCTCGGCACCATGACGTTTGGCAATGATTGGGGTTGGGGCTCGGAGGAAGAGGTCGCTCGTGCTGTTTTTGATCACTACCTCGATGGGGGTGGAAACTTCATCGACACAGCCGATGCCTATACCGAGGGCAAAAGCGAGGAGTTGCTGGGAAAGTTTATCAAGGAGCGCGGTTTACGTGATCGCGTTGTGCTAGCCACGAAGTTCACCTTTAATCTCCAGCCCGGGAATCCGAACGCCGGCGGCAACGGCCGCAAGAATATTTACCGGGCAATGGAAGATTCACTCAAACGACTGCAAACCGATTACATAGACCTTTATTGGCTGCATGCCTGGGACACTATCACACCGGTCGAGGAAGTTGTCGCCACCCTTGACGATCTTGAGCGTGCCGGCAACATTCGCCATTACGGTTTTTCCGATACTCCGGCGTGGTATGTCGCGCGCGCGCAGGCATTGGCGGAGAAGGAAGGCAAGGAGCGCTTGATTGCGGTTCAGCTTGAATATTCATTAGTTGAACGCAACATCGAACGGGAACACATACCAGCGGCGCAGGAGCTTGGACTTGGCATCTGTCCCTGGAGTCCGCTGGCAGGTGGCTTTCTAACTGGCAAGTATCAACAGCAAGGAAACACAGGAAAAGGTGAGGGCCGGCTGGAGATCACTAAGGGGATTCCTAATCCGAATTTTCAAAGATTCACGGAACATAATTGGCAGATTCTCGCCCTTCTTCTCGAGGTCGCAAAGCAACTCGATAAGCCAGCGGCGCAAATAGCGCTAAATTGGGTCGCGACTCAACCTGGAATCACATCGTTGATTATAGGTGCTTCGAAGAAGGCGCAGCTTGAGGAGAACTTGCGTTTCATCGAGTTTGATATTCCTGCTGAGTTACGCGAACGGCTTGATCAGGCAAGCGCCCCGGAGCTGGGACATCCATATGCGTTCTTCAATCCAGCGATGCAGGGAATGATCAGTGGTGGAACGAGCGTGCGTCCGTGGATGCCCGCCCGCGTCTACGCGGAACCCTCGGCGGAGCCTGCGGGTGTGAAGTCGCAGGGCGCTGGTAAGTGACTAATCACGGGATCCTTCTGATAATGGGAGTTTTTGCGCAAAAGGCGTGGAAGCTTACACATCAGTGTCTTTCCCGAACTCACTTACCTGAGTATTCCGCCCGGCACGGCTGTTGCGATCTTTGTGGGCGCCTGAGACTTTGATTTCGACTGTAATCCGAGAGGTGAATGATGAGCACGATGACATTACCTGACAAGAAGGCGGACCTCGCCGGCCCCGGAATCGGGAATTACGAAGAGTTAGCGAAGATCCTGCCGGACGAATATAGCGCTCTGCTCGATCCCAAGCGCACGCAGGAGGCAATCACGATTGTCAAGCGTTATATCGAAGACAATCTTTGTCGTGAGCTGAAACTCATGCGCGTCGAAGTTCCATTGATTGTGGATGTTGAGAGCGGCGTGAACGATTACCTGGATCGCGATGGTTCGCGCACGCCGATTCAATTTCACATCTCAAACGATCACGATCGTCACCCGGTCGATGCTCAGGTGGTCCAGGCGGCAACGAAATGGAAACGCGTTGCGCTAAAGCAGTTTGGCATGCGGCTTGGGGAGGGCTTGATCACGGATATGCGAGCCGTGCGCAAAGACTATTTCCTCGATCACGATCACAGCGCGTATGTGGATCAATGGGATTGGGAAAAAGTGATTACGGACCAGCAGCGCAACCTCGATTACCTGCGAGAGACCGTAGAGTCGATCTGGAGAGTTATCAAAGGCGCGGAAACTTACATCGACGGGCTGTTCCCGCAACTGAAGACCGATAAGTACCCACCTCTGCCTGAGAAGCTCACGTTTTTGCATGCCGAAGAGATACTCGAAAGATATCCGAAGCTGTCGCGCAAAGCGCGCGAGACGGCAATACTTCAGGAATATCCGGCCGTGTTTATCTATGGCATCGGCTGGACATTGAAGGACGGTTACCCGCACGAATTGAGGGCCGCCGATTATGACGACTGGGTCACAGAAACTGTCACGCAGAACGGCAGTTCAATGCATGGGCTGAATGGTGACTTACTGGTTTGGAATCCGGTGACCCGGCGTCGCCACGAATTGAGTTCCATGGGTATTCGCGTCAATGCAACCACGCTCAAGAAGCAACTGGAACTCACAAATCAACTGGATTTCCTAAAGCTGCCATATCACCAGGCAATCATCAACAACGAGCTTCCGCTGAGTATCGGTGGCGGCATTGGCCAGTCGCGCACTGTAATGCTGTTACTGCGCAAAGCGCACCTGGGTGAGGTCAGCGTGTCGGTCTGGCCGAAGATCCTGAAAGAGATTTGCCGGAAGAAGAATATTTACGTTCTGGAGTAAGGCCGCGACGAGCAAGGGGCAAAGAGCAAAGGGCAAAGAGTGATTGCGGATTTCGGATTGCGAAATTCGAAATTTGGCTCCTTAGTTCTTTGCGCTTGGCCCTTTGCTCTTTGCTGTTCCTGCTTAACTGTGGTTACTTTCTGCGCTTAAAATAATACGCCGGATCTGTGGGAGGCCCTGCCACTGCAATTAGCTCCCAGCCATTCGCTCCCAGCTTGTCCAGATGTTGCTCCAGTACAAATGCCTCGCGCCCGAATGCCGATGACGGTTCCTTTCGCATGCGCGGATTACCGGTTGCCGTAAGATTCGTCGTGCTTGGACCGGCTACCGCCAGATACTCCCATTGTTCAGCCGCTGCCTTATCGTCTTTTTTGGATTCCTCTTGCCCTGCCGCTCTTATGACGGCCAGAGAAGCAACTACCAAAGCCAACATCACGACTAGCAGTGCCGTTTGCTTTGCCATTTCCTTTTTTTCAGTCATAGAATCTCACCCTCTCATCCACAACATAAACACTCGAGCACGCCACGGGATTTATGCTTAGCTTACTGCGATCTACTGTGTCTCGGCGCTCGTCAACCCATCCCAATAGACCGTGAAACTCTGGTGCTGCGAACGGAAAAGCGGAACGAGCGTTACATCTTCGGGACGGCCTGCACCGACTGTCCGGAACTTCAAAGCTTCTAACGCGACAGGTTTAATCCAATCACTTAGCGGCCGGCCAATTCCCACCAGCACCGGCACCTTCGGTAGGGGTAACTTCCATCCATCGCTACCCTCTCGGCCGTAAGGGCCTTCGTCAGGCCAACTCTCCCAGCCGAGTTCACCCGCCAGCACTACAGGGCCGTAAAGGAGCGCTATGCGATCTGGATTGTCAGGTGTTCTCTCCATGCGCAACGTAAACGGGAGCTGAATGTCCACTTGTCACCGCTTTTCCACTTCCGCTCGATGACAATGTAGCTGCCCGGTTTGCCATGATGCTCGAGGTTTCTGCCGTTGACTCTGACTCGCACGCAATTTTCCGCCCAGAACGGATAACGAATTCTCAAAGCCATGCGAGCAGGCCTTACATTGCTCAGCACGAGGGTGACGCGGTCATCATCCGGGAACCTGGTCTCCTGCCGGAGCACAAACCCCTTTTCTTTCCAGCGCAGGACAGAAGGGATGAAGAGATTGACATACACATCGCGCTCATCGTGAAAGTAGATGGAGTCGTTATACTTTACATGGTTTTCAAATCCAGTTCCTGTGCAGCACCAGAACGAGTCTTTCAGAGTGCAGAACGGCTGAAAGTAACCGCCATAGAGACCGAGCTTATAGGTAGTTTGTCCTGTTCTTGGGTCGATGCTGGTGAGGATCTGGTTGATTAGGGCACGCTCGTAGTAATCAAAGTACTCAGCCTTTGGCGCCCACGAGAACAAGTGGCGTGTAAACTTTAGCATGTTGTACGTGTTGCAGGTCTCGGTCATCGATCCGCTCATGCGCTCCGCTAAATGATCTCGGGTTCCAAAGTGTTCCCGGTCACTATTTGCCACCGTTTACGTAGGTATGGTGATGAACGACTTCATCCCGGAAAACTTCTGCCACCTTCTTCTCACTTGGCCGTCCAACCAGTTCATAAAAACGGGCCGCTCCGATGACCTTCGGAATCTGCATGTTCGCATGCAACCCCTCAATGATCTTACCGCGACCTTCGGCAAGCGGCTTCATCACAGCCTTGTGATAAAAGCGCTGAGATAGATTGAGGTACTTTTTATTGCCGGTGCGGGCGTACAGTTCCACCAGCTGCTGGAGGGGGAAAGGAAGTGCTTTAACTCTGACGGAATCCGCAACGCGATGAATTCTCCGAGTTTGTTGAGCAGAGATCGCGCTATGGCTAGCCAGCACAGCGGCCAGAAGGACGAGTAGTTGAAATATTTTCTTCATGTTGGTTATCTCGTAGCGGCCGCTAACCGAATTACTTCTGGATTACAAAGACCATAACTCCTTTGTTTTTTGCACAAGTTTTTTGAAGTTCTAATGTCGACATTCTTGGTAGTGGGATCTTGCTGCCGCACGTGTGTTCCTGGATTTGCCTCTCGCCCCATTTGACAGATAAGAGAGAATAGCAGCCGTAAACATCAAAACAACTGAGTGTGTGGCCTGTTTCGGCATGCGCACCTTTTATCAGATGGGTTGTTTTCTGACAAATCACTTCAATCTGTTTCCGGGAAAGGACGTTGTAATTGGATACCGTTCCAGGGTCCTAATGTCTCTTGAAGCGTTTCGAGGGCTGGCTGAGAATTCGCTCGATAGTTGGCTTTTTCTGAGTCTGATCATCTTCTCTGTTTAGACCAACCGAGAAGAAGGCCCGTCAAATAATCTGCGGAGCCGTCGAGAAACAAGTGGAAATATGGACACAAAATTACGTTGGGGAATTCTCAGCACTGCGCATATCGGCGTCGCAAGAGTGATACCGGCGATGCAGCGAGGCCAGTGGTCTGAAGTTTCAGCGATAGCTTCGAGGGACCTCTCCCGAGCGCAGGAGGTTGCAAAAGGGCTTGGAGTACCCAAAGCCTACGGAAGTTACGCGGAGTTGTTAGCCGACAGTCAAATCGAGGCTATTTACAATCCTTTGCCCAATCATCTGCATGTACCCTGGACGATCAAGGCAGCCGAAGCCCGCAAGCATGTCCTTTGCGAAAAGCCGATCGCACTCAATGCAATTGAAGCAAGAAGTCTTCTTGAAGTCAGGGATCGCACGAAAGTGCGGATACAAGAGGCATTCATGGTGCGCACACACCCGCAGTGGTTGGCAACGCGTGATCTGATTCGAGGGGATCGAATTGGCCAGCTCAAAACAATCAATGGTTTTTTCAGTTACTACAATGCGGATCCGGGGAATATTCGCAACAAGCCCGAAATGGGCGGCGGTGCGTTGTTTGACATTGGCTGTTATCCCATCACTATGTCGCGATTTATTTTTGGAGTGGAACCAACGCGAGTGCTTGGCCTGATCGAGCGCGACAAGGAGCTGGGCATTGATCAGTTGACTACGGCAATACTCGAATTTCCGTCGGGTCAATCGACTTTCACTTGTAGCACGCAACTGGCGCCTTATCAGCGCATGACCTTCTTTGGCACGAAGGGAAGAATTGAGTTGCCAATTCCGTTCAATGCGCCCAATGATCGGCCCACAACGATTATTGTCGATGACGGATCGAGTCTCTTTGGCACGAGCGCGGAAACGATCGAGTTTCCCGTGTGTGATCAATATACAATCCAGGGAGACCTCTTTTCGAAGGCTGTGCTAGAGAATAAGGAACAGGGGATCCCATTAGAGGATTCGATCAATAACATGGCTGTGATCGATGCCGTATTCCGCTCAGCGGCAACAGGTCAGTGGGAGGAGATAGACTGAGAAAATATCGAAATTCATGCGTCTGAGTAACAGCGCGATTAAGTTGAATAATCGAGCTCTCAAACCATTCTTATTCGGTGATATCACTATTAAGCTATTGCTACGATCTCTAATTATCATTCCCTTACTTGTTTATGTCGGTTCGTGGGCCTACGCGTACTTCTTCTTCAATCGCATTGCTTTTCAACCGCCGTCCCCTTCCTATCAAGACACCGGCGCGATCATTAAACTGGTGTCAAACCGAGAGCGAATATCAGCCATTTACCTCAAAAATCCGAATTCGCGATATACGATTCTCTATAGCCACGGTAACGCTGAGGACATCGGCCTCTTGTTACCCATCTTTGAAAGGCTTCAAGAAATGGGGTTCTCGATATTTGCTTTCGATTACAGAGGTTATGGCACCAGTTCTGGTCAGCCTTCGGAAGAGGGCACGTACAGGGACATTGACGCAGCTTATGAATATCTTACCCTGCACGTGAAAGTTCCTGCGGACCAGATCATTGCCCTGGGCCGCTCTTTGGGTGGGGCGGTAGCAATCGACTTAGCTAAACGAAAGCCCTTGGCTGGTTTAGTAATCGAGAGTTCGTTCGTAAGTGCGTTTCGCGTCGTCACTAGCATTCCTTTGTTCCCCTGGGACAGATTCAGAAGCATCTCAAAGATCAAAGACGTGCATTGTCCGGTTCTGGTTATCCATGGCACAAATGACACAGTGATTCCCTTCTGGCACGGAGAAAGGCTCTTTCAGCAGGCAAACGATCCGAAGCTCTCATACTGGGTGAAGCACGCCGGACATAACGATCTCTTTGAAGTCGCCGGCTCCGGCTACGCTCAAGCTTTGAAGAGTTTCACGGCAAAAATCAATAACAACATCTAAGACTCAACGCCAACCCGCAGCCCACCGGAGTTGAAAAGACATTCTTCCCCTTTGCAGCGCTGATTTGTGGATAGCCACAGGCATCATTGTGGCTATCCGAGATCTATCCAAGTCGTTACACAGTTATCGTCCGGGTTCATGTCAGTTAATGTCCAAACTGCTTCGAACTTCGAAGTAGTAGGACGAGAAGAGTGGTTACACAACTAAGACTAGAATTCCTCAAATTGGTCCACTCCTGGAGTTTCCCCTTCTCCTTCCTCGCGCTAACGACATTCATCGCATTGATGCTCTGGGGCTTCCACTCCTATGCGGTGCGCAAGGCCGGCCAACAGGTCACGGCACAGTTCAGATACACATACGAGTCGAAGAGTTATTTCAACGGGCTCACCTTTGCGCTCTATTCAGTGGTGTTTTCCTTTAGTCTGCTAATTCCCATCTTTGTGGCGATGATTGCAGGCGCGCAAATTGCGGGCGAACGGCACGCTGGTACGTTGCGAATGATCTGCGTGCGACCCGTGTCGCGGGTCTCGCTCTTTTTCGCGAAGTTTCTTGTAGTGGCTTTCTACACATACTTGTTGGTAGCTTTTTTTATTGGACTGAATTTATTGGTGGGCTTGTGTCTCGTTGGTTGGGGTGACCTGAACTTGTATCCCGGCGCGCTCAATCTCGTGGAAGAGCCGGGCAAACTGATGCGCGACGAGGCACTTTGGCGTTTCGCTTACGCCAGTCTGTCAGGGACGTGGGCCCTATTGGTGATTGCTGCTATCGCCATGCTCTTCTCAGTCCTTTGCGAGAATCCGACAACGGCTACAATCGCAACGCTGGCTCTATATCTCGGCTCTTACATTATTGGTCGCGTGGAGTTTTTTGAGCACTTACGGCCCTACTTCTTCACCACTGACATGGACTTCTGGCGCGACGTGTTTAAGCCGGCAATCCCCTGGCAAGGTTTCCTCCATTACGCCAGCGTCTGCGGCGCATACATCTTCGGAACCCTATTGATAGAGGGATCCCCACCCACCCTCCGGCGCCGTGTCGGCCCTCGCTTATTTCCAGGGCGAGTATTGGCGGAGAAATTTACTTTTGAGTCTGAAATGTTTTGCGCCTTATTACCATTTACTAGCGAAGGAAGGCTTTTCAATAGATGCGAAGAGCCAGGCAGAAGAACTTCGTTTGCAGAAGGAGACACAATCATGAGCAGAACGATTCTCGCTGTGCTGTTCTTGTCCTTGACCATGGCAGCATGCGATTCAAGCGTGACAGACAATAATTCCAACGCGAACAGCCAGGCAAAGACAACGCCAAGCACCCAAACCTCACCAACGCCGGCCCCTTCGACACCCGAGCCAAGCGTATCCCTCCAGCAACAATTCAAGGCTGGGGACAAGGTGAAAGTCGTGATCAACGGCTCGTCCGCGGACGCGACCGTGGTCAAAGTAGACGAGAAGTTGGGCAAAGTCGCGGTCAAACTGGAGGGGCAGACTGAAGAAAAGACGGTCGCAATCTCCGACGTTACGAAGAGGGCCCTGCCCTAATACTGGGCTGATTGATATGTCGCGCGCGAGGAAGTTTTACGAACTGAAGCAAGAGGACTTTGAGCGGCTGCTGCGCTGGCTCGACGAAGATCCTGAGCGTGCGGGCTTGATTTACGAAAGGATTCGTTGGCGAATAATAGCGATTCTCGCGTCTCGAGGTTGCGTGTTCCCGGAAGATTTGGCTGACGAAACGATCGATCGTGTCGCGCGACGCGTAGCTGACATTCAAGCGAGTTATAAAGGAGACAAGGCCATCTACTTCCTGGGCGTTATGAACAACGTACATCATGAATACTTGAAACGACCTGTGAAACCTGGTCTGTCTATTGTTGATGAGGACGTCGAGACAAAAGAGAAGACTCATCGCTGTTTGGAGAAGTGTCTCGACAAGCTGGCGCCAAATTCACGGCAAATGATCGAGCGATATTATGCTGAGAACAAGCGGGCGAAGGTCGATTTGCGTAAACAAATGGCAGGAGAGTTTGGCATCAGTCTCAAGACGCTGAGATTGCGGGTGCTGCGAATAAGGGAGAAGCTACAGAGTTGTATTGAGCCCTGTCTTGAGATTTTGCAGTAGCTTTCAAGCTGTTCAAGCGAGCAACCGTCCGGGTCAGGGCTAAACTAAATGGATGATGGCTGGCAATTCAGAACAATTCAGTAGGGAGAGTTCATCAGAGTTCACTGATGATGCGATCCGCCGCTTTCTTCTCGGGCAGTTCAGCGCTGCGGAGCTATCGAAGTTCGAAAAGCGATTATTTGAGGACGATGGCCTGGAAACGCGGGTTCGTTTGGCGGAATACGAGTTGGCAGACGATTATGCTTTCAACCGCCTGGCTCTCCCTGAAAAAACCCTCTTTGAACAGAAATTCCTGTTGAGTACCGATCGCGAACGGAAGCTAAGAGTATCAAAGGCGTTGCGCGATCGCTTCGCTTCAGTGACAGCGGCTGTACCGTTCGGAGAGAAGACAAGGATTACTGAGAGAGTGCGCGATCTTTTCGCGTTCACTCAGCCGGCGCGACGATTTGCCTTTGGCGTCGTGATATTGCTTCTGTTGATTGGAACTCTTTGGATGGCACTAAGAGGATCGGGCATCATGAGAAAATTCATCGCCCGGCGTCCGCCCGCGGCCACACCCACGCCAGTGGCATCACCTCGGGCTGCTCACCATGCATCGCCGATACTGAGTCACCATGAAACCTCTTCGCCGCCGATGCCGTCTGAACCGCCAGAACCGCCGGCGAAGGTTGAACCCGCCGTTATTATTGTTCTTTCTCCCGCGAGCTCGTTGGAGAGCCGACAGTCGCCGCTCATTAATCTCCCCAGCTCCGAGCAGGACATCGTGCGCCTGACTCTCAGTGTCAAACCGATTCAGGCCGGAACCTTACGCGCCGATCTACTTACCAGCGACGGTCAATATGTCTTTAACGGCCAATCGCTCAAGACGGATGACACTGATGGTTTCAAGGTGTATCTGGATGTTTCTGCGCGTTTGCTGAAGAGCGGTGAGTATCAGATCAAGCTGACTCCAGCTGAAGATTTTGGGGAGCAAGTGCTAACTTATTATTTTCGAGTGCAATAATCCGACAACTCACGTGGCACACTTCAACATCTGGAATCGCCATTCTCAGAAGGCGATCGATTCGAGACTCATTCGAGTGCTTTCGAGGACATCCCTGTCGCGTGGTCTACCTGATAACTCTTGATAAAACCGCTTCAATGCGCCAGCATTAAAGGAAAACCCCTGAATGGGTAAGCCGGCAAGAAACTAGAGAGGAAGTGCCCGTGAGAAAGAGAAACAGACTGCCGCGCACAGTCAGGTGCGGGCTCAAGCCATTTATTTTGACAGCCAGAATCTCTGCGCTGGTGACAATCTTCGTACTTATTGCCTGCTCGGCGCAGCAAATCCAGGGACAGTCAAATGGGATGCGACAGGCCGAAGGAACAGATTGGAAAGCAGTCGAGCAAGCACTCGGCAAAGCTGGCTCAATGCAACCTGGTGATGTCTATAAGATCAGCTTGCCTCGCACCGATTTGAAAGTGACAGTGGGAGCCGTCGAACTCAAGCCTGCACTCGCATTAGGATCGTGGGTGGCATTTAAAAAATCAGGCGAGTCGACGATGGTGATGGGTGATCTGGTGCTCACCGAAGATGAAGTGACACCGGTAATGAGCAAGCTGCAAGAGAGCAATGTGGAGGTGACGGCCCTACACAATCACGTGCTGCATGAGTCTCCACGCGTACTGTACATGCATATTCACGTAACGGGCGACGCAGTCAAGATAGCGAAAGCAATACACGATGCTCTTGCGTTAACTAAAACACCGTTTGTCACATCCCCTGCAAGCAATCGGACTCAGGACATCGGCATTGATACGAAGCAGGTTGATCAAATTATGGGACAAAACGGTAAGGTAAACAGCGGCGTCTATCAGTTTGGTGTGCCGCGGGCCGAAGCCATTAGCGACAATGGCATGGAAGTGCCTCCCGCTATGGGCGTGGCCACGGCAATTAACTTTCAGCCAACGGGCGAGGGCAAGGCTGCTATCACCGGAGACTTCGTGCTCATCGGAAATGAAGTAAATCCTGTCATTAAGACGTTGCGCGCTAGTGGAATCGAGATAACAGCGCTACACAGCCACATGCTGACAGAAAACCCACGCCTCTTCTTCATGCATTTCTGGGCCAACGATGAAGCAGAGAAGCTAGCTCGCGGGTTGCGTGCCGCATTGGATAAAGTGAACATCGTGAGGAGTCAAGCTAAATGAATTGAGTGTACCTCATCAAGGCTTAGTTTCTGATCTCGAAGGTCAGACTTGCCCACTTCGATTCGTAATTCAACTTGGGGTCGGAAAGGGGCGTCATGTGAATCATTTTTACATACCACTTGCCTGCGCCGCCAAGTTTGATCGTTGCCATGCCACCAGCATCAGTGCGCGTCGTAAGTGATCCCGTCCTGCCGTTTGGTGATTCCCAGCCGGCCATCACAAACTGATTCGCTATCGCCTTACCTTCAAGCGTACAGATGACCGTCAACCGCTGCCCTACTCTCAAAGCATAAGGGTTCTGCTGCGGGATGATTTCGACTGGATAGTGAAGCGGCGTCTTGTAGTCCTCCGAAAGAACTTCCCCGACCTGAAACACGGCACGCACGTGTTTTGAGTAGCGCTCGCGGACGTCCTTACTTAGCTCCCTATGCTTACGGCGTTCGGCTAGAGTATCTGGAATGCCGTCGTGTTGAAGGTAATCATTGAATTCTGCGGCTTTAAGATCTATCTCTCGCGGCTTCGTAGAAATCCCGACTAGATACGTTCCCGCCCCGCTGGTCTGAATATCCATAAGCGCGGTTTTCTCTTCATCACGCCAGGCTACGGCTTCGACGCCGCTTGCTTGTAATCCCCCGCCATGAATTGTCAAATTGGCAAGCCGCTCGCGTGAAACGACGCCCTCGCTGCCCTGAAATGTTCCGTTCATCAATCTTACGGTGGCTTTGGCATTTGGCGACAGGAAGTAGGAATCGAGTTTCAGAAAGAGATCGTGAGCACTTGCTCTGGCTATGACAAATAGAGCAAAGACGATTGCGACGTTCATTGGTGGCCACCGGGAGACGACTGTCACGGTGCTGGACAGAGATACTGTGGCACGCCCTGCAAATCCGATTGACGACGCTCGTTACTTCGTGCGCATGCAGTATGTCGACTTGCTGAATCGGGAACCTGATGTTGGCGGCTGGGATTACTGGACGAACGAAATCACCTCCTGCCCGCCAGAAGACACTAAGTGCGTAGGCGCGCGGCGCAGTGCCGTCTCGGCGGCCTTCTTTATCGAACCAGAGTTCCAGGAGACGGGCTACTTCGTCTTGCGATTTGGCATTCTCAATCCCGTATCATACTCGCGCTACGTGGGGTTTTTCGGCTTCGCGCACGACGTGCAGACGATAACGTCTGGTGCTCTCGGACAGCCGGACCCAGAAGCGAAACTTGAAGCGAACAAGAGAGCATTTATTCAGCAGTATTTCGATGAAGACCGGGTGGTCTATTTCGGATTTACTAACGTGCAATACGTTCTTATTGAATCCCTTTTTGGCCAGGGCTTCGTTGAAACGCGCTTGGATATCAGCACTAGCCGTCACTGGAAAAAGTTTGAGCAAGATTTCTGGCGAGCCATCTTGCAGTGCTCTCTCCGCTACTGGAACTTCACTCCCGTCTGTTCTTACGGTTCGATGCTCGGCTCTTAGCTCACATGTTCAGGTTGCGCCTGCCGGCCATCTCGCGGGCGACAGCTTCCAATTCAGATCTGCCGAGAATTTTCTCCGCGAGCGGAAATAGCTCCTTATCTTCAACCGCAATGTGCTTGTCGTAGGTGGTTCGCAGATCCTTCAGCAGGCCAATGAGAACCTGCGTGTTCTCGGGGGACAGTCGTCCATCTGCCAGCCACGCGAGTCCGAGTTCATCCACCTTTCGGTGACTTATCTCCGCCTCGGTATGATCGGCATGCAAACTATCCAATAGCGCGAAGGCATTTGCGCTCTGCTGGTCCTTGCGCAGACGTAGCCGGGGAAAGAGCGATTCCTCTTCGTCGAGCGTGTGTTTGGGCGCGGCCTCGCGAAAGTAGCGAAGACAAACTTCGAACTGCTCGCTCTGTTCTCTGTTCAACTCATTTCCGCCGCCTTGTTCCGATATCAAGATCAGCGCCTCGAGAAAACGTTCAATGCGCCGGTGGCAGTCGCTGAGCAGACCCAACGGATTACGAAAATCGCTCTCCAATTTCTGTCCAATGGCAATGGGCATTAACGGCTCTCCTCTAGCTCGATTGCTCGCGGAAAGAGTATGTTGTTTTCGAGATGGATGTGCTGATGTAGATCCTGTTCAAATGCTTCGAGTGCCTGATAAAGGGTCTGGTAACTGATGCAAGCATCCGGGGGCACCATGTAATTCGAGCTTCGCGCTCGCAACTCGCGCAAGAGATCTCCAGCGGTATCATGTTCCATCATCATCAAGCGCACGGGATTGTTGACTGTGCCGAAAGGGGCGAAGGGCGCCGGTCGATTGTGGAGAGCTGATCTTTCCATTTCTATGATGTAAGGAAAGAGAATTTGTTCTTCCTTGAACATGTGGGGTTTCAGCTCCGCGCAGAGTTGTTGAAAGAGCTTGCCAATGTCATGCAATTCCGGATGGTTGTTGCCATGCGCTGCGATTACCTTGGCAATCAGACCTTCAAGTCGGGCCATCTCTTCTTTCGTATAGACGTGATGCTTGTCGAGGATGTGAACGACAAGCTCGCTCAACCTTGCTTTCTGAAAATCCGTAGAACCATCGCTCTGAACGTCGACCTGGCCAGCCTCTTCCAGTAGTCGCTCTAGATTTTCGACCTTCACCCCTGCGCTCGCGCAGGCTTCTGCTAAAGGTTTATCACCGCCACAGCAGTAGTCAATTTTAAGTTTCTCGAAAACTCTGGTTGCCTGTGGCACTTCCAGAGCAATTTCCCGCACCGTCTTCGTTGAACTAAGTATCATTAAGGCCTCCAATTTTTCTTTGGTTCAATTGGTTTGGACGTATGGACGTACCAATCCCCTTGTCTCACCAGAGCAACGTCCGTGCCAGCGGGCAAAATGTCGTTTTGCTGGCACTGACCCGGAAGGCGGCTGCGGAATATCAGCGGGGAGACTGCGAAGAATTACTCAATGCGTGATAGAG
Source organism: Pyrinomonadaceae bacterium (assembly GCA_035283325.1). Taxonomy (GTDB): domain Bacteria; phylum Acidobacteriota; class Blastocatellia; order Pyrinomonadales; family Pyrinomonadaceae; genus PSRF01. Next base: position 20,788 of record DATEUF010000334.1, on the reverse strand, counting down.
CGTATCCGGAGATCAATGCCGTCGCTCCAACTTGAAAACGTACCAGAGCAGGCCCGCATTCAGGCCAAGGCAAACCAGACTGGCGAGCGCTGCCGGCCAGATCACCGACTCATCGCCTCCCAGGTAAGCGTTCATCGTGGCCATGAGCAGCCACAACTGCAGTGTCACAATGACCAGGACGATGCAAAGAATGCCATAGATGATGGTTAGTCGCTGTTCGCGTGTGAACCGTCTCTTCATGTTCTAAGCTCTACCCCCAGGGCGTAGATAGTTCCGCCGCGGACCTCCAGACTGATCCTTGGCAATGGTCTCTGCGGTGGGCCGGCAAGCGGTTCTCCCGTCGCCAAATCAAAAGAACCCTCGTGACAGGGACAATAGAATCGTCCCTGGTCTGGTTGCGGCAGAACGGCACACGATAGATGCGTGCATTTCTGGCTGAAGGCAATGAAACTTTTTTCTCCGGTTCGCAGTAGCAAACAACTATCGTGCGCTTCCGGATAAGCGAAGGGGAGTGCTCCCCCGATTGGAACCTGCTCGACTGTGGCGATTTCCTGTGGAGGAAGCTGACCCTCTCTTTTGCGGAGATAATTCTTTAACACGAGCCAGAACTGCCCGGTGGTAAATGCCAGACTGATCAAGACCATGAACTTTGTAAAGTCACGGCGGGCGACATAGTGGTCCTGGGGCCAATCTGTGGGAAAGTCCTGACGCCATTTCGGCTGTTCTTCCAGCGGCTCGCCGTCGGGAAACGTCAACTGTTCGTGCTCACCTACAATCATTGTTGCGGCTCCTCGTTGTAGATGCCGTCCAAAATGTTCAGTGAAATCGTTTTTCCGAGCGCACGTTCGCTCATCGCCTGGGTAACATCCACGTACTCCGCCTTATTCGTTTTCGGTAGCATCATATGTACTTTCGTGGTGATGGTCTGCGCGCCAAACCGGAACTGATTACTTGCAACCGAGCGAGGCCGGAGCAATTCGATCTGTTCAGTCGTGCCAAAGAAGAGCGCCTGACTCGGACAGACGGTAGCGCACATCGGCTTCAGACCTTCTGAAGTTCGGTCATAGCACATGTCGCATTTCATCATCAGCTTGAAATCAGTGTTCATCTTGGGTACACCAAAAGGGCAGGCAAGGACGCAGTTGTTGCAGGCAATGCAACGCGGTTTTCGAGCTGTTTGGACCACTCCATCGTCGGTTTTCTTAATAGCATCCGCGGGACATACTTCAGCGCAGGTTGGTGAATCACAGTGCATGCAAACCATGGGCGCAGTTTGGACAGAATGCGCGCGATCGACGAAGTCTACATGAATCATCGAATAACCTTTGTGCGTCTCACACTCACTGCAAGCCTGCACACAAGCCTGACAACCAATGCAGCGATTGGGGTCAACAAAGAATTGATTCTGTTCCGGAACGGCCATTGTTACTTAGGCTTTCGGCTGAAGGACGAATCATTTGACATTTGACATTGGACATTTTTCATTTGCTCATCTGCTTCGACCAGAAACTGACAAATTGTCCTGATGTATCGATTATTTGAAAGTGCATGATGAAGAGCGCCAAGCAATCAAGGTTTCGCTTGTGCGATGCTGCACATCCAATAGAATTTGTTCCAGCTGCACATCCAATGAAAAATGAAAAATGTCAAATGCCAAATGTCAGATGGTTCCTGCTCCTACCCTTTCTTCACTCTTACTGCACAGACCTTATATTCGGGAATCTTCGAAATTGGATCCTGCGCCGAGATCGTCAATTGATTTACACTGCTTCGTCCCGCCCAATGATAGGGAATGAAAACCGTGTCGGGCCGAATTGTGGTTACGACCATTGCCGGCAAAGTTATTTCTCCGCGCCGCGATTCGACGGTAACGATCTCAGCGCTCGCCACACCAATCCTGGCCGCAAGCTGCGGATGCATTTCAACCATCGGTTGAGGATATTGGTCCACGAGTGGCCCAATCCGTCGAGTTTGGGTGCCGGAAAGAAAATGGCTAACAACCCGGCCGGTAGTCAGCATTAGCGGGTACTCGTCATCAACGTCTTCCGCTGGCGGCGTGTAAGCAGCAAGGTTGAAGCGCGCCCTTCCATCGGGAAAATAGAAAGGCCCGGTCCCTTTAGCGATGGGGTTCCACGATCCGGGCTCAAATAGACGCGGCGTGCCGGGATGGTCTTCACTCGGGCAGGGCCAAAACACACCGTATTGTTTTTCAATCTTCTCATAAGTTATGCCCGAATAGTCGGCAATTCCGCCCTTTGAAGCCAGCCGCAACTCCTCGAATATTTCGCGCGGGCTTGAGAAGGTAAATCCCCGCTCCCGCTTCAGAGCTCTGGCGATGTCCTGAATGATGCGCCAGTCCTGCTTCGCATCCCCTGGCGGTTCAATCGCCTTGTTAATCTTGATCACACGTCCTTCAACTTGCGTTACCACGCCTTCATCTTCTTCATGAAGAGAGCCGGGGAGCACCACATTCGCATGTTCCGCTGTCTCGTTAAGAAAAAAATCGATGGCGACGTAGAACTCGAGTTTCTCTAGACATCTGGTAATGAAGTTGTTATCGGGAAGTGAGACTTTCGGATTGAAACAGATGCTCAGCAGTCCGCGGATTTCACCACGGTCAATCTTGCGAAAGATTTCGTAAGCGTCGACACCTGCCTGCGGCAGTTCCTCGGGATGGATTCCCCAGACTTTGGCGACATAAGCGCGATGTTCCGGGTTGCTGATGTCTCGAGCGCCAGGAAGTTGATCGCATTTTTGGCCGTGCTCCCGTCCTCCCTGCCCATTGCCCTGACCAGTGATGGTGCCATAGCCACAACCTTCGCGCCCAATACGACCGGAAGCAAGCACGATATTGATTGCGCCAAGACAATTCTGCACCCCATGGCTGTGATGCTCGAGGCCACGCGCATGCAGCAGGAAGCTGGACTTGGCCACTCCCCACCACTCGGCAGCTTGACGGATCGCGCGCTCTGAGATGCCCGTTACTGCGGCAGTCTTCTTTGGATTCCAGTCTTGAACATGCTCAGCGACTGCTTCAAATCCCACGGTGTGACGGCTGATAAAGTCGTGGTCCAGCCAATCATTGGCGATCATTAAGTGAAGAATGCCGTTGAAGAGAGCAATGTCACGTCCCGGTTTGATGGGCAGAAAGAGATCGCAGGTGCGGGCAATCGGCGTGATGCGCGGATCGACGACCACGATTTTCGCGCCGTATTCGCGTGCTTGCCAGACGTAATTTGTGGTAATCGGCGAGCAGTCAGCCACGTTGCTCCCGCTGATCCAGACTATCTCGGCCTTAGGTATGTCGGCCCATGGATTAGCCGCGCGGTCAATTCCGAAGGCTTTCTTGTTGGCAGCAGCGGCGCTGACCATGCAAAGCCGACCGTTGTAATCGATGTTTGCGGTCTTCAAACACATGCGGGCAAACTTGCCCATTAAATAGGCCTTTTCCGTAGTCAGGCTGGCGCCGGTAAGAATGCCAAACGCATCGTTTCCGTAAGTTGTCTGGATTCGCTGAATCTCAGTTGCAACCCGCTCGATCGCCTCGTCATAAACCACTTCGCGAAATCCACCGGCGACAGCGGCATCGTTTTGGTATGCATGCAGGAGACGGTCGGGGTGCGAACCTTGCAAGTACCGCTTCACACCTTTTGGACAGAGCATGCCCCGATTGAAAGGAAAGTCCTCCCAGGGCTCGAAGCCGATCACCTCATTGTCTTTGACTTTGAGTTGAATGCCGCACTGCTGGCCACAAAAGCAGCAGTGAGTTTTCACAAGCTTGTCAGGCTCGATACCAGTCTCCAGGCGTGCGCCAGTTGCATAAGCCGGATGGGGACCGAAAAGTTCCACGAATTGAATTCTGTTTTCAGGACTTTGCGCCATATGCGTCCGGCTACTACGGATGAAAGTTTCTTCGATCTTCTTCACCAAGCGGCCCCTGGTTCGGGCCTGGGTTACCGAGCGCCGGTGTGGGCATCAAGCTAACTGCGTCGACCGCGACGACCGTATCGCCTCCCCAGAGTTTCCCCTGGGCCAGGGCGAACATTGATCGACGGCAAGGTGGGCAAATCCATTGATAGTGCTCGACCGTGTCATCATTCATTTCGTAGCGATAGCCGAGTTGTTGTTCCACTTTTATCAGATCCTCAATGTGCATGCGCGAAGTAAATGGGGCGCCACAACGGCGACACTTCGCGGGCTCCTCGCGTTGACCGACCTCTTTGTAGAAGCCGACCCCCAACTGTGCTGGTCTTTGGAAAATGTGAAAGAATTTTCCGAACGGCAACCATAGCAGCGTGAAGATCACTGTTATGGCATGGAGAATGGCAAGAAAGTCATAAGCATAACCTTTCATCCAAGTGTAACTCGCAGTCAACATCAATCCTGTGACGCTGATCGCAAACAGGAGAATCAGCGGTAGAAAGTCTTCTCCAAACTGCTGCAAGGCGGCGGCGCCGTGATCTCTCATGCGTCGCCTCATCGCCAGCATTACACCGAGGGTCACGAGAATCGAAGACCATACCAGACCATGAAATACCAGAAACCCGAAAACGGAATGAATGGGAAAAGAAAAAGCGGGAAAGCCGAACACGAAGGCGCGATACCATTGAAGATCCTCTGGCAAGGTTTCGAAATGAATCCAGCCAAAGACCAGCGGAAATGTGATCGCGATAGCTAAAATGCAGCCCCACATAATGAGCATGTGTGCGCCCCAACGGAGCCTGCCGCGCTGAAGGATGAAAAGATTTAGACCGAATTCGCTCGGGACTCTGGTGAGCCATTCAACAATATTCCTCGCCAGATGGCGGGGTCGTAAGAAAACCTGCCAGCCGCGTTTCCAATACAGCGCGGTCGGAGGTCGTTGCAACCACATCGCATAACGATAGGTTATTCCAAAGGTCGCAAACAGCACGGCAAAAGTGTAGCCGACAAGTGCAGCATCAAAATGGGCCAGATTGCGCGAACCTAAAACGATCAGACCGCCGACGATCAGTGTCAACACTAATCCCCAGGAGGCCGCCTTGTGCGTTTCCCTAGTCATTCGTTACGTATGAACTGAATATAACACGATCTTTTTGTTAGGGCCTGCGCAGGCAACTAACAGCGAAGATTACTCACCCAGCTTCCACTTTCCTCAACGCACTAGCTGCCCGGCATCAAAGTCGGTGTACATTGATAGCGGCACAACGATTGCTCGATAGCCACAACTATCTTGGCCTCGCTATGAGGCACTATTGGTGAGGTAGCAGAAGGAAAACAACTTCTAATCATGATAATGAAAGATCTTAAGCCAGGAGCCACCCGTGCGCTGTTCCTATCTACGACAGCCTTCGCCGTATCGTTTGCCGTGTGGGGCTTGGTCGCCGCGCTCGCTCCGACCTTTGCACAAGCGTATGGCCTTTCAGCTAAATCAAAGAGTCTGATGATTGCCATCCCGGTTTTGCTTGGTTCACTCGGCAGGCTTCCTGCTGGCATGCTTGCCGACCGGTTCGGCGGAAGAAAAGTCTTCACCTTGCTGCTTCTACTCTCGGCTGTTCCAGCGATCGGCATTGGACTCTCAACGAGTTATGCGCAACTCCTCTGGCTTGGCGTTTTCATCGGTATGGCCGGAACATCTTTCGCTATTGGAGTGAGCTTTACGTCTCGCTGGTTCACTAAAGATCAGCAGGGCACTGCTCTGGGTATCTTCGGCATGGGCAACATTGGTCAGTCAGTGGCGGTGTTCGGCGCCCCGGTGCTTGCCCTGTGGCTGTCGTCATGGCGTCCGGTCTTTTACATTTTCGCTGGGATCAGTCTTGTCTGGGGCCTTGTATTTTATCTGTTCGCGCACGACGCTGTTTCCAGTGTTAAGCCCAAGACGTTGAGCGAGAGTCTGGGAGTATTGCGTCGGTCGCCCCTCGCGTGGGTTCTCTCGCTCTTTTACTTCCTGACGTTCGGTGGGTTTGTCGCCTTTTCAATTTACCTGCCCACTCTGCTCAAAGATCTCTTCCAGCTATCACCCGCAGACGCCGGGGCTCGGACTGCAGGGTTTGTCCTGCTGGCGACATTCATGCGTCCGGTTGGGGGGATTTTGGCGGATCGCATGGGTGGCGGGCGCGTGCTTGTGGGAGTGGTTAGTTTGGGCCTCCCCATTGGGAGTGCCAAAACAGTCCAAGAAGGCAAAGTCTGTTGCATATCCGCGTGGGTCGATAGCTTTGATCACGTTGCCCGCAACGTCAAACTGCGAATATGCGCTAAGCTGAGTGGCAGAATAGTGCTGACGAGCAAGGACAGAAATAGGCTAGTCCCAACCGAGAACATACCCAAACAACGAAGGATCGGATAAGCAAAGAGTCTTATGTTAGACATGATTTCCTCGATTAGGTTACTTACTGCACATCTGCTAATAATCGAATGCAATTCAGCGCGTTGTGAGCGGCGTGATGTTTAAGCCGCAAAATCCAGTCGGGATGATCAGCCTCAGCTATGCGGTAGTTGCCGGGAGGTAGCTCGATTACCTCATCCAAGTCGGCCTTCTGACGCCTCAATACCACGTTGCGGACATTGGTAATTATCGGAAGTTGCGGTGTTCCGGTCATTAGTTCAAGTCGCAGGGCAAGCGTAGCTAGACCGGTTCTGTTGTGAATGGCGATAATGACTGGTCCTGCAGGCCGCGTGATCTCTGATGGCTCAAATCCATTTGGTCCTATTATGATGACTTCTGCTTCGAGGCGCACAACGGGGTCTTGGGGATTAGCCGTCGCTGAAGCTTCTAAGGATGAAGGACCACCTTTCGAGCGGTCGCGGAGCCCGGTGTGAGCACTCGCTATGAGCATGGCTACAACGATTGCGCCAATGACTAGCGCAGGTTTGAAAATTGATGCTGGGGAATAAAAAAGCGCTGTGTGTTTCATGTTTTGCTCCCAAATTTCGAGAATCATCCCTCTGAAGTGCTAGGTTTTGTTGAATGACCCTGAAGATACGAAGGCCGAGGTTCCAGTGCCTGTGCGACCCGTTGGCACCTGGGTCAGACACAAATCCTGTCCACCTACAGAGAACTGATTTGGCCACACCATGTTCGTTCGAAAATGATGTAAGCGCTCGCTGGCGTGGGCTTTACGAGGTGAGTCGCACGTGAACGAGAGTTTATTGAGAAATACGAAAGTAAAGTCGTAACTGAGAAATTACGACGCGGATTGAGCCACACCACATGATTGCAAGTCATCACGAAAGACTGCTTGAAACATTATGAATTCTTGTCGAGACGGAGAGAGACTTAACGAGCGGATCGCCCGATCGAACTTTTATAAAGCCGGGCGCGTTTGGGGAATCTGTTGTTTCTGCTGGTTTGAGGCACGACCCACTAATGCTACTCAGCAGGACCAAGTGATCCTTCTCAGAAACGTTCGACACGATGGGTTTGAGGTTGAAAGCGAAGTCAGAGGCCGTATCTCGTGCGGCAGCTTGTTAGTGGATTCTTGGCGCCAATGGACTGCCTGACGAAGCTAGGCGATGGAGGATGACTAGCGACATGTCGTCTACAAGCGGGCGGGTGGCGGCAAAGTCTTGAACGGCAGCCAATATCGAGAACAGCATCGCTTCGGCAGAGGCGGCTCGAGCGCGGCGTAGTTGTGACTCCAGCCGCGCATATCCGAATTCCTGCTGTGCATTGTTGAGTGACTCAAGGATGCCGTCAGAATAAGCCAATAGTATGTCGCCAGGATGCAGCACGACGCGGCCTCGATTGTAAGGGGCCGCAGCCAGGACGCCGAGTAAGAGTCCACCCTCAGATAGCAGTTCGAGCTCGCCGTTGGCGCGTAACAGCAGCGCAGGGGGATGGCCCGCGCTACAGTAGTCGAGAGTTCCACTGACTGAGTCAAGCCTCGCGAGAAACAGGCTGGCCAACGGCACCGCCGAGGCCATCCGGCAAGTGTCGCGGTTGACGCCCCAGACGATCGACTCCGGTTCAGAAGTCACGGCTGCATGAGCATTGATCAACCCGACGAGGTGCGTAGTCCACATCCCGGCCGCCAGACCTTTGCCGCAGATGTCTCCCAGCGCCAGGATCACTCCGCTGCTTGTCTTGTTGATGGTGAAAAAGTCTCCAGGCAAGTGACGCACGGCGAAAATTTCGCTGGCAATCTCGAATGCGCCGTCACGAACCAGGCGAGGGGCGCAAAGACGCCGGTGAATTTGCGCCGCTTCGAAGATTGCCGTATGCAGTTCAGCGTACTCTTTCTGCAGGCATGCAATCTTCGACTCCAACTCCAGCTTCCGTTCGCTGCGTAGACCCCGGCGTCGCGGCGAAGTCACTCGGACATCGATCGCACGGCGAGTTCCCAATCCTGATTGACTCATGAATTCGTTAACCTCATCCGACGAACTTGTAACCACTTCCGTGAACCGTAACGATGAATCGCGGCTCCTCAGGATTCGGCTCCAGCTTCTGCCGCAAATGCACGATGTGGGTGTCAACCGTGCGTGTGTTGGGATAGTTTTCATAACCCCAGACCGCATCCAGCAGCCGGTCGCGGCTGAGGGTTTCGGCCGGATGCGATACGAAGTAAGCGAGCAGCGCAAACTCTTTTGAAGAGAGTTCTACTGGTGTGCCGGCTCGCCGCACTTCATTGCTGCGGATGTTTACCTCGACGTCGCTAAACTGATAAACGTCGGGTGCAGGGGCTTGCGGTGAAACGCGTCGCAGCACTGCTTTTACGCGGGCCATTAACTCACGTATGGAGAAGGGCTTAGTGACGTAGTCATCGGCGCCGAGTTCCAGGCCTACAACCTTGTCGATCTCCTGGCCGCGGGCGGTCAGCATGATGATGGGCAAGGAGGGCCGCTTGGCTTTCAGTTGTTTGCAGACTTCCAGACCGCTCATCCGCGGCATCATCACGTCCAGTACGACCAGATGCGGATCATCTGCCAGGGCTCGATCGAGGCCGGCCACGCCATCGGCTGCGCTAATTACTTCGTAACCTTCATATTCAAAGTTGTCGCGCAAACCCTCCACCATTGCAGGTTCGTCCTCCACAATCAATATGCGCGTTTTCCCGCCCTGATTACCTTCGGCGACGTGCCGTGTTGTCGAGGTACTGGTGTCTGCTCGGGTTGCACTCGCCCTGCCATTTGATAGACCGTTAACTCCTATTTTTCTTCTCATGATTCGATGGCCCTTATGCTGGGTTATTTGGCGGCGGCTGAGTGGCCGTGGCCAGTGGCAACGACAGAGTAAACTTGCTGCCTTTTCCCGGTGTGCTTTCAACCGTTATTTCCCCACCATGCGCCTCCGTGATGTGGCGAACAAGCGAGAGACCCAGGCCGCTTCCTTTTGTGTTGTGCACCAGCGGATCTCCGGCGCGATAGAACTTCTCGAAAATCTTCGACTGATCGCGTCGTGCTATGCCAATGCCACGGTCAGCGACTTCCAGCTTCACTACGCCATTTTCTCGGTATAGTTTCACTCCGACAAATTTTTCGTCACTTGAATATTTGAGCGCGTTGTTTACCAGGTTAACGAGCGCGCGCGCGATTGCTTCACGGTCGACAGGCACGGCCGGAAGGTCCCCGTCGATCTTCTCCTCAAATGCGAATCCTTGTTGCTCAATCTGGTAGCGATAAGAGTCCAGCGTGTTGCGGACCAGTTCACCGATGTCAGTCTCACGGAATTCATATTCCTTGCGGCCCGCCTCGATGCGTGAGAAGTCTAGGATATTATTGATTAGCGCTGTCAGCCGCTCACTCTCTTTACGAATGATGCGGTAATACTGCTGCTTCTTTTCCTGAGTAGTAATGCGCCCGAGCTCGAGTGTCTCAGCGTACAATCGGATCAGCGCCAGTGGCGTTCGCAACTCGTGCGAGACGTTCGAAACGAAGTCAGACTTCAGGCGGGCCAGCGCAATCTCTCTGCCGACGATCCGTTTTGTGAGCACCAGGCCGCCGACGATCATCAGCGAAAGGATCCCAAGGATGAGAAAACTGCGATGAACCCAGGTCTTGCCCAGCGCCTCGACGCTTGTGCCCTGGTACTTAATTCCCAGGGCTAGCCCGCGGAAAACATCGTCGAGTTTGCGCGAGACCTCAGGCTTGCCTTCGCCCCAACCAGCTGAGGTAGCTATCGGCTTAATCTCGTGTCCCATCTCGACGTCCGCGGGATAGATCACCATGGCCGGCCGGTTTCCGCCCTGGTCAGTCAACTTCTGGCTCACTAACTCCTCCAGCATGCCCGGAAAGAACGTTTGTTTCAGATAACAAGGATCAAAAGTCGCTCCGCCCAGCACAACCCTATCACTTGAGAGTTGCGGCAAGAGGAACAAGGCAGTGACTATGTAAGCTTCGCCGTCGACCCGTTTTGTTTGGCCCTGATAGAACATGATGGGCCGATTTTTCTTGTGCAGACCGCCCACCAAATCCTTCCCTTCCATACTGAACCAGCCGCGGTAGCCTTCGGCCATGCGGTCATGCTCCTCACGGAAGTACTTGTCGCTCATCTGTAGAGGTTGTGAACGAAGCACGAAACCTTTTTCGTCGAAGAGGAACACGTGCGCCAACCAGGAATTCTTCGACAAGATGAGGTTAAGTTGTTTTTCTTTTTCTCCCGTTTCACTGTTAGGGGAGGGGAAAAGGTCCCTCACCTCTTCCGTCATCGTGTAAGCCTTCTTGTTAATCCTTTTCTCCGTGATCAACAGCATCTCCTGGAAATCGCGATGGATAGCAGCCTCCAGCACCTTGTCTCGCTCAAAGGCCCGCAACTGACTGAAATTGACATATACGAGCGCAGCTGCCGGCAGGAGTACCGCCAAACCCAGTGTCAGTATTAGCCGAAACCGGTTGTAGCCTCTTAGGAAGTTTCTTCTTTTGGATTTCATCACAATCTCAGCTTGGACCCTCGGTAAGTGCCTGCAGCCTACGCCTATGCGTCCGAAGCTGTGTTACGCGCACGTAAAAAGTTGTTAAGAAATGTGAATTTCAAAAAACCGGCTGGTTGCTCATTTTACTAGATCTGCATTCGTCCTGGCGGTATTCTCGTTGTTCCCTGGCGCCCCGAATTCCTTCGCCATCTCTACGGGGGCGGCTCGCAGAGGCAACCGCATCGTTACGCTTAATCCGCCCCCAGGTTCGTTAAACGCTCTCAGTACTCCGCCGTGTAACGCCACTGCCCGGGCAACAATCGCCAACCCCAGTCCTACACCACCAGTTTGGCGATCACTACACACTTTCACTTTCAGTTCATACTGGCGTCGCTCCTTCGCGTCAACGCCCCGAACGTGCTCCTTCTCTTTCTTTCCGCTTTGGAATGGCAGCGCGGCTCAAAATGCCATTTCTACTTATGATAAAAACATCCCCCTCTGTGCCAAGTTCGCCGAAAGCCAGCTGCCACCCACAGTCGATAGCCTTGATAGTCGGGCGGCCGATGTGTGCATAGACCAGCCGCTTCACATGGTTCTTCTCAGCCTCTTTTGCTACTTGTTCAACTGACGCATGACCGCCCACGCCTCCTCTAAAAAGGATGGGCCGCTTCCACCCTGCCGCTTCCGCAAACATTAGCTCCGCTGCTTTGGCCCACTTCGGGAACTTTAGAAACTCCGGCGCCCAAACAATCTTCTTGCCGCAAGCCTTGATTGTGTATCCGTAGGTATCGTGCGAAGTGTGAACAACCGGGTGAGGTTTGATGGAGAGACCAAGCGAGGAGTAGCTGACCACTGAGGGCTCAAGTCCCATTGGTCGGGCAAGCTTACGAATCTCGCGGATTAGCTCACCTCGCTCATCTGTAACCAACCAGGCGGTGAGCTTTTCATTCGGAGCTGCGCCTGGTCCACCATCGATCATCAAACGTTTACTGCCAAATTGGACCTGTAAGCCCGCCGGTTGGTAACGGGGCGAATTCATCGCGCCGACGCCGAGCAGAGTTAATCGCAAAGTCGGGGAGACCCTTTTAAATTCCCTCAGTTACCTTTGACCTCCGCGTCTCGCTTGTAAGCGCCACTTTCACCTTCAGTGCCACCGCCAATTACGCCCAAATCCCCTCCTAAGTAGATCAACTCAGAGCCGCCTGAGTCTTCACCATGTCTTCAGGCTTATACCTTTAGTTCAATTCTAGTTTGCAACAGACGCAATATGTGCCAACGAGAAACGATTCCATCGAGATGGTCGTTGCTCATCACCGGCAGTTGATTGATGTCCTCTCGGCCCATTATCTCCAGGACCTCGGTCAGGCTGGTTGAGGGTTTCACAGCGTAAAGCTTTGTCAGCGGAATCATCACGTCACGCACAGTGATTTGTGACCACCGTTGGCGGTCGACGTCTTTCAATTCATGTGGAGTAATGAGGCCAAGAAGTCGCCCATCTTCTTCTACTATGAAAAACCGTCTTCCGGACCGCAGCAGGTAATCATCGACGAAGGTTTGCAGGCTAATGCTCGCCTCGACGACCGGAAAATCTTTTGTCATGACATCGCGAACGTGAACTCCGTGCAAGCGCTCAATTGTTTCAGACTGGGCATAACTCGATCGCGCGGCGTCTAAAAGAAACCAACCAATAAAACTCAGCCAGAGACCTCCAAACCCAGCGCCGCCGAAGAAACGAACAAGTCCCAGGATAATAAATGCAAACCCGATGAACTGCCCCACTAAAGTGGCTATACGCGTGGCCCGGGCAGCATCACCCGCAATCCACCAGACGATTGCCCTTAACACGCGGCCACCATCGAGCGGAAATCCCGGGACCATATTGAAGACCGCCAGTGCGATGTTGATGATCCCCAGCCATCCCAGCATGGCAGTCAGGGGAGAAGGATGTTTGCCAGTAGGAGTCCAACCAATAGTTGTGGCAATACCCAGGCAAACAAATCCAATCAAGAGGCTGGTGATAGGGCCGGCTATGGCCATCCAGAATTCGGTCTTTGCGTCTGAGGCTTCCTTCTCGATCTGCGCGACGCCGCCAAGAGCGAACAAAGTTATTGAACGGACCGGCAATCCTCGGGCTTTGGCAACAGCAGCGTGGGACAACTCATGCACAACTATTGAAGCAAAGAATAGCAGCGCAGTTAGAACGGATAACCCCCAGACGATGGCTGTGCTCCAGCTGGGATTAGTCTCAGCGAATTGACCGGCCAGTGACAGTACGACCAGTAACGCGATCAAGAGCCAACTGTAGTGAAGACCAATCTGGATCCCGAAGATTCGAAACAGTTTTATTTGCGCATTCATTTGCGGACATCATCAATTAAATCACTTGTTTGATTGTAAGTGAAATGCCTGTTACTCATCACCTCTTGCGGTCTACAAACTTTGACCTGCGCGGAATCCTGACGTTAGACGCAAGTTGCCAAAATCTCTAGTTCTCGTTATGCACGCCTCAGTCTGCTTTACAACACAAAGTACTTGACATGACAAGTGCGTTGGGCTTATTCTTTGCGTACGATGGGTTCCATCCGGTTAGTACCGCCACCAACTGAGGAGACACCCGCACTCCATGAACGCGCCATGGATAATTTGCGCTATATCCGCGAGACGATGGAGCGCGCATCTGCCTTTACAGGAATCTCTGGTTGGGGTGAAGTGGCCATCGGCTGCACGGCAGTGGTGGCGGCCCTGTTTGCAGCCCAGCAGACGCAGTTCAAGCACTGGCTTATGATTTGGGTGGCGGAAGGAGCGGTCGCGTTGTTAATCGCCGGCTGGTCTATGGATAGAAAAGCGCGCTCGCTCAATATGCCATTGCTGAACGGACCGGGGCGCAAGGTAATCTTCAGCTTGTCGCCACCAATCTTTGCCGGAGGGCTACTGACGGTCGTGCTCTACCATGCTGGGCTGACCAATTTTATCCCCGGGGTGTGGTTGCTTCTCTATGGAACCGGAGTGGTTACGGGAGGGATGTTTTCCGTGCCTGCCGTGCCGATCATGGGTTTATGTTTCATGTCTTTGGGGGCAGCATCGTTTTTTGCCCCTATCGCCGCCGATTGGTTCATGGCAGCTGGCTTTGGCGGTCTGCACGTGATTTTTGGCGTGCTTATAGCAAGGAGGTATGGTGGCTAAACAATCGGCCCTCAAAAATTCGGGGCCTCGAAAACATAATGGCAGCCCAGCTGGTTTGCGCGAATTGCAGGGCCGAAAAAAGGGCGCATACCTGGCGCCGCAGCTGGATCGCTTAATACATGAACGAATGCGTCTGGGGATCGTCAGCGCGCTTGCAGCCAACGAATCGTTTACCTTCAATGACCTTAAGAGTCTGATGAAAACGACCGATGGTAATCTCAGCGTGCATGCTCGCAAACTGGAAGAGGCCGGCTATATTGCCTGCACCAAATACTTTGAAGGTCGCCTGCCAAAAACTGAATACAAGCTTACTGCTGCCGGGCGCCGAGCTTTGGAAAACTACCTGAGTCATATGGAGAGTCTGATCCAGCAGATGCGCGGCCGCTAACTTTTTTAAACCGCCGCTTTGCGATACAAAGCGCTTTGCAAATGCCGTAAAGTGGAGGAGTCTCGTGTACACGAATGTGAATCTGGCTAGGTTCTGCGTCCATGAAAGTTACCCGTGACAATAATCGCCAGGATTCCAGGATTGAGTTGTCTGTGAAACTTTTCCGAATCGGCAGCGTGCAAGGCAGTGACCATAACGTTGCTGGTCCCATGCCGGATCTGTGGATTGCCCCATTGTTCCGACGGTGTTCGAATTCGAGAATGTAAGCCTCAAGAAAAACGAGCTTGAGAAGGGATTAAGGGGAGTGCCGACCAGACATAGTGCTAATTAACGGTCTCACTGATAAGTGATAGCGGCGAGCCGTGAAAAGGAGTTGTGATGATCAAGCGAATTATTGCTATTGCGTTTATTTTTGTGTGTGCCTCCGTGGCCTGGGCCATTCTGGGCGGCACCATCTTTTCCCGTACCTACTCACTGGACGCCGTCGCTGAAAATCGCGTGGCTTCCACATGGGGCACACCGCAAAACCAGGCGCCCCCCTCAGCCTCCTTCACACAGATGGTGCCTGTGAAAGCAGAGACAATAGAGAATGGCAAAAAGGTGATTAAGATAAATCAACAGGAGGTTACGACTCCACTGCCGCTGGAAAGCAGCGCTGTGGACGTGGCGCTCGATCTGGACCATCGGCAAAAAGGCTTACTTTGGTACAGCACCTATAAAGTGATCTTCACCGGAGTTTACGGTTTCCATAACTCGAGTGACAAAGAGGAAAATGTAACCTTCAGGCTAAATTTTCCGACCGCAAAAGCTATCTACGACGATCTCACATTCAGTGTCGATGGCAATTCAGTCTCAACCACTAACAAAGACAATGCTGCGTTGGCAGCGGTAAAGGTTGGTCCGGGGAAGGTGGTTCAACTAAGAGTTGGCTATCGCTCGCAGGGACTGAATGAGTGGCGCTACAACTTTGGCAGTCAGGATGTTGCCCAGGTGCACAACTTTACCTTGCGCATGAAAACAAACTTCAAGGACATCGATTTTCCTGACAATTCGATTTCGCCTTCAGAGAAACACGAAACATCCGATGGTTGGGCACTCACCTGGTCTTACAAGAATTTGTTATCTGGCTATCAGATTGCGATGATCATGCCGGAAAAGCTGCAACCCGGGCCGCTAGCCGGCAGGATCAGTTTCTTCGCTCCAGTCTCGCTCTTCTTCTTTTTCTTCCTGATGCTAATCATCACCACCCTCCGCGGCATCGAGCTACACCCAATGAACTACTTCTTTCTGGCAGCCGCCTTCTTTTCGTTTCACCTCTTGCTTGCCTATCTCGTCGATCATGTGTCGATTCATTTGGCCTTCGCCATCTCGTCCGCTGTCTCGGTTTTCCTTGTCGTCAGTTATCTGCGGCTGGTGGTGGGAATGCGTTTTGCCAGTCGCGAAGCAGCGCTGGCGCAGTTCATCTACCTGGTCGCCTTTTCCTACGCTTTTTTCCTGAAAGGCTTTACCGGACTGGCTGTCACGATCGGCTCGATCGTCACGCTCTTCGTGGTCATGCAGGTCACGGGACGAATTCGCTGGGCTGACAAATTCGCCCCGAAACCAGTGGCAGAGCCGGCCGGTGAATTCCTCTGATTGTTAACAACCACCCCCTCCAGGACGTTATAGGTACGTAAGCAGGCATCTCTCCGGTCAGGCAGTTGGCCGGAGGAGATGTCTCCTGTAGAGAACCTAAAAACTTTCCCCTGCGGTTCGTCGTACAGCCATTAGCAGCGAGATTTCTGCGGCCATATCTCTAATGAAAGCCATATTCTCCTTCTATTCCGATGCCCTGAGGATTGCTCTCCAGTCCATATTTGCGCACAAGTTGCGGGCATTCCTGACATTAATAGGAATAATTATCGGCGTCGCTTCCGTAGTGACGGTGGGAGCTTCCATCAGCGGCCTCAATACCTACGTGGTGGACAAGGTAGCAAAGGTACTCGGTAGTAATCATTTCATGATCGCGCGGATGGCCTTCTCAGGCCGTATGTCTGACGAAGAGTTTGAGCGGCGCAACCGGCGAAATAAGCGGGTCAACTGGGACGACTACGAGTGGGTGCGAGATCACTGCCAGTCGTGCTCGGAAGTGGGAGCCCACGCAGGCAGTCCCACGGATTTGCAGCAGGACGGCATCGAATTCCCCGGCGCGCTCGTATTTGGTTCGACCGCCAACATGGTCGACATTGAGGACAAAGAGATTGCGGAAGGACGATTCATCTCCGCCGACGAGGTGCAGCGCTCGGCGTTGGTTTGCGTTCTCGGTGGCGACATTAAAGACAAGTTTTTCCCGAATACGAATGCCCTGGGCAAGACGCTGAAGATCCGGGGATTGCCCATGCGCATCGTGGGAGTTGAAGAAAAGCGAGGCTCCTTCTTTGGCGACTCATTTGATCGGCACTTGTACATTCCGGTGACCACACATCTTCAGGTCTTCGGTCGCGGCGGGCTTCAAATCCACGGTAAGGCCAGTAGCCGGGCAGGCTTTCAAGCAGCCATTGAAGACGCTCGCGTCGCCATGCGGAACAAACACCGATTGAAAGGGAATGAAGAGGATGATTTTGGCCTGGTGAATGTTGAGGAGCTCAACAATCAGATCGATCAATTTACTACCAGCATTGCCACAGTGGTAGTGCCCATCACGCTCATTACCCTAATTGTGGGCGGCATTGTCGTGATGAACATCATGCTGGTAAGCGTGACGGAAAGGACCTTTGAAGTCGGACTGCGGAAAGCGGTAGGGGCGACCAAACGGCAAATATTGCTGCAGTTTCTCATCGAGTCGGGTCTGCTCTGCGCGCTCGGTGGTGTGCTCGGTCTGTTGCTCGCATGGGGTGTTACTGAACTGATTACCACCCTGGCCTCGATTACGATGACGATCACTATTGGCTATATCCTGCTGGCGCTTATTGTTTCCACAGTTATCGGCATGATTGCAGGCATCTATCCGGCGTTTAAGGCTGCGCGGCTTGATCCGATTCTGGCGCTGACACAGACGACCTGATTCAATGAGACTAAAGGTTCCAAAGTCTGTACTCCGCGAAACCGTGCGAATGGCGCTTGACAGCGTTCGCACGCATAAGTTTCGGAGCTTTCTCACCGTGCTGGGGATTGTGATCGGAGTGATGACCGCAATCACCATTGCCTCAATTCTGACGGGACTCCGGCAGAACATCGTCGCGATTATCGAAGAATATGGAACCAATAACATCTATGCTTTCCATCTCTCGACAGGACCACGAGTAGGCGAAGATCGCTCTGAGCGCAGCAGAAAGCCGTTAACCGCAGCGGACGCTGAAGCCATCCAGGCGCAGGCGCCCGCGGTCGATGAAGTAGCGCATGTCGCGCCCAACGTTGGCTACAGCGGTGGCCCATTCGACGACAACATCACCTATCAGGGACATAACTATCGCTGGGGAAACACGGAGGGTGTTTCGCCAAACTACGCTGGCATCATCAATATCGTTATGAACGAAGGTCGCTTCATCACGGAGATGGACGATCAGCAGCGTGCTAATGTCATGGTCATTGGAGTCAATGCCGCCGAAGCACTCTTTCCGGGACAGCATGGACAGATCGCGGGCACCCAGGTGCGCATGGGTGGCTACAATTTTGAGATAGTGGGTGTGCTGGAAAAGCGCAAGTCAGGTTTCTTCGGAGAGAACGAGGAGGACAACGCTGTCTTTATTCCTTTTCGCACGGCGCAAAAGATCGCGCCCGCCCGAGGTTATCTGTTGTTGGTAATCCGCGCGAAGACGGGCCAGATCGCTGAGGCACTGCAACAATCAGAAGACATTCTCCGTCGTCGTCGCAGCGTGATATTCGGGGATCCTAATAACTTTGATATCAAGACGGCTGACAAATTTATCGAACAGTTTGACAGTATTACAGCGATGGTGGGTTTGATTGCCATAGCCATCTCGAGCCTGGGTTTACTGGTAGGCGGTATCGGAGTGATGAATATCATGCTCGTAAGTGTCACCGAGCGTACCAAGGAGATTGGGGTGCGGAAAGCTCTCGGGGCGCGACGGCGTGACATCACGCGACAATTTCTCTTTGAGGCCATGACGCTGACTTTTCTCGGTGGCATTCTTGGTGTGCTTCTGGCGGTGGGCATCAGTAAGATCATCATGCTGTTCGTTCCTAGTCTTCCTGCGCTAATTCCAGGTTGGGCGGTGATTGCTGGTTTGACTGTATCGGTAGGTGTTGGTCTGATTTTTGGCGTCTGGCCGGCCCGCAAGGCATCTCGCCTCGATCCTATTGAGTGCCTGCGCTACGAATGATTCGCAGATTACACAGATAACACAGCTTCAAAAATCTATAAAATCTGTGTAATCTGTGTAATCTGTGGATTACCAACGCGACCTAGTAAAAGAGTTTCTGACCTACGTACAGGTTGAAAAGGGCCTTGCGCGCCTCACGCTGGAGAGCTATTCGAGAGATCTCACGCGCTTAAAAGCCTGGTCAGAAAAGAACGGTAAACCCGTTCAGGATTTGACCCGGCAGGATCTACGGAAGTGGATTGCGCAACTCTCCAGAGAAGGCCTGGCTCCTTCCTCAGTAGCGAGAGCAGTGAGCGCTGCGCGGGGCCTTTTCCGCTTCTTGATGCTGGATGGGCACGTCAAGACGCAGCCTGCAGAGAACCTCGACACACCGCAAAGGTTTGCCTATCTGCCATCCTTCCTGACTGATCAAGAGATCGATCTCCTCTTTGCAGCCCCAGATATCTCCAAGGAGGAGGGCATCCGCGACCGCGCTTTGCTGGAGTTGATGTACGCCGCCGGTCTGCGCGTCTCAGAGTTGGTCTCGCTTAGACAAACTGATGTTGACCTGCACGCCGGATTGGTCATGTGCCATGGTAAAGGAAGCAAAGAGAGGCGAGTGCCAATTGGAAAGAGCGCCATTCACTGGTTGCAACAATACCTGGCAGTAAAGGCGGCTTACGGGCAGACTTCGGCTCCGCAGTTGTTCCTCAATCGCGGCCGGGCCATCACTCGCCAGTTTGCCTGGAACCTGATCAGGAGATACGCGTTAACTGCGGGCATTAAAGAGATATCACCGCATACGCTCCGCCACAGCTTTGCCACGCATCTTCTGCAAAACGGCGCCGATTCACGTTCCGTACAGGCCTTGCTCGGTCACAGTGACATCTCGACTACGCAGATTTACACACATATCACCGATCGGCATCTTCGCTCTGCTTATGACCGCCACCACCCGCGCGCCCGACTTTCATCAGCAACGGCCCTAAAGAAGATAGTAAAGTCCTAACAGGGTTTGAAAAACTTTGGTTTGTTGGCTTAAACTAGTCATGGCTATAATAGCTATCTAGTGATAGCCAGAGAGGCTATTTATGAAGAGCGTCAACATAGCGGAACTAAAAAACCGGCTTAGTAGTTACCTGAACCGGGTCAAGGCTGGGGAGGAGATCGTTATCCGGGATCGTGATCGACCCGTAGCTCGGATAGTGCCCTTATTACCGATCGATGATGAAGATGCCCATTTGGCCTCGCTCGCAGCTAGAGGTCTGATCCGGCTTGGCCAGGGGCCAATGAATGACGAGTTCTGGAAGCTGCCCGCGCCGAAGGTGTCTGCCGCGATCTTGAGGCGCGCCGTTACGGAAGAACGCGATGAGAACTAGGCGGCTGAAACGAGCCACCGTTGCCAGGGCTTTTTGGGATACCAGCGCGATCGTCCCATTGTGCTGTTTTCAACCCCAAAGCGCTCAAGCGAGGCAGATGATCAGGTCTTACGGTCAACAAGTAGTCTGGTGGGCAACTGCTGTGGAAGCGGTGAGCTCTTTGGCCCGCCTTGGCCGCAACGGACAGCTAACCCCTCAGGAGATGAACCAGGCGTTCGCTCGGCTCGATTATATGCGTGCGCGATGGCATGAGATTCAGCCTGCTGAACAGGTTCGTACCCAGGCGGAGCGCTTGCTCAAGATTCATCGATTACGTGCGGGCGACGCGCTGCAACTCGCTGCAGCGCTCTTGTGGTGTGACTATCAACCGCGAAACCACCCATTCGTCTGCGGTGATGAGCTGCTTTTCGATGCAGCGGCAGCGGAGGGGTTTCTATTATTGAGCATTTAATTCTCGGCACTGGAATACTAAATCTCTTCCTGTGGCAAACATATCAACGCTCACTGACGGTGCTTGTCCCAGTCTGAATCTTGTCGCACTTAAGCATGTTTTTCTTGAGGCAACCCCCTGCAGACGACGTCAGTAAGTTTCTGCTAGCTCAGAAGAGCCAGGATTTCTCATACCCCGAAGTAGGTGCGACGCGGGGTACGCCTCCCGCTGGATATACGGTGGACCACAATCGAATACAACTGGGCCTGGGTGAGCTC
>DATEUF010000333.1:0-75234 GCA_035283325.1 Pyrinomonadaceae bacterium | reverse complement strand
TAAGGCTTTCGGCCAGGTCAATTTTATTGCCTGGGAGCAGTCGGGTGGTTCCTATCTGGTCTTTGACGTCTACGTGAGAACTAACCTCTCGCTGATCGATTCACAGATCAGGGCATTGTTTCCCAAGGACGACATTCGCCTCAGCCAGGCCAATGGCTCAGTGGTGCTTTCAGGCAGCGTAAAAGACCAGGCGACCTCCGCCCAGGTGCAGAGTGTTGTCGAGGCGGCAGGCTTCAAGGCCGTGAACATGCTGGAGTCCCCAGTGCAAGGCATGTCCCAGGTTCAGTTACAGGTGAGAGTTGCGGAAGTAACGCGCACTCGTGGTCGTGAGCTTGGTTCGTCATTCGACACGGTCAAAGGTGGAACTTCAGTGTTCAATAGCGTGAATGGTCCATCCACCCTTACTGAGTTCTTTGGTGGGGCTCTCAAGTACGCCTTCACCGGCGCGAATCTCGCCGTATTCAACAGCACGATTGGCTCACAGGCGATCATCCACGCGTTACAAACGCAGGGAGCATTGCGGATGTTAGCTGAGCCAAACCTCATTGCCATCAATGGTCAGCAAGCCAGCTTCTTAGCTGGAGGAGAGTTCCCGGTGCCGATGGTTCAGGGAAGCGCCGAAAAAAGCACCGTCACGATCATATTCAAGGAGTATGGCGTGAGACTGAATTTCAAACCGACGATTATCGATGAAGACCACATCCGGCTCGAGCTTGAGCCCGAAGTATCCACAATCGATTTCGCAAATGGCGTCAAGTTTGACGGCTTCCTGATTCCGGCATTGAGGACACGACGCGCCAAGACTGGAATTGAACTTCGCGACGGTCAGAGTTTTGCTCTGGCAGGGCTGCTGGACAACAACGAGTCTCGTTCGTTGACGAAGATGCCCGTGCTGGGAGACATCCCCATCCTGGGAGCGCTGTTCAAGTCAAAAACTTTCCAGAAGAACGAGAGTGAGTTGATGTTCATCGTCACGGCCCAGTTAGTGAAGCCCATGAACCGCGACGACCTGCCGCAGATGCGTGGCATCGATGGTCTGAAGAATGGTTCCCCACTTGGGGTTGAGCCAAAGGGCGAGGGTATTCAAGGCCGTACTGGCTATTCGGTGACAGGAGGAGACAACACAACGAGCACTGAGCCTGCTGCCACTCCAGCCACGACCACTCCGGAAGCGCCCAAGGCTGCGGAACCAAAGGAAAAGAATACAACCGACACTGGAACGGAGACCAAAAGCACGTCTTCGTCCGAAACAAGCACACGCGTGATCAATCAGCCCCTTCCGGTAGCAAGAACCATGCGCATGGACTTCATTCCGGTATCAGTCAGACCTCAGTAACCACCGGTTTACCAGAGTGGATGGAAGGAGGCAGAAATGAACAGGGAAGTATCACGCAGAATGAGAAATAGAAGAGGCGAGCGTGGTTCTGTGCTGGTGCTATCAGCAGTTGGCATGCTTTCGCTTATTCTGGCTGTAGGTCTGGGTGTTGATATTAGCCACCTGTACCTGGCCAAGAACGAACTCCAGAACGCGGCCGACGCCTCAGCTTTAGCGGGCGCGTCGGGATTGAACTTCGGCTCTTCGGGAATCACTGAAGCGACAAACCGGGCTGTGAAGGCAATGAACAGCTACGAGTTTAACAAGACCGGAGTAGTTTTCCCCCGCGAAAATGTTCGTTTTGGCAAGAACCTGTCTGACTTCGACAGCGGAACGGACATGAGTGAGGCTGCAGCAGCCGCGGTAGCTTCCCAGGTTCGCTTTGTGAAAGTCACTACGCCTCAATCGCCCGTTCCTATTTCGTTTGTCGGCTTCGTATTGGGCAAAAGCCTAAATCTGGCGGCTGAAGCAGTTGCGGGCGTATCCGCCCCGCTGAACAAATTCTCCGGCTACTTGCCGGTTTCAGTGATAGATGAAGATATCAAAATCTGCGGTACCCCTCCCAACACTTCAATCTGCCCCGGGCAAACTTACACGTTCCGGTCGGCGCCACAGAACTCTATCTCCCCAGGAAACTACCAGGTCTTGGCGATTGATGGGCCGGGTGCCAGTGACGATCGCATCGGCCTAGCCAGCGGAGTCCAAACCTGGACAGAGCCTGGTGACTACGTGGATACAAAACCCGGAGTCTCTGCTGGAGCTGTGAGACAGGGTGTTAACACGCGTTTCGATGTCTATGCCAGCCAGCTTGATCCCGGAAATTATCCTCCCGACACCAACATCAAAGAGGGCATTACTTACTATGATTATATCAATAATCGCTTGTTGACCCAGACACCGTCGCATCCCGGCTCTGAAAAACGCCGCGTGGTTGTGATTCCAATTGTTAAGGTGAGCGAGTTTAGTAATGGTCGCACTCATGTCAAGATTGACCGTTTTGGCTGTTTCTTCCTGCGAACCAAGGTTCCGGGCGGCAACGGTGGCGACATCCAAGCGGAACTACTGGACATTCCCTGCGTCCAAGGAAGTGGTGGATACGATCCAAATGGCGCTCCAAACGATGGTCCGCCGATCACTAAGCCTGTTCTTTACCGCTAAGGTGAGCTTATGAGCCGAGACTTTCTAAGGCGAATAGCCTCGTTAAAGCGCGATGAGCGTGGCGTGCAGCTTGTGGAGTTGGCGATCGTTTTGCCAGTAATGCTGCTGTTCTTTGCCGCAGTTGCCGAGTTTGGCCGGTACTTCTATGAATACACAACTCTGGCTAAAGGCTCACGCGTCGCGGTCAGGTACCTGGCCACGGCCTGCACAAACGGCACGGATGATGCAGCCGCCAAGAATCTGGTCATCTATGGCAATCTTGCTGGGTCAGGCAATCCTATACTCAGCAATTTAACCCCCAGCAATGTGACGATCACCCGCCGCAACTCGGCAGGTACGCCCGTGGTTGGGGGTGTTCCTGCTACAGTGACGATTGACATCGTCAACTACCAACACACTCCGATTTTCGATCTGGCTGGCCTGACAAAGACTTCTGCGACACTGGCGATAGCCGTAAAGCCCAGTGTGACCATGCGTTACCTGTTGACGCAGCCGCCGATCTGTTAACGCAGCGCCGATCTAGGGGGACGACGAGAATGCTTCGCCGATTAAACACAAAGTCGCAAAAGGGCGCCACGCTCGTCGAGTTCTCTATTGGCGCAACAGTCTTCTTGACGGGCATGTTCGCAATCGTCGAGTTTGGCCGCGCTCTGTGGACACACAATGCTCTCTCCGACGCTGCCAGGAGAGCCGCGCGTTACGCGATTAACCAACCGGCAAGCACCCCGGCTGGCATCAAGACAACCGGCACTGACGTGGGACCAAGCGTCACGGCAATAAAGAATGTTGCGGTCTACGGCGATCCGAATGGTGGCACGAACCCAATGGTGACTGACCTGACACCTGCACAGGTGAGCGTGGAATACCAGCAATTTGCACTGGGCGAAGGAACCGTGGCAGTGACAATTCAGAACTACCAGTTCCAGTTCGTTGTGCCATTAGTTGGCACAACAATTCAGATGCCGGACTACAAGACAACGCTAACCGCTGAATGTGCAGGAGTCATGCCCTGAAAGCCTGCCCTGAACCGGGCGTGGCAATCTAAATCTCAATTAGGAAAACAATGAGACAACCAATTCCTTTTGTCGTTTTAAGCACTGGTCTCGATAACTTCAAAGAGATTCGTGCATCTCTGGTTAGTGATAGCCGGGTACAGTTGCTGGCCGGTGGCAATGATGCCGAGCAACTCTACGATGAGATCATCCGCCTAAAACCAGCAGCCGCGCTGATCACTCTCGGCACAAACGCCGAACCCGCAATCAGACTGATGCAGAAGCTCAACGTTGAGTGCCCTGGCACAGCGATCATCTCAGCAGCGCAGAATGCCTCAGGTGATCTTATTTTGCAGAGTTTACGCGCCGGAGCTCGAGAGTTTCTCCACCTGCCGATCATCGCGGACGAATTAGCAACCGTGCTGGATCGCATCTCTACATTCAGCGCCAGCCAGCCGGATGTGCCCAAGAAGAAGGGACGCATGGTGGCTGTCTTTTCCAGCAAGGGCGGCTGCGGTACCTCTTTCATGGCAACCAATATCGCCGGATCAATAGCAGCTCGAACAGTGCTGGTCGATCTCAATCTACAGGCGGGAGATTTACCGCTATTTCTTGGCGTCGATCCGAAGTATTCGATTGCCGACATGATTGAGAATCGAGATCGACTTGACGATGCACTGATTGCGAGCTTCGTCACGCCCTACTCTTCAAGGTTGTCCTTGCTTGCGGCGCCAAAGGAGGCTGATTCCGCCGACGAGATCGAACCCGAACACATCTTCAATGTACTGCAGCGCTTGCGCGAATCGTACGATTATATCGTGCTGGATCCGCAACATACTTTTGATGCGATTACTCTTGCAGCTCTCGATCAGTCTGACGAAATTGTTCTCGTGCTGACCCTGGATATTCCAGCGATCCGAAGCACTCAGCGAGCCCTTCAAATCTTTGATCGTCTCGGGTACCCGCGCAAAAAGGTCCGGATCGTTGTGAATCGCTGGAGCAAACAGATCGATCTTGACTTGCGGCAGGTAGAAAAGTTTCTTGGCGAACCCGTTGTCGGTTTTGTGCCGAGTGACTATCAGATAGCGGTGACCTCGATAAACCTGGGCTCGCCGCTGGTCCAGTCCGAGGCCGATTCAAAGATCGCTCAGGAAATCAAACGCATTGCGGAGACGATCACAGGGGGGATGATTACAACTGAAGAGCCGAAGGCTCGACGCGCTCTCTGGACATCATTCTTCAAACGGCAGAGCGGTTCCCCCCAATTCGAATTTCAAACATCTATGGAGAAGGTCTAGTCTCATACCATCATGGCACTACGCGAACGACTAATTAAAGATAATGGTTTTCCTGGCTCAGGAAATGTTAACGGTTCAGAAACCAACGGCCAGCACACGTTTCTGGAGATGAAATCTCGTCTCCACCGCACCTTGATCAATCGCATGGATTTGACCAAGCTGGCGGATCTCACTCCGGAACAGGTGAATGCCGAGGTATCCCGCCTGGCGGAAAGCGTACTCGCCCAGGAAACAATGCCTCTGTCTGCCGCCGAACGTGACCGGCTGGTGAATGATGTTCAGCATGAGCTTTTTGGTCTTGGGCCACTCGAACCTCTGCTCGCCGACCCGGGAATTTCCGATATCCTCGTAAACTCACATAGCACGATCTACATTGAGCGCCGAGGTAAGTTGGAGAAGTCCAACGTCGCGTTCAAGGACGACGAACACCTGATGCGGGTTATCGAGCGGATTGTCTCAACGGTGGGACGGCGCATTGATGAATCTTCACCCATGGTTGACGCGCGGTTGCGAGATGGTTCCCGCGTGAATGCGATCATCCCTCCGCTGTCGCTTGATGGTCCGGTGCTCTCAATTAGGCGTTTTGGCGCGGAACCACTCCGCATGAGCGCTTTGATTGAAAACAAAGGCGTTACCAAAGACATAGCCGACATGATGGACATGTGCGTTAGAGCGCGCCTGAACGTGGTGATTTCCGGCGGCACTGGCGCTGGCAAGACTACTCTACTCAATGCGCTCTCAGCTTACATCCCTGAGGATGAGCGCATTGTTACCATTGAGGACTCTGCTGAATTGCAGTTGCAACAGCCGCATGTGGTCCGCCTTGAAACACGACCTCCAAACATCGAAGGCAAAGGGGAGGTCACACAGAGAGACCTCGTGAAAAACGCCCTTCGTATGCGCCCGGATCGCATAGTAATTGGTGAGGTTCGAGGCGGCGAGGCGATAGACATGTTGCAGGCGATGAATACCGGTCACGATGGAAGCTTAACTACGATCCACGCAAACACCCCACGCGACGCCCTCTCACGTTTGGAGACAATGATCCAGATGACCGGAATGCGCCTCTCGGAACGAGCGATGCGACAGCAGATTGCCTCTGCTATTAATCTCGTATTACAGGTAGCCAGGCTATCTGATGGCGCGCGGCGCGTTACTTCTATCTCCGAGATTACGGGGATGGAAGGCGAGACGATCACAATGCAGGAGATCTTCCAGTACGAGCGCACGGGTCTCGGACCGCAGGGCCAGGTGCTGGGACGTTTCCGGCCTACCGGTATCCGGCCGCGCTTCGCCGAGAGACTCAAGGCTTGTGGTATGCAACTTCCGCGAGTCTTCTTTGAGGAGTCGTAAAAATCATGCTGATCTCGCTGATAGTATTTTTGTTTGCCCTCTTTTTGGTGCTGGGCGCTTATCTGGCTGCTACCCATAGTTCCGATGCAAAACGAAGGCGTCTAAGGGAGCGACTCGCCGCAGCCCTGCTTCACTCATCGCATACTGAAGACGTCGAGGTAATTCTGGCTCGCAGCGAACTGATGAGCGAGATACCCTGGCTGAATCGCGTTCTGCTTCGCATGCAAGCGGCCCTGCGGTTGAAGCAGATGCTGGACCAGGCGGATCTGCATATCGCGCCTTCACGTCTGTTGATGTTCTCAGGACTGGCGGGAATGCTCGCCGCCCTCGCCGTCTCGGTGATCAGCGGTAACATTCTAATAGCTTTAGGCGGAGGACTCGCGGCCGCGTCGCTGCCTTTCATACACGTTTGGTGGAAGCGCACGCAGCGGTTCAATCAATTTCTCGAACATCTCCCGGATGCGCTTGATTTGATGAGCCGCGGACTTTCAGCCGGTCACGCGTTTTCCGAGGCTCTGCACATGGTTTCTATGGAGATGCCGGAGCCAATCGCGACCGAGTTTCGCAAGTGTTATGAAGAACAGAACCTCGGACTCTCTCTGAAGTTAGCTCTTGAAAACCTGACGCAGCGGATACCGCTTCTTGATCTGCGCATGTGCGTCACAGCCATCCTGATTCAGAGAGATACGGGAGGCAATCTGGCCGAAATTTTGGAAAAAGTGGCGTACACGATCCGTGAGCGTTTTCGCATCATGGGTGACTTGAAGACTCTCACGACCAGTTCACGAATATCCGCCTGGTTGCTCTGCGGGCTTCCTATCTTTGTCGCTTGTGCAGTCACGGTTTTGAATCCTGATTACATGAGCGTCCTTTGGAAGGACCCGCGTGGACACTACCTGATTGCCACGGCCTTAGCGATGCAGATCGTCGGCATGCTTATCGTCAGGAAGATCCTGGACATAAAGATCTAGCGAAACCGGGAATAATCAAATGCTTCTAATAATCGCCATCTCCACTTTTGTTTGCATCTCGCTTGGCATGATGGGCCTCTACTGGCTGGTGATCCGGCCCCAAAGCGCTTCCACCGAGCGACTCAAGCGGCTCGGACAAATGGCCGCTAACGTTACAACTGCATCAGTTAGCATTGCTGGTGAGCAGCCTGGGGAGAGCCTTGCGGAACGACTTGCTACGCCGCTGCATCGATTAGTTCCCCCATCCGCGACCGAAGCGCGCAAATTGCAAAAAACATTGATGCATGCGGGCTTCCGCTCGCGCAGCGCGCCGATTGTCTACCGCGGAATTCAATTGGCCTCGCTGGCCGGTTTTCCCGCCGCCGTAGCGCTCACTTGCGCGATACTGGCACGGCCACTCGGCAGTGCGGTGTTGTTTATATTGATTGCTTTCGCGATAGGCTTCTTTCTTCCGCGGTATGTACTGAACCGTATGGTGAAGGGGCGTCAACTTCGCATTCGTTGGGGTTTGGCAGACGCTCTCGATCTGATGGTTGTGTCCGTGGAAGCAGGACTCGGCTTAAACGCTGCCATGATGAAAGTCAGCAGTGAGCTGAAGGAAGTTCATCCCGACGTCAGTGAAGAGTTTGAACTTGCAAACCTCGAAATACGTGTCGGTCGTGAGCGGGATGAAGCACTGCGAAATCTCGCCGAACGCACAGGGGTCGACGACCTGCTCAGTCTGGTCGCAATGCTGATCCAAACTGATAAATTTGGTACATCCATCGCGAAGGGTCTCAGAGTGTTCTCGGATTCACTGCGTACCAAACGCCGTCAGCGCGCGGAACAGGCCGCGCAGAAGGCTGCCGTGAAACTGCTGTTTCCTCTAGCCTGTTTCCTTTTTCCAACTCTGTTCATTGCGATTCTCGGCCCCGCGGTCCTCCAACTGATGGACACACTCGGTAAGATGTAAGGAGCTGAACCAATGCACAAACGCACACTCATCGCAATCCTTATCGCATTCGCACTGACATTCGCGGCCACGGCCATGTGGACCGCCGCCACATATGAACGTGAAGGTGACCCGGACGCCAATGTTATTGAAGATTCGGGTTCAGAGGCCGGCACAGTCCGCGAGCAGAAGAAAGGCGGCAACAAGGTCGCCAAAATCCTGTCGGCGCCGTTCAAAGCTTTTGGAAAACTGTTCGGGCATAAGGATGACAACCGACTTCAACGTATGTCGGAGAAGGACATCGCGAAGTTTGAGAGTGTAGGTGTAGCTAGAGTACAGGATGGCCGGTCTGCGGCGGGCCAAAAACTTTCCGTTACTGCATCGGCGAGAGAACATCTCGCCGCGGGTCGAGAATCTTTACTGGCTGGTCGTATCAATGAAGCTATTGCTGAATTGTCTACGGCTGCGTCTTTGGATCCGAAGCTGAGCGAAGCTCATAACCTGCTCGGCGTGGCGTTTGACAAGAAGGGCCTGGCTGAACGGGCCAAAGACTCATATGAGCGTGCCGTGAAGGCCGAACCCGATGACGCCCAGACGCTCAACAACCTCGGCTTTTCGCTCTATCAGAACGGCAACTACCGGGCGGCGATCGACAAACTCAAACGTGCTGCAAAGCTCGCCCCAACTGACGATCGCATTCTGAACAATCTTGGTCTCGCTTACTGCCGTATGGGCAAGTTTGATGAGGCCTATAAGAGCTTTGCGCGAGCAACAGGGGAGCTTACCGGTAACCTGAACACGGCAAAAATGCTGGAGCGATTTGCTCGCGAAGACGATGCCATCAAGTACTACGAAGCCGCTCGACGCATCGATCCGAATTGCACCATCGCGCTACGGAGATTGGCGGATCTCTACCAACGCGTGGGCAAGCCCGAACAAGCAACGGCTGCGGCTAACGCCCTGGCCTCAATCTCAGCACATGCAAACGTAGCAATGGCCGGACGGTAAATCACTACAGTTAAGAGGTGTCATGTCCCAGACAACGATCCTTTCGCGCGTAGAAGTAGAGACCATGGGGCCGCCCGTTCCAGAGGAGTTGGCGGATACCGGTATTGCTGTAGGTTTTCTTTGCGACCTGGCACTCAAGCATGTCGCCATGCTACCTGAGCCAACCACCTCAGCAGTAGCCGAGCGAATGCACCTGCCGCGCGCGCTGACTGAAGACATACTGCAGAAGCTTTACCGGGAAAAACTGATAGAGGTGCGTCTTCAGACCTCGGTTGGTTCCACTCGGTACGCGATGCTTGATCACGGTTGGGATCGCCTTAACCGAGTGCTCTCGATTTGTGCCTATACCGGCCCTGCCCCGGTGTCACTCTCGGATTACTCACATATGATGCGCTTGCAGTCGATACCCGCAGAACCGGCGGCAATGGAGACTGTGCGCGCAGCGTTCCACGATCTGATTCTTCCGGAGTCGCTCTTGCAGACGCTAGGTTGTGTGATTAACTCGCGTCGCTCTCTATTTCTGACCGGGCTTCCTGGGACGGGTAAGACTGCCGTTGCGGAACGTATCAACGGAGCATTGCCCGGAGGTATTTGGATTCCACACGCTGTCGAAATAGACGGCCACATCATTCGAGTGTTTGATTCACACTGTCATCGCGTCGTGCCGGAGGACGTAACGCCAGTCGAACATGACCGGCGTTGGGTCTTAATTGAGCGACCTCTGGTAGTGGTCGGTGGTGAGTTGACGCTTGAAAACGCCGATCTAACCTGGAGTGAATCGGCAAAATTCTACGAGGCCCCATTCCAAATGAAGTCGAATGGCGGCACGCTGGTAATTGATGATTTTGGCCGTCAGCGAGTGGCGCCCCAGGATCTGCTCAACCGCTGGATAGTTCCGCTTGAACGCCGCGTTGATTACCTGGCGCTGCACACCGGCAAGAAGATCGAAGTACCGTTTGAGCAACTTGTTGTCTTCTCAACAAACCTGGATGAAAAAGACCTGGCCGATCAGGCCTTCCTGCGCCGCATGGGATACCGCGCGCGGGTCGAGCCACCGACGCCTGGGGCTTACGCTGAAATCTTCAAACGCGTGGCCTATACACGCGGCATTCGTTGCGAGCAATCGATTTTGGATTACGTGTTGACCAAGTATCGAATCGAGCGGCGACAGATGAAGGGTTGCGAGCCGCGCGACCTGATGGATCGTGTCACTGACATCTGTCTATTTGAGGGTCAACCCCTCGAGTTAACTCCTCAGGTGCTTGATGTTGCCTGGCGTAACTACTTCGGCACCTCACACACCTTCGCCCCTGTGGCCACGCAGGAGACAATGATTGAACGCACCTTGGCCGACCCGCTCGAGTTGTAGTTTGGCCAGTATTGTTCTCCACGAGAGAGCCTTCCCGGATGACTTGCACTGCCCGACAGATCGATGAGCAACAAATCGAAATTTCTGCAAGTATGCACGCTGATTGCGGCTCTTTGGCTTTGTGCGGATATATGTAGAGTTCAAGCCCAAAGACGCTCACGACGATCGCGGCATCGCGCCGCCGCCACACATGTAAAACCCGCTGGAGAAGGACCACAGCTTGCAGAAGGCGAGGTGCGTCTGCGGCTTGTGGACGGCACCCGCATTCCAGTTGACGATGCCTGGGAAAGTGCGCAAGGAATCTGGTATCGCACTGCAGGGATCACACACCTGGTGCCGCGCGATCACGTGAAGGCCATTGAGCGTGGCTCCGCGGCCAAACCACCCGAGGAGCCTCAGGTAGCCAACGTTGCAGTCGCGGAACCAGAGCTAGGCACTGACGCTGAACGGCCTGCCTGGATATTTTTGCATGGAGGAGCCAAGGTAGAGGCAGATAGCGCCACCGAGTCAGCCGCCGGTGTCTGGTACCGGCGCGGCCCGCTATCTATCTTCATTGAGCGGTCTCGAATAGATCATATTGAACGTGAGGATCCTGCGAGCCTCGCGAAAGATGGGTCGAAGAGAGAGCGAGGCTGGAGCACGGGCAGCCATAGAATCGACACCTTGATTCGCCAAAGCGGAGCCAGATATGGCGTCGATCCCTACTTGATATTTTGTGTGATGGAGCAGGAATCACACTTCAACTCCCGCGCCCTCTCGCCTAAGGGCGCACGGGGACTGATGCAGTTGATGCCCGGAACGGGTGCTCGCTTTGGAGTTCGCCGGCCGCACGACCCGGCCCAAAACATCGCCGGCGGCACCCGCTACCTGCGGCAACTTCTGAATCGCTTTAATGGGCGGGTGGATCTTGTGCTGGCGAGTTATAATGCAGGTGAGGGGGCGGTCATAAGATTCGGTCATCGCGTGCCGCCCTATCGCGAAACTCGAGCCTACGTGAAACGGGTTGGTTACCGTTATCGCCGTTCAAAAACACCGGTCCGTAGTGCAACCGGTAATGCCACAAGTGCAGGCGGAACATGATTAAAAGTGCTTTTCTCACAACAACTCTTTTATTAATTGCATTTGGTGTAACCAACCTTGCTACTGCGCAGCAGCGTCGTGAACCCCCACTTACGAACGCCTCCATCGTCAAGCTTGTGCGGGCAGGCTTCAAAGACAAAACAGTTATCGCAATCATCAATAGCCGCCCGAGCAGGTTTGAACTCGGTCCGGATCGTTTGATTGAGTTGAAGCGAAGTGGGGTCAGCGAGAACGTTATCCGAGCCATGCTGGCGCAGTATGATTCAACTTTCGTGGTTAATGATGATGGCTGGGACGATGATGCGTTCTTTGGAAATGAAGGACGGTCCAAACCTTCTCCTAGTGGCGACTCACAATCTCCGCAGACTGATATTTTTGGTTCCAGCGGGGGCTCAAACTCCAGATCGCGCCAGGGAGGCTTAAACGGCTCAAGTCAGGGAGACACGGTGACCACGGGAAGTGCCACGGTCCGTATCCTGCGTCCACCGACTGAAGCCGGGGGGGCACCGCTGAAACTGGAAAAGACGCCGACTCTTGATAATGATGCAATCATCAGGTTAGTGGAGGCGGGCTTTTCAGAAGGAACCATTTTGAAAAGGATCGAGGACTCGCCGGCCAATTTCGATCTCTCATCATCAAAGCTTTTGGAACTCAAGAAGCGCCGGGTTACTGATGCGATTATCGCCGCCATGACTGCGGCGATGGACGACTCAGATACAAAAGTGATGGATCCGGGCACAAGCAAGGAGAACTAGTGGCATGTCGCGCGCCCGAGCCCACGTTCTCCCCTGGATTGCTGTCCTCAAGCTTGCCGCCCTCCTCGCGGTCTTACTACTAAACGGCAGTTACGCTCGGTCCGCTTTTGCGCAGAGCGATCTTCCCCCTCCACCCCCTCCGCCCGCGCCTTCTCCGCGAACAGAAGAACAGGATATCGATCCCGAAGACGTCATCTCCGTCAATACGACAGAGGTGCTGCTGCCGGTGACGGTTCGCGATAGCACCGGCCAATTGGTCACGAACTTAACTAAAACAGATTTCAGTGTTTTCGAAGATGGAGTGAAACAGCCACTCAGTGATCTCAGCTTGCGTCAGGTGCCGGTCGATGTGGTTTTAATGGTAGACGCTTCATCGTCCGTTGCCGACAACTTGGATGACTTTCGTCGCGCGGCCGAAGGCTTTGCCGAACATCTCGCCGCCGACGACCGCGTAAGCCTGATTCAATTTGACGATCGCATCCTGCTGCTTCAGGACTGGACGAAAAGCCTCGTACAACTGCGCCGCGCATTACGGCGGGTTGTTCCTGGAATGTTTACGCGCTTTCATGACGCGATGTTGCTGGCCGCTCGCGATCAACTGCCGCGAAAGAATGCCCGCTATGCGATCATTGTGCTGACCGATGGCATAGATAGCGGTCGGGGTAGCACATTTGAGAAGGCATTGCGCTCTGCTCTGCAAGCTCAAGTGACTGTCTATGTGGTCAGCAACACCGAAATTGAACGAGCCAAAAAACAGACGGAACTATCTGATCTACTCGCCAATTCCTCATCTGTTGTTCGCTTCAATGAATTGCGTATCACGGATTTGAAAATGGGTCTCGACGCACTTACAGCAAGTGAAAGGAACCTTGACCAGTTAAGCAGGGCAACCGGAGGCAGGCTTTACCGGCCGACATCTTTCGGCGACTTGGAAAAGACTTATGCCGAGGTAGCAGATGAGCTGCGCCACCAATACGCCCTCTATTACAGTCCGCTTAACAAAAAACGAGACGGCCAATTTCGGCAGGTCAAAGTAGAAACGAGCGATCCTAGCCAGAGCGTTTCAGCCCGCATCGGTTACTACGCACCTAAATAACCTCTACCTTCCATGGCCCTGCGTTTCACTCCCAGCCGAGTGTCATAACGCGTCACGAAGACGTAGATCCCCCAGCCTGTATCTTTTCGGCCCAAACGTTTAACATCCAAAACCAGGCTGTTATCAGGTCAGTGGCATGTAAGTTAGCGTCTGCCAGCAGTTAGCAGAAATGGTCCTTAGCGGCACAGGTGTTGCGGTCAAGGTGCCGCGATCTGGAAGCACAAGTGTGCGAATCCCCGCTTCCAAAGCTAATCAAAACAGATTAACCGAATAGGAGACCGCAGAATGCGACCGATTAAACACGTGGAGAAGGGTCTTACTTTGGTGGCTGGAGGAGTCCACGAAGCGCTTCAAGCAGTAAATAAGTATAAGCCGAATCCATCATTTACGCCGAAATGGTCTGAAAAGCCGTTGCTGAAATCGTGGCAGAAGAGTAAGCCGACTTTGGGTTGGCCACGCACTACCGATTCCTTGTGTCCGAATTGTGTGATCGAGGCTCGTGAGGAGATTCTGAGTGGCAAAAGGGACGTGACTGTCCTTATTAACGAGAAGGTTGGAGAGATCAAGGCGCAGATTATCGAGCGCGACGGACAGATCTGGATGGTTAAGGATTGTCCCAGCCATGGCCACTTCGAAGACATGATGGCCATCGATTCGAAATTCTTGAATCACATTGAAGCAATGTTTCCGGGCCGCGACATCGACGCGCACAACGACGAGAAACTTCATAATCATGGTTCGAGCACGGTGAAGTATGGGCGTGGCGCTGTTTTGACGGTGGATCTCACTAATCGTTGCAACATGATGTGTGATCCGTGCTTCATGGATGCTAACCAGGTGGGGTTTGTCCATGAACTGAGCATGGAAGAGATCAAAGAGATTCTTGACAATGCGATAACCATCAAGCCACGACGACAGATGTCGGTTCAGTTCTCGGGAGGTGAACCGACGATATCTCCATATTTCCTCGAGTCGGTCCGCTATGCTCGCAAGGTCGGCTACAACAGTGTGCAGGCGGCGACCAACGGGATCGAGTTCGCGAAAAGCAAAGAGTTTTGCCATCAAGCCGCCGAGGCTGGATTGCGTTACGTTTATCTGCAGTTTGATGGTATTGGCAATGATGCGAACAGTCATCGCCAGGTCGGCAATCTGTTTGACGTAAAGATGCGGGCCATCAATAACCTTCACGAGGCGGGCGTGGAGATTGTTTTGGTGACCACTCTGGTCAACGGGATCAACAACGATCAGGTCGGTTCCATCATTCGATTTGCACTCGACAATCCGAAGAAGATTGCCTTTCTGTCTTTCCAACCGGTGTCCTTCACCGGCCGTGATGAAGAGATCACAGAACAACGGCGGCTTCAGCAGCGCTACACTCTCTCCCACCTCGCCCACGACGTCAAAGATCAGGTTGGCATAACCGAGCCGACACGCGACTGGTTCCCGCTTTCATTGATGGGCGCCTTCGCCGATTTCGCGGATCTGGTTCACGGTCCGGAGGCCGAGTGGGGACAGGTTTCGTGTGGCTGCCATCCAAACTGCGGGATTGGTACGGCGGTTATGATCGATAAGGACACGCGCGAGATGAGGCCGGTGCCTGAGTTTCTGAATATTCCGGGCTTAGTAAAGGATATGCAGAAGATTACCGACGCTGCGCGTGGCAAATGGATCTCAAATCTTCTAATGGGTCTGGCGCTTCTGAAGAACTATAATCCGTACAAGGCGCCATCGCAGTTTTCGCTCTACGAGCTCTTCAAGAAATTCGACAAGTCGTTTGGGCTGACCGGCAAGGATTACGGAAAGGTGGATGGCCATCGAACCCAGCAAGATATTGAAAGGCGTCGATCAGACCGTTGGAATTTTCTTTTCATAGCCGGCATGTGGTTTCAGGATCTCTTCAATTACGATTTTCGCCGGACTGAAATGTGTATCATTCCCTACGGCACGCAGGAAGGAGAAATCTCCTTCTGTGCCTATAACACGGGAATTGGTTGGAGAAACATCATCGAGAACATGCACCAGAATGCGACGGTTGCCAAGTGGTATGAAGAGCATGGCCGTCATGAGATCTTCGCTCGCGGAAAAGAGGTGCAACTGAGTGACGCCGCGCACGGATTAGTCTTGAATCCCACCGACCTGAAGCGACCCAATAAACCGCAGATGGAGGGCCCCAAGACTGCCCACGAAGAAGCAGTGATGATGCGAAGACTCTACCAGGAGATGGTGCTCAAGAAGCAGTTGAATACCAAGGACGCCGACAAGCCCGTTCAAATCCAGGGTCTCGGGCGGAGCCGCGTTGAGGTAGAAGAGCAGGAGGCAGTGGCGGTTTAGGGGAGAGCAAAGAGCGAAGGGCAAAGAGCGAAGGGTGAAGCGCTAAGAGCGAAGAGGAAAGGGCAGGAAAATCTCAGCTGCTGTCCCTTCGCCCTTAGCTCTTTGCCCTTTGCTTTTTGCTTCTCGTGGACTTGACCATTGCTATCGGCGCCGTGTTAAATAGTTCGGTTGCAAAAGGGACGAATTTCAAGATACGGAGAAGGAATGGCGATAGTAACAGTAAATCAGGGTGAGTCGATTGAGAGCGCATTGCGCCGCTTCAAGCGCAAAGTTATGACCGAAGAGATCATAAAGGACGCTAAAAAGCACGCGTTCTTCATCCCACCTGGCCAGAAAGCTAAACTCAAGTCAGCTCTCGCGCGCAAACGGAACAAGAAGAAGGGCCGGATGCGAACTGCCCCGCGCGACTAAACTACTTCTGCCAGGCGAGCACGCTGCCCCGGCTTTCCTTATCTCACTAGCCGTCTACAGTCAAAAAAAGGGAGAAAGTGGACGCTCCTGAGTTCGCGCCGGGGGAAGCCGAAGGCGCCTGGAGATTGCCGATTGGCTGGTTTTCGCTGCAAAATTCACCCCAAAGCAGGAAAATTGCCGTTTTTGCAACTGTTTTTGAGGTATGACACGAATTCTGCTGACAAATGACGACGGGATCCACTCCCAGGGGCTGATCAAGCTTGAAGAGGCCTTAAAGGAGGTGGGCGATGTTTACGTGGTGGCACCGGCCTCGGAGATGAGCGGTGCCTCGCACAGCCTGACGCTGGCGCGCCCGCTGCGCATCCGGCAACTTGACGAGCGCCATTGGACCGTCGATGGCACACCTACGGACTGCATAACCCTGGCACTCAATAAGATCCTTCCAGATGAAGAGCGACCGGACATCTGTGCTTCCGGAATCAACCATGGCGGCAATCTGGGTGACGATGCTACCTATTCTGGAACAGTTGCGGGGGCGCTTGAAGCTACGATCCTGGGGGTCCCCGGAGTGGCCCTCAGCCTGGTTGCGAGAGAGAATTTCGACTTCTCTCAGTCAGCGCAATTCGGTGTGATGGCCGTTCGCAAGGTTTTGGCGGAAGGTTTGCCTGAAGGCACTTTGCTGAACATCAACATTCCGCCGGGAGAGATCAAAGGCGTGCGTGTCACTCGCCAGGGCATCAAAAACGCGCGCCCGGTAATCAGCGAACATATCGATCCGCGGAACAAACCGTATTTCTGGATTGGCGAGGAGTATTTCAGAACTAATTCAGCCGATGGCACTGACTATCATGCCATTGAGATGGGCTATGTTTCAGTCACGCCGCTGAAGAGTGATATGACGGACCACCGTGCGCTGACCGCCATTGAGGCATGGAACTATTTAGGTGCCGAATTGGTCCATAAAGACTAGACCATTTGACATTTGACATTTATCAGTTTTCATTGGCTTGCGCGGGCGTTCTGACCCATTGATAACTGTCAACGAGGCGTCCGTAATAATGGCAAATTTCAAGCGTCAAATGTCAAATGGTCCGCCCTCCGCCCTCCTCCGGCCTGCCACCTCCTGCCTCCTGCAGTCTGCCTCCTGCCGTCCACCGGCCTGCACCTGTTAGAATCAACTCCGTGCAACCAACTGAGCAACAGAAGGGTAGCCAGCACGGGTTTGCGATTCCGCGGGAGCGCATGGTTATGCGACTGCGCGACCACTATCAGATTCGAGATCCGCGAGTCCTAAAGGCAATGGAACGCATTCCGCGACACGCTTTTGTCCCGGAAGCTCTGCAAGGTCGCGCCTATGGTGATCACGCCTTACCTATCAGCTCCAACCAGACAATCTCTCAGCCTTATATTGTTGCCAGGATGACTGAGCTGCTCGAAATTGATGAGCACAGCCGCGTATTAGAGATAGGCGCCGGCTCTGGTTATCAGACTGCGGTTCTCGCGGCAATTGCAGGTCAGGTTTACGCCATCGAACGCCTCGGAGAGTTGGCGCGGCAGGCACAAGCAAAGATTCGCGAGTTAGGCATTTTCAATGCTACGGTAAAGTGTTTTGATGGCACCGTAGGCTGGGCAGTCCACGCTCCATACGATGCGATCCTGGTGGCGGCAGGTGGGCCGAGTGTCCCAGAGCCTTTGCTCGCCCAACTGAAGACGGGAGGCAGATTAGTGGTACCCGTAGGCGATTCTCGAGACTCACAACGATTGATTCGCGTGATTAAAACCGACAAGGGTTACCGCGAAGAAGATCACGGCGGGTGTGCGTTTGTGCCCTTGATAGGCCAGCATGGTTGGACGCAGTGAGGCTATTTATGATCGCAAAAATCATCGAAATCTTATCCAGCTTCATAGTGGCCACCATTTCTACGTTGGGCTATTCCGGCGTAGTGCTGCTAATGGCCATTGAGTCGGCGTGTATACCGTTGCCCTCGGAAATTATCATGCCCTTTGCTGGTTATCTTGTTTCCACTGGAGAGATGAATCTTTGGGCCGTTGGCGTCGCTGGCGCGTTCGGCTGTGTCGTGGGATCACTTGTCGCGTACTGGGCAGGCATGTACGGAGGGCGCCCGTTGATCGAGAGGTATGGGCGCTATGTATTGATTTCGCGGCATGATCTAGACCTGGCTGATCGTTGGTTTACTCGTTACGGTGAGGTGATTGTTTTTACCAGCCGTTTGCTTCCAGTCATTCGCACCTTCATCGCATTCCCTGCTGGAATAGCCCGAATGAATTTGAATCGTTTTGTGATCTACACCTTTGCCGGATCGCTTCCTTGGTGTCTTGGTTTGGCATACATCGGGCAGAAGCTCGGCGAGCAGTGGAACAAGGACGAAACCTTAAAGACCTGGTTTCACCGGTTCGATTTTCTTATCGGTATCGCTGGTTTGATCGTGGTTATCTGGTGGGTTAGACGTCACATTGGTCACCTGAGGTCCGACAAGCTTCGGCAGGACAACGTGGAGACGATTTAGATCCACAGGATTACGAAGATTACTCATCATATTGGGACGCGCGGGGAAATTCTCTAGCATCAAAAATCGGGGTCTTAAGGACGTCGACGAACGGCACGTTGCGGACCGTTGAAGACCGGACGCTGAGGCGACATAGCAAAATTGAACTGCCACTAGCATTTTTTGAAATTCTCTGGGTGACAAAAAATGCCAACTGCAGCAATGCTGGTCGTAGCGCTGACTGTTTTGGAGGCTTTGTCGCTTAGGGAGGGACCGTCTCCCCAATGCCAGTATTGGGTACACATTTTGCGTTGACCGTGGCTAACTCGGAGACTACCTCACCGACTCTCCCCCCAAACAAACAGCTTTGGTCACCGTTTGCTTGTTTCAGGGTGGTACCAGCGGCGCAGCACCCACCCGCAACCGCCTCGAGACGCTGGTGACTTGTTCGTCTGCCCGCACGCCGTGGGTTCTACTTCACGTTGACCTCCAAGCTGTCCCACCTCTTTTTGATCTCTTTGGGACATCGCAAAATGGCCTGGCGGGGACTGAGAAGGCCCAGACGAATGCCATGGAGATCCACCGTGAGACTGGTGGCAGTGACACTACTCGCATTCCCCTCGCCGAGATCGCTGACGACAGCCTTTATTTTCCTGTGGCTGTTGTTTGCCGCCGGCCCAGTTAAGGCGCAAGTTTGCGCGAATCCTGGTAAAGACGGGCCGGGTGGGACTCTTTCCGGAGTAATAAATACCTATTATCCAGGCACTGCCACGGCCAACGCCGGCGCAACCTCTATCAGCATCGGAACGCCTACTGGCTCGGCGACGCCGATTGCCAGCGGCGATCTGCTGCTCGTTATTCAAATGCAGGATGCTGCAATTAACTCCACCAACTCCAATTCCTACGGGGACGGTGTGGCAGGAGTCCCTGGGAGCGGCTCCACCAGTCTAAACAATTCTGGTCGTTACGAGTACGTGGTTGCGACCAGCTCTGCCGGAGCAGCTGTGTCGGTGCGGGGAACTGGCGCTGGCAACGGCCTGCTGAATACGTACACCATTGCCGCGGCGAGCGGAACGCAGGGACAACGACGCTTTCAAGTTGTGCGCGTTCCCCAATATTCGAGCGCAACTCTGGGTTCCGGTCTCACGGCGGCGCGCTGGAACGGCACAACTGGCGGTATCCTAGTGTTGGATGTGGCCGGCAACTTGAATCTGGGCGGCGCTACAGTGAGCGTCGATGGAATGGGTTTTCGAGGTGGCGGCACCCGACAACTGGCGGGAGGAAGCGGTGGCAGTAACACAGACTACCGTAATGTCGCCAGCAATAATTTTCACGGTGGAAAAGGTGAAGGTATCGCCGGCACGCCGCGTTACGTTTATGACGCAGTCTTCGACATGGTCGTTGATACTGGCGTTGAAGGCTATCCGAATGGCAGCACCGCGCGAGGCGCGCCCGGCAACGCTGGAGGCGGCGCCACGGACGGCAACCCAAATGCCAACGATCAGAATTCCGGCGGCGGTGGCGGTGGCAATGGCGGTGCTGGGGGTCAAGGAGGAAAAACCTGGAGTTCCAACCTCGATCGCGGGGGCAACGGTGGCACAGCGTTCACGGCCGCGGCCGCTGACACATTAGTTCTTGGCGGTGCTGGGGGTGGCGGCTCGAGAAACAATTCCTCGGGCACTGCCAGCAGTGGCGGCGCCGGCGGAGGCATTGTGATGATTCGAGCAGGGACCGTCAGCGGTTCAGGAACAATCTCCGCCAACGGTGCAAATGGAAATGCTGCGCTCAATGATGGCGGTGGAGGGGGTGGAGCAGGCGGCAGTGTGATCGTCGTGGCAAATGTCGGCGGCTTAGGAAGTTTGACAATCAATGCGAGCGGCGGCCGTGGTGCAGACGCTTGGCCATTGCAGGCGCCTAACGGAACACCAGGAGAGCGCCATGGACCGGGTGGCGGCGGCGCCGGTGGCTTCATTGCCATCAGCTCCGCGGCGAGCACCAGTGTGACCGGCGGTGCGAGCGGCATCACCACAACCGCGAGCGATCCTTATGGAGCAACTGCGGGTGCAACGGGATCGGTGATCACAATCTCGTCGGGCGTGGGCCTTGGGGCAAGTTCCGGTGCGGAGTGCGTTCCAGTGCTAACTGCAACAAAATCCACCACCACGCCCTCAGTCAACAATTCTCCGACTGGGACGACCGCGACTTACACGATCCTCCTGTCGAATGCGGTCAACAGAAGCGCCGCAAGCAACTTGACTATCTCCGACACCTTACCCGCCGGGTTTACCTACAACGCAACCATCGCAACTACCTTGGGCGGGGGAGCAACTCGCCCTTCCATCTCAAATCCAAATGTGGGCGATGCCGTTCCAGTATGGGGAACATTTTCCATACCGGGAGGTGGGAGCGTGAGTCTGAATTTCACAGTAATAATTGCGTCAACAGTTGCCGGAGGAACGTACCAGAATCCAGCTACAGCCACCTATACCGATCCCGCGCGCACGACGGTGGGAGGGACGACGACTCTGAGCTATGATCCAGCTTCCAATACGGCCGAGGACGTTACGGTGATTAGCGCGCCGCTGGTTGATCTGATCAAGTCCGTAAACCCGAGCAGTCCGCAGCCACCGGGAACAGATCTTACGTACGCCATCACCTTTACCAATAACGGTGGCAGGATAGCCACAGATTTGATTGTTAGAGATCCCATTCCGGCCAACACGGATTTCAAAGTCGGCTCGGTAACAAGCAACCTAGGCACGACGGGTCTCACGATCGCAATAAGCTATTCCAACGACGGTGGAACCACTTGGACTTATACACCTGTGAGTGGCGCAGGAGGTGCGCCCGCTGATTACGATCGAGTCATTACGGATGTCAGGTGGTCTCTTACAGGAGACCTCAGTCAAATATCTCCCAACAATACCGGCACTCTGGGCTTCACTGTAAGGATACGGTAACTACACGGATTTGTGGGGACGAGTTCCCAATTAGCTCGATACCAATCGCCAGCCTTAAGTAGCGAGTCAACGCGGTCGACTCCTTCTTCCGAATTTGGAAGGAAGAGCCTCTAGCTATAGCTAGGCCCCGAACCCTTCGCACGTATCCACGGCGCGGCTAGCGTCGAACACCGATTCACGTTTTACTATTTGCGATTTACCATTTACTATCCCACATAACGTCGGGGCGTGGCTCAGCCTGGTAGAGCGCACGGTTCGGGACCGTGAGGTCGGTGGTTCGAATCCACTCGCCCCGACCACTAACATCAACTTAAACAATAATTTAGGCTGCCAGCATTGGCAGCCTTATTTCTTGGTTGTGGCCAAATTGTGGCCAGAAGATTTGCCACTCATGAAATCGCAGACCTTACAGATTACGAGATGTGCTAAAAAAAACAGCCGAAATTTGTAGATGCCGAAGTCCCAGAGTGATGACAGCCAAAGTTTTCACCTTGAGAACCGTCTGGTGCTGTGGGTTCTCGTCCGAAACCGAGACAGGCAGGTCATCTTTTGATTACTCGAAAACTGTCACCAGAATAGCTCTGCTCATCCCATTCGCGGACATGGCTACCTAGCCATCGATCGACAAAACTTTAAGGGCAGCTAGCACACTCAACCTTATACAACCGCCACTGGCCGGGGATGTCGGTGAACGTTGTCGTGCCGCGCTCCCCAAAGCGAATGCCCGAACCTGCTATCAGGTCCTTGACGGTGTGTGAAACGAGTACTTCGCCTCCCTGAGCTGCGTTCATGATGCGTTGGCCGATTTCGACCGTCACTCCACCGACACCGTCGTTCTCTAACAGGTCGCATTCTCCTGTGTGTAGGCTCGTGCGTACTACTATGCCTAAGCGCGAAGCATATTCGGAGATGGTGCAGGCACACCGGATCCCCCGCGCTGGACCATCGAACGTCGCCAGCGGCCCTCGACCATTCTTCTCAATCTGGCGCCCGCGAAACCAAACAATCTCCTTCTTTATATACGCGCAAAAAACGTCCAAGCACTTCAGAGGACGTTTCCTGATCTTGAGTCGTTGTCCCTTTCGGAGCGGCAATATCGACAAAGAGCACAGTTGCGAGTACGCGTTCAGGTTCGCTGGTGTGACGGGCACCCGTCAAAAACTCCTCGATTTCATTAAGAATAGCGTCGCTATCGCCAATAAACGGAAGGTGGTCCTCTCCGGACAGTTCTACATATTTGGCGCCCGGGATAAGCCCGGCAACGTACTGCCCTTCTTCTACCTTTAGACACCGATCACCTGTCCGATGGATGCTCAATGCCGGCACGCGTATGGTGGGTAGTACATGACGAACATCCACTTCTGCATTCATCTTGGTCAGTGCCACCGCCGCTCCGGGACTTGCACCCATACGTAGGTAAGTTGCCCACCAGTTGCGGAATTCCAAATCATCGACTCTGGATGGTGCTCGCTCTTCGATACCTACAGCCTTGCCTAATTTCGCCGAGAACGGCAGCTATTTATGTTGTTGTTGGCGGTCCGCCAACCGCCAGCCTTCTGACTCAACTGTTATTACTTTATTGCGCTTTGGATCTTACATCGTGCAGTGCCGGTCCACGGCCTGCGTGTTCGTCTACTTTTGAAAAGGTCACGACGCGGCACCGGCGTTGCAGTACTGCGCGTTCATCCCAAGCGATCGACAGCCATGGAGGAGGCCGTCATATGAATTACCCATGACCATCTGAAACGCAGCTGAAGACTTGCGACCTGGCTTAGTAGTTTTCCTCGCGCTGCCTATTGTTCACCTCGTAATTTCTAGGCGCATCGACCCTTCCCACTGTATAGAACCACTCGTCAAACGTCCTGGGGGCGAGAAATGCCTCAGGTCAATTATCTAAAGTTAGCGATCCGCGCTTTATTGCAGGACGTCGCTCACCGAAATAAGGAGGTCCACCTATGTTGCTCCGAATCCAGCTCCCTAAAATAGAATCTATTCTGAATCTTCTGCAGGCGTTTGCACTAACAGTCATTGCTTCGACCTTATTTGCCCAAGCGTCAATAGCGGTGAACGTTAACGCACAAACCATCCAGTTTAGTGCGGCAAATTTCACTGTCAGTGAAGGAGCAAGCAGAGTAACCATCACCGTGACACGCACCGGCGATGCTTCAATGGCAGCGACTGTTGAGTTCTCCTCGGGAAACAATGCCTATGCGCAGTGCAACAACATCAATAATATGGCAGCTCAGAACTGTGACTTCACCGTGGCGGCCGGAAGGCTCACATTTGCAGCTAACGACACGAGCGAAACCTTCACCGTCCTGATTGCTGAGGATGCATACGTCGAAGGTGATGAGACCTTTCCGATTACTCTAAGCAATCCCACCGGCGCGACGCTCGGCGATCCCGGCACAGCTACGGTAACCATCACAGATAACGATGCGACGGGTGCGCCATCAGTGGCTCAAAAGCAGTTTATTGCCACCTTG
The DNA here is from genome assembly GCA_035283325.1 of Pyrinomonadaceae bacterium. Classification (GTDB taxonomy): domain Bacteria; phylum Acidobacteriota; class Blastocatellia; order Pyrinomonadales; family Pyrinomonadaceae; genus PSRF01. The sequence continues at coordinate 51,153 of DATEUF010000333.1, read as the reverse complement.
ACTGGCGCTCAGGAAGTGCCGCCTACTGGCAATACCATTAAGGGTAATACCGGCTTTGTTAAACTCAACGCCAATGAGACCGAGGCTGGGGTTTCCCTTGCTTTCAGTGGGCTCACGGGTAACCAGACAGGTGCGCACATTCACGGCCCAGCTTCAGCTGGAACAAACGCCGGAATCCTCTTTCAGTTACCGCTTGGCACTCCTGTAAATAACGTTCAGATCAACCCTTCTGCCCAGCGGGTGGCAGATCTCAAAGCCGCACTACACTACACTACATTAACGTACACAGCACCGGTTTCCAGGATGGTGAAATTCGCGGCCAACTGCTGTGGAACCCGATCGAAGAGACTTCGCTTTTTGTCGCTCAGCACTACCTGGATTTTCATAGCCGCTCAACGCTCGATGATATGGGGGGACTCGCGTATTGGGTATCTCAGATCGATAGCTGCAACGCGGATGCTCTCTGTGTACGCGAGCGGCGTATCAGAATTTCCGACTCCTTCTTCTTCGAAAGTGAGTTTCACAAGACCTCGGGTTTCGTCCATCGCCTGTATCGCGCTGCCTTTGGCAATACTCAGCCGCTTCCTAATCCCGACCTGGGTGATCCAAATGGGCCGTTCTATCCGGGCCCAGATTTTCACCTGAAATTTCCGAGCTACGCAGTTTTTAGCGTAGACCGGTCGCGATTGGACGCGACGAACCTCACTGAAACGCAGTTAGCCCTTGCTAACGAATTTGTACAACGGCCGGAATTTGTGCAGGAGTATCCCGCGAATTTGACCAAAGACGAGTTTATAGATCAAGTACTGCAAACAATCACTGCAGCTAGTGGAAGCGACCTGACCTCACAAAAAGCAACGCTGAGCACGATTTACGATCAGGGGCAACGTGGTCTGGTGATGTTTCATTTGGCTAATGACTATTGGGATGGCTGCCCAGGAAACCAGGCACCCTGCGTCCCCCAAAATGTCGGTCCAGCGGTAGACAATCGCGCATTTATCGACGCGGAATACGAAATGCTTTTCGTGATGGCAGAGTATGTTGCGTACCTGCGCCGTGATAGGTGATGCGAACGGTCTGAACTTCTGGCCGATCCAGGTTAAACGATTCCCGCTGAGAGATCCTGGAGCACAGCATGCAATTGCCTGCTCATTCATTACGTCTGCGGAATATCAACTGCGTTTCGGAGGCACGTCCACTCGGAACAACAATGAATGTCCGCAATAGTCACGGCGAAAGAGTTCTTTCATCGTCTCACGCACGTTGGGATTCTCGCTTGAGTGAACTCTGCATCAACTCAAATGAACTTTGGCAAACGATAATAGTCGCGTGTTGTGGACGACCAAGATAGACGGTCCCAATGCAATAACTTTTTAAGAAATCATCGTAACTGTTACGCGCCTGGGATAACCGTTCCACAGTCAAAGAAAGAGATAATTTATGCTCGACAAACTTGGGTGCGGGCTGCTTGTAGCGGCTTTGGTTAGCACTTTGGTTGCGACACCCGGTTTGGCCTCTGCGCAGGCGAAACGGGACACCAACCAGCAATCAAAGGTCATTACCCAGGAGAGAGAACTCTTTGTTGAGGACGTGCCCGCAAATCAGGCCCTGCGGGCTGACATCTCGAAACTCGTTGCTGGCGTAAAGGCTCAGCGTGATGTAGTAACGTTTCCACGGCCGCAGCTGCAATCACCTCAGCGAAACAATCTCTCTAAAGGGACGAAGATCACCATCGGGGTTGCGGTTGCAGTTGCAGTGGTTGTTGTCGTTCTGGTAGCGCAGCGTTGCAGTAACGAACCGGGAGGCTGCTAGAACGAACCCATAAATCACTGCGTAGATGTGTTGAGAATCCCGTTAGGTCCCGAGGATAGTTCAACATTTATTGGTTTACGAAAATGTGCCATGCCGCGGAAATAGTAACAAAACTCCTGGTTTTTCCCGTTCAATGGCCTTGGAAAAGTCGGCTATTGCTCCGTCAAGGTCATTCTTTTCAAAGCGGGAAATGCCTCTCTGGGAGTATTCGTCTGCGGAAGTCAAGTTCTGTCCCTGGGCGGTGAAGCCACTGAGAATTAGCAATAACAGCACCACGGTTGAGTGGTAGCGCACGAAGTCCTCCTAGTGGCCCATTGTCTGCGGGTGAGGCGGTCCTAGTGCAGATGTGATTGGTAAACTAAACCTTGAGCGCCGCTACCGCCCGCTCATAATCGTCCGGCCTTACATAAATAACGTATCCGTAACTACCTTTGCCATCCGCTACCCCACTTGATGCAAAGACGTTAACGTTAGCCTCATACAGCTTCATGTGCACCTCAGCCACGGCCCCTAGCTCGTCATCCCCCAGAACCAAGAGGCTGGCTGAGGTTCTTCCAGCTTGAGGCCAGACTTCTGCGCCTCACTACGAAGTCTCCCACTGTCCTCGGGAAAGATCGTTAACTGGGTATTCATCGGCCCAAAGGGAACGGCGGTAAACGCCAACAGATTGATACCCAGTCTGCCTAACAGAGAAAGCAGCTTGTACGCCTCGCCGGGTTGATCTCTTACTGTGGCATAGAAGTATTCGACGCGGCGAATCTTGAAGCCCATATTATCTTTCTCCTTCCTAAGATAAAGATCGACTGGTCCGCGTAGCCGGAAGCGACGATGAGTTGCCGAGGAACGTTCTCGGTTGCTCTGTTTCAACGAAAGCGGTGATAAACGGTCCCTACCTGGCTTAGCGCGTTTGCTTCCGGCGCAACCTCTGTATTACACGACGATTCTTTGTTGGGTGCAAGCTCCTTTTGCCGTCGCAACATGGACCAGCCAGATAATCTGAATCAGGTTTGCAGTGAACCTATGGAAGGGCGAAATATTGCTGCGGTAAGTTCCTTATGATCCCCAACCAAGAATTGTCTGGCCTGGTCAATTTTCTCAAATTTTATTGGCAGATGGTATTTTACATTGACTTGTAATCAATTTGACACGGAGTTCCGCCAAGCTCCAGAAAAAAAACTTCAATCCTCGCGCCATTGGTTTCCACTCTTTCAAGGAGGAAAGCAAATGTTTAGATTTGTCTCTTCCGCACTGTTCTGTCTCTTCGCCTCGCTCCCAGTTTGTGCGGATCCGTTTGTTATTTCTACCCGGTGGCGAACCAGGCTTTAGCACATCATTCTTCACGCAAGGAGTCTTCACGTGCGGAGCACCTTGTATTGGCTCCGGCACCAACGCCGTAACGTTCGGCACTGGCACCACACCGTAACGTTCACTTTCACCGGTAATAGCGCGACTGTGCTGGCGAGTAATATAACCTTCACGTGGTAATGGGGCATGTCACTACATCCACCACGGGAGGAACAGTCGTATTCCCCTTACCGAGCCACCCATCTATTCCGTTACTGAGGTTTGATTTGATAGTTACCCAGACCTCGCCCGACCCTTTCGCGAGCGGCTTACATTGGATTTCAGGCTTTTCGACCCTGGGGGTTGTTACACAAGGGCCCGACTACGTCGTCATTCCTATAGGGCCCAACCCACCGGGGTTTAGCTACACCGGAGTTGCTTTTTCATTTGCCGGATTTACTCTAGACAACACGCCAGGTACGGTTGATGTCACAGCTGAGGTGGGTCTGATACCTGAACCAGCGACAGTCGTGCTACTTGTCACTGGGTTGGCGGGATTAATACTCAAGCGACGATCCAACATTTAACCAACCCGCTTAAGCCAAGAGATAGGAAACATTAGCATTCACTGTAGAAAACGCACTCGCTGGAAATCTGCCACACTGCTGGCAGAGAATCCGAAAACAAGAACGGGCAGCTTTCAACCGCTGCCCGTAACTATCTGACGATCAAGTGTTAGTAATGGTGAGCCGTGGAGGGCTCGAACCTCCGCCCGCTAATTCATAGTCCAGAACAGTCACTTTCTCTTGGTATTTCTCAATTCTCGCCATTTCTTTTGTCTTAACGTTACTCAGCAATTCATTGCCTACTCGTACTTCTATTTATTCGGGGATCCGCGCTGAGCTAGCCCGCTTTCGCCACTCAGGCACTTGGTACCAAACCGACGCTTCTTTAAGAGTGCCTTTCGCAATTGAGCTAATGGCCTTTTATTGCCTTGCCGGTTTGCCAAGAATCTACTGAAATGCCGCGTGGAGCAGTTGTGGTAGACGGCTTCACCCGAGAAACTTCGGCCTACTGGGTCATTGCGGATTGCGCAACCTCCTTCCAAGAAGAGGACGGATTGTTGCGCTAGGCGTCAGGGCACGCTGACTACTTGTCAAAGGCGCGGCAGGATCAAACAACTCCTGCACAACAGCTGTGTTAAAGAAGCGGTTGTCCGATAACTTATTACCAGCAGCCACGAGGAGTCCGATAGCGGCTTCATTAATTGTATTACCTCGAACAGCATTGTGGCCGCTGCTTGCGAATATTCCAGCATTATCGCTGTTGGTGATGGTGTTGTCTTTTACGATGTTGTTTTCGCCGCTTACCAAAATGCCATTCAAGCCTTGGCTGTCAAACACTTTATTCTCGAGAACGTTCACCCGATTCACTGGGGCAATGGGGATCCCCGCAAAGATTCCTGTATTAGCCGTGCCTACTATGTTTCGAACAATTCTCACGTCCGCAGTGTCGAAAACACCGATGCCATGGGAAACGAACGCACAATCTTCAGGTGCGCACGGCGTAAAGACGTGGTTGGTAATGATGTTCTCCGCAATCACGCCCGTGGTCCCTGAGAAAATCTGGATTCCGAGCTGCCCAAGACTAGTCGAACCAAGACCCGTAATCACATTCCCGATCGCGTGGAGGGTGTTCCGTGAGCCAAAAGCAAAAAGGCCGGCAATATCGTAGTCGTGTATGCTGCTATCGCTGAGCGTCAGATGCGCTCTCCTATCACCGCTCTGGTAGTCGATGGCAAAGCCGAACGCGCATCCGCCCGCACTTAGTATGTTCTTGATTACGACCGAGTCGAGTTTTGCCGAAGCGAAAAGGACAAGAATTCCCTCTAACCCCAGAAATTGCTCCTCGGTGTCCGCGCATTTCACGCCATTATTGATGCCGTCAACAGTGATGTTTTTAATTGTGACACCAGAGGTTTCAGTTACAAGAATGACTGCGGCCTGGTTAAACCCGAACGTGTCCATAGCGCTTGCGACCATGTTTGATGGTTGCACCACCGCAAGGTTTTTTCCGTCGCGCTTCACACCAACAAGCGTCAACGGTTTCGCGATCTTCAGTTGCTCGTCATAAGTTCCAGGGCAGACTTTGATGACGTCTCCGAAAGCAGCTGCGTCGATTGCGCTCTGAATGGTCGAAAATCCTGCCCTTGGGCATTCTTCTTTGTCGTCGTCTACAAAATGTGTTTTCGCCTCGTGATTGTCATCGTCGTTGCCAGGAACAAGGGGTGACGCCGTAAGATTCGGTGCTAAGCAACACAATAAAAGCATCAGAACCGAAGCGGCGATCAATGGCAGTTTGGCTCTCTTAAATACAAAAGTTTCGCACATGGTGGGTCCTTTCGTTGGTTCCAGATTGAACTGGATTGTCTTGAGGCTTTTTAGCGCTTTGATGATTGTAGTGCTGGCACAAGAGTATGCACCGCACACGCAGGCTCGTGGGTCCAGCCAACGAATTTTCGAGTGTGGGCAGAAAGTACGCCAAAAATAGACATTAGTCAAGTAACGCCGCATTGGCATGGACCACATTTGAGTTGACGAGTATTTTTACCGCCCGGACGGCCGAGAGGAATTAAAAGGATTCATTCTACGTGTCTCTCAGTTCATCTGGCCCACCAGAACGAAGGGAGCCCAGAAGTACGGATGTGCGTGAGGCCCGCTGCGGGCGCCCATCCTGCGTTGGGCCGGCATCACTGCCGTAGCCTTGTCGGCTTGGCGTAGCTGGCCGTAGAAGTTGTGCATGAGAATCCCGGCAGAACGGTCATTCACCACCCACAAACTTGCCAGCACGGGAGGTGTGCCTGCATCTTTCGCGCGAATTTTGCGAATTACGCGAAGTTCGCGAAGTTGACGAAGGAACACTGCCTCGCCATACGTTAGCATCCATTACCGTCGGCTCAGGCACACCTCCATTTCTTAACGGCCCTTGGGATAATAAAGGGGCGTCCGATTCTCCTTGCAATCCTATTCCCCTCAGCCGCGTTGACCCTAATGACTAATGGTGTCGATGATTCGGTTTACCGGCAGATTGCTAAGGCCCATGTAAGTCGCCCAACAAATTGAGCCCAACAAATTGACGAACTTAGCCGCCGTGCGTCTTTGAGTTGAGGAAAATTTTCATGGCCCACCGGCACAATTCGAGAGCAGACATCAGCAAGGCCACAATCTCACTGTTGACAGTGCTTATAAGTCTCGTTGTCGTCTCGGCAGCCTCATCAACCAGGCGGTCTCTCGTATCTCGACTTACTGCTCTGGGAAGTAACAGCACTGGTCAACCAAAATCAGCTGCATTAATCGGGGAGCCGGCTGGAAGACACAGGAGTCGGAATAGAACCGCGCTTGTGGCCGGAACCGTCTCCACGTTTGCACCGGTAGCCGATGCTTATGTCTCGAGCACTGCAACGAGCAGCAACTTTGGCACAGCCAGCGAGTTGCGCTCCAAGCGTTCAACTCTGGAATCCTACCTGCGGTTTGATCTATTTAGCCTTGATCCTGGCGAGGCCATCCTTAGCGCTAAACTGCGCTTGACGGGTCACTTGAATGACACTTCTGGAACAAATGTCACGGCTCAGATCTTCTCTGTGTCAAATACTTCGTGGACCGAGACGGGAATCACATGGTCCAACAAACCCTCTTCAGGCGGAACCGCCCTAGCTTCCGTGACGGTTATCGATAATTTGGAGCGGCTCTACGAATGGGACGTCACCTCATTTGTTAGATCAGAGATAGGTGCAGAGCGCCATCTAATAAGCCTCGCCCTAAAGAATCCTTCGACCAGTAGTCCCTACGCAACCTTCAACTCGCGGGAGGCTTTCGGCAATGTACCGGAGCTTGTCATTACTACCACAGTGCCACCAACGGCTAGCATCACCAGCCCCTCCAATGGGTCCAGCTTCTTAGCGCCCGGGACAATCACAATCGACGCGGAGGCTATTGATAGCGATGGCATCGCCAAGGTGGAGTTCTTGCGGGGCTCTACTTTGCTGGGCACGGATACCACCTTCCCGTATAGCTTTGGCTGGGCCAATGCAGCCCCGGGTAACTACGCCTTGACGGTGAGAGCCACTGACACTCTCGGCGCCATAACTACTTCGAGTACTGTGAATGTCTTTGTAATCACAACGTTACCACCGACCGTAAGTATTACCAGTCCTATCTCTGGAACAATATTTCTGCATCCGGGAACGATCACTATCAATGCGGAAGCCGCCGACGCCGACGGCATCACCAAAGTTGATTTTTATCAGGGTAGTACTTTGTTGGGAACTGCCACCACCGCTCCCTACAGCTTTACGTGGACCGGTATGTCTGCCTGCTCGTATTCCTTGACAGCCAAAGCTACCGACACTCAGGGAGCCATAGCGACTTCAGTTCCTGTGCTCGTCAGAGTGATTGGGGGCGACTTAGGTGATCCCACACCACCGAATTTCAAGGTTGCGTTCTTCGGCGATCAGGGCTTAGGTCCGACTTCGGTTGCGGCGCTGAACGTCGTTAAGAATGAGGGAGCTCAAGCCTTGGTAATATCTGGGGACCTCGACTACGACGATAACCCAGTCGCTTGGGAGGCGCAGCTTAATAGCGTTCTCGGACCAGATTTTCCCGTACTAGTCTTGGTTGGCAATCACGACGAAGCTGCCTGGCTTGGTCCCAACGGCTATCAGAAACTAATTCAGGATCGCTTTAATCGTTTGGGCATCTCCTGGTGTGGCGACCTGGGTGTGCAATCGGCTTTTCACTACAAGGGAATCTTCTTCGTCTTTACCTCTCCGGGGATCGACCCCCCCATCGATCATGGGAATAACCATCTCTACATACGAGACCAGCTAGCCTCCGACCATTCCGTCTGGTCTATCTCGAGCTGGCACAAAAACATGCGTCTAATGCAGGCGGGTGGCAAATCGGACGAAACCGGTTGGGAAGTTTACGAAGAATCACGAGCGGGGGGAGCACTTATCGCCAGTGCCCACGAGCATTCATATTTTCGCACTCACCTGTTGAGCAACATCATGAATCAGACGGTAGCCAGCACGTCCAATACGATGATGCTGACGAAGGGGAACAGTCTTGTTTGGGTGTCAGGGCTCGGAGGTGATAGCAGACGCGATCAGGAGATAACCGGACCTTGGGTAGCCAGGATTTACGCCACCCCATGCTTGCCTGGAGATCCAGTCTGCATTCCCAACGCGGTAGAAGGAGCGCTGTTTGGCGTTTTCAATGTCGAGGGCCAGCAGAACAAGGCAAACTTCTATTTCAAGGATGTAAACGGCCAGATAATCGACAGCTTCACAGTGATTAGCGAAGTGGATATGCCATCCATTACCAGCATTTCACCCGCGGAAGTAGCATCGGGCGGCGAGGGATTCATTTTAACTGTAAACGGCGCCAATTTTCTCAGCGAGGCCAAGGTTTTGCTTAATGGCAGCGCCCGTCCGACAACTTTCGTCAGCAGCAGTCAACTTACAGCGCAGGTTAGCGCAGCCGATATCTTTTCAGGCGGTTCAATCCCGGTAACTGTATTTAACGGCGTCACGGGCGGGGGCAATTCCAACCCGACCAACCTTGGGGTCACAAGTCCGGTTCCGACTATCACCACCTTATTGCCGTCGACGGGAGTTCGAAACAGCGGCGATTTTACCTTGACCATCGATGGCTCCAACTTTGTCGGTAATTCGATTGTACGTTTCAACGGAATTGATCAGCTAACAAGTTTCGCCGGTACTACTCAGTTGACCGCTCAAATTTCAGCATCTAGCGTTCCGACAGCGGGCACTTTTCCGGTAACCGTCTTCAACCCCACGCCGGGGGGAGGCCTTTCGAACGTCGCTGAATTCTCGGTCAGCAATCCTGCGCCTGTGGTCGATAACATCTCTCCAACAAGCATTAACGCCGGACAGGAAGCGTTTACACTAACGGTCAACGGCGCCAACTACTTCAATGACTCTGTAGTGCGTGTTAATGGTAGCGGCAGGGCTACAACGTTCATGAGCCCGACCCAACTGACGGCGCAGATCTTAGCGACCGACGTCCAGACGATCGGCATGCTCTCAATTACAGTTCAGAATCCCGCCCCCGGCGGCGGTGACTCGACTTCTTTCGACCTTACTGTCACCAATCCGGCGCCCACCATAGGCAGCGTCGTGCCTGCCACAGCAAATGCCGGTGAAGCCTTCATTCTAACGGTTAACGGTACGGACTTCGTTGACGGCGCCCTGGTTAGGTGGAATGGCAGTAACCGCCCGACCAACTTTGTAAGTAATACACAGTTGGTTGCGCAGATAACGGCGGAAGATGTGGCGTCGGCGGGCACATTCCCCATCGCGGTAGTTAATCCGTTGCCGGGCGGTGGTGTATCGGCCAGTATTAACTTTAGGGTCCATAACCCTGTGCCGGCTGTGGACAATTTGTCGCCGGCGAGTGCTACAGCGGGCACAACAACTCTTAGTCTGGTTGTAAATGGCGGTAACTTTGTCAACGGCTCAGTGGTTAGATTTGAGGGTCAAGACCGCCCTACCAGCTTGGTCGGTCCGACACAGGTAGTCGCCGAGATCACGCCTGCGGATTTACAAGACGCCGGCACGTTCCATATCACTGTTTTCAATCCGGCACCCGGAGGAGGCCTATCCAACGTTGTTGACTTCGTCGTGGGTGGACCAAATCCTGTGCCTACGATTAGCGCCTTATCGCCGGCTAGCGTAACCACCGGGGATGCTGCGTTTGCCCTAACGGTCAACGGCACAAAGTTTGTGAGCGGCTCTGTAGTTCGATTTGACGGCGCTGACCGGGTGACGAGCTTTGTTAGTTCCACCCAGTTAGTCGCTCAAATCACCTCGACCGACATTGCTACTGGCGGTACGTTCCCCATCACTGTCTTTAATCCGAGCGAGGGTGGCGGCACATCCAATACAGTAGCGCTTAGTGTCAATAACCCCGTACCCAGCATCAGCGCGCTCTCCCCAAGCGATACTCTGATAGGTACTACAGACTTCACCCTAACGGTCAATGGCAGCAACTTTGTCAACGGTACGGTGCTGAAGTGGAATGGCAGTGACCGGCCTACCAGCATAATCAGCAGCACACAGTTGACGGCTGCGATTGCGCTGGCGGATGTGGCTTCGGCAGGTGTTGTTCCGATAACAGTTGTCAGTCCGTCGCCGGGCGGCGGCCCATCCAACACCATCAACTTTACTGTTAATAACACCACGCCAGTTCTCGACACCATCTTCCCGAACAGCGCCATGGCGGGGGACGCAGGCGTTACTCTGACTATCAATGGAAACAACTTTAATCCTGAGTCCGTGGTCAAGTTTGAGGGCAATGACCGCACTACCAGCTTTGTCAGTTCGACCCGGGTATTGGCCGAGATTCCAGCCGCAGATCTACAGAACGCCGGCACCTTTCATATAACTGTTTTCAACAGGGCACCTGGCGGTGGTTCATCTAACGTCATCGACCTGGTTGTAATCGGGTCGAATCCAGTGCCTGTGATTAGTGCTTTGGCGCCAGCAAGCATTATTGCAGGCGGAACTGATTTCATCCTTACGGTCAACGGCCTGAACTTTGTAAACGGCTCGGTAGTGCGCTTCAACGGCCTTGACCGCGTTACCAGCTTTGTAAGCTCGATGCAGTTGAACGCGCAGATTTCGGCGGCGGATGTTGCGATTGCCGGGCCATTTCCGATTACAGTCTTCAACCCGGCGCCCGGTGGGGGACTATCCAACACCCTTACTTTCAATGTGAATAATCCGCTGCCTACACTCGTTTCAATTTCTCCTACGAATCAGACCGCTGGTAACGGGCCTTTCTCGCTTGCGGTCAGCGGCAGTGGTTTTATCAGCAACTCTGTGGTGCGCTTCAATGGCAGCGACCGTCCTACTACCTTTGTCAGCCCGACGGAGCTTACGGCGCAAATCGGTGCTGTTGACATTCAAAGCGCAGGAACCTTCTCTGTGGCAGTCTTCAACCCCTCTCCGGGCGGTGGCAGCACAGCAACCCTTAACTTGCTCGTTACCAATCCGGCGCCGGCAACAATATCGCTCTCACCGGTTAGTGCCACGGTGGGTGGCGGCGCCTTCACTCTAACCGTTAACGGCACAGGCTTCGTTAACGGTTCCATCGTGCAATTCAACGGTAATAACCGCGTAACCACCTTCGTTAGCAGTGCACGATTAACTACGCAGATTACGTCAACTGATTTAGCGATAGCAGGCACCTTCCCGATCACGGCTCTAAATCCATCTCCAGGTGGTGGAATCTCGAATGGGATCGATCTGCTGGTTAACAACGCAACCCCCTCGGTGAATTCCCTGTCGCCGACGAACACCGTGGCTGGCAGTGCCGGGCTCACGCTAACGGTCAATGGGAGCAACTTTGTCAACGGGTCTGTTGTCAGATTCAACGGCAACAACCGGCCGACAACCTTCGTGAGTGCGACCAGGTTGACGGCTCAGATTTCTGCGGCGGACGTCAGTGCTGCTGGAACAGTGGGTGTGACAGTGTCCAATCCGCCTCCTGGCGGTGGCATTTCGAGCTCCATTAACTTTACGGTTAACAATCCAGTACCTTCCGTAAACAACATGTCGCCGGCTAGCGTCAGCTTGGGAGCGGCAGCCTTCAGCTTGACGGTCAACGGCGGCAACTTTGTCAGCGGCTCACTAGTAAGATTCAATGGCAGCAACCGTGTTACGACATTCGTTAGTGCTACGCAGCTGACTGCTCAAATATTGTCCACCGATCTTCAGTTAGGTGGAACGTTCGCAATCACCGTTCAGAATCCCACTCCCGGTGGAGGCACATCGAGTACCGTCAACTTTACCGTCAACAACCTGGCACCTGCTATTAGCACGCTGTCTCCGAGCAGTATGCTGGCTGGGGCACCGTCTTTCAGTCTAATCGTTAACGGCACGGACTTCGTTAACGGGTCAGTGGTGAAATTTAATGGAGTGAGCCGCAGCACAACGTTGGTCAGCAGCACCCAGCTTAGGGCGCAGATCATGGATTCGGACATTCAGATGGCCGGATCTCGGCAGGTGACGGTCGTGAATCCTGGTCCTGGTGGCGGACCATCGTCGCCCAGCACCTTCACGATCAATAACCCCGTGCCTGTTTTGACCACCATCTCACCTACAACTGTGACCGCGTCGGGTAACGCCTTCACGCTCACGGTAAATGGCACGGGGTTCAATAGCAGCTCGGTAGTGAACTTCAATGGGCTGGCTCGCGAAACCATATTCGTTAGCAACACACAAATCACAGCGCAGATTCCGGCTGGGGACGTGACAAGCGCGGGCACATTCTCGATCACAGTCTTCAATCCTTTACCGGGTGGAGGCACATCTAACGCAACCGATCTCACCATCAATAATCCAGTGCCTGCCATTAGCAGCCTCTCACCCGCCGCCGCGATTGTCGGCTCGCCCAGCCTTGCAATCATCGTCAACGGCGCCGGCTTTGTTTCCGGTTCTCTAGTACGGTTTAACAACAGTGACCGGCCTACGACGTTTCTGAGCGCGACACAATTGAGCGCCCAAATCACAGCGACCGACATTCAGGCAACAGGGACATTTCCGATCACCGTCATCAATCCTGCTCCGGGTGGTGGAACTTCCAATTCAACCGATCTGGCGGTCATCAATCCAGTGCCGACCCTAAGCAGCATCAACCCGCCCACCAGGACTGTAGGAGACGGTGCCTTCACACTGATGGCTAGTGGCGCAAACTTTATTAACGGTGCTGTTGTCCGTTTCGATGGCAGTGAGCGAAGCACCACTTTTGTTAGCTCTTCGCAACTAAGTGCCGAAATTATGGCGTCAGACATTGCTGCGGTCGGAGTCCACTCCATCACAGTGAATAATCCGGTGCCCGGTGGTGGCCCTTCCAGCTCACTTACCTTCAGCGTAAACAATCCGGTCCCAGCAGTTACCAATTTGGCGCCTTCAACTACTATAGCTGGAGGCGGCCCCTTTACACTGATTGTCACCGGCGCGGGATTTATTCCCGCCTCTGTGGTTCAGTGGAATGGTCAAAGCCGCCCCACAATCTTCATAAGCAACACACAACTGACTGCCCAGATTTTGGGCACAGACATCGGCACACCGGGACCAGTCAGCGTTACTGTGGTAAATCCTGCTCCTGGAGGCGGTATTTCGGGATCCACGATCTTCGTGGTGGGTGATAACCCGCGCCGCGTCCAGTGCGCGAACCGGTCCGGTCCTCCTGGAACCGTGGTGGATATTCCGATTCAATTGGCGGCCCAAGGTGAAGAGAACTCGGCAAGCTTCAGTCTCAATTTTGATGCAGGGTTACTCCTCAACCCACAGGTTTCCCTTGGAAGTGACGCGACAAGCGCGACGCTGACCACCGATCTTACTCAGTTGGCGCAAGGTCGCTTGGGAATCGCGCTCTCAATGCCCTCTGGTCAGACTCTTGCAGCAGGGACTCGGGAGCTTGTGGTAGTAACGTTCACTCTCGCCAGTGTTGCCACGCAGAGCTCCACTCAGATCAGCTTTGAGGAGCAACCGATTGCGCGGGAAGTGCGGGACGTAAATGGCGCGCTTTTGCCATCGCTCTATCTGGCAGGCACCTTAACAATCTCTGTCGGATATGAAGCCGACATCGCTCCTCGTCCTGAGGGCAGCAACAATGGCACGGTTTCAATTGCAGATTGGGTGCAAGTCGGGCGTATTGTGTCAGGCCTGGACATCTTCAGTTGCGGCAGCGAGTTCCAGAAGATTGATTGTGCGCCCAGGGACAGTCTAGGAAATGGAAGCGTCACGATTTCAGATTGGGTACAAGCAGGACGCTATGCTGCCGGGCTAGATCCGGTGCAGGTGGCGGGAGGCCCAACCTGCTCTTCTGCATCAGCGACTGCGAAGTATTCTGAAACGGCAGCGTTATTTGAATCGGCTGCAAGGACCGATAGCCAGAGAGTTCGCACTGTAGAGCTCCGGACCCCGGCGAGCCGTGGAAACACTGGCGAAGTGACTGTTGTTCTGCAGGCGCAGGGTGATGAGAACGCAATTGGTCTGAGTTTCAGCTTCGATCCCGCCCAGTTCAAACTTGTCTCAGTACGTAAGAGCAATGATCTTGAAGATGCTACACTTGTGGTCAATTCGCAGTTTGCTGCCGCTGGGAGGCTCGGGTTTGCTCTTGCCTTGCCACCGGGCCAGACTTTTGCTCCCGGCGCCCGTCAGGTTGCTGTCGTGAGCTTACGTTCATTAAGGCGCGGCACACAACCAGTGTTGGAAGTTGGAGATTATCCAGTGAAGAGAGAAGTGGTAGATGTCCAAGCGAAGCGATTAGAAGTTAGTATTGGTCCTGGCGCAACACCTGGAAACGGCGGCAAGACACGATTGAAACCTCCCGATTCCTACCGTATTCGCTTAATGCGATGACCCCACTCTGGAACTGTTAGGGGGGTTGTAGACCTCGCCTTGTCAGAGTAGATCACTTATCGGCGCTATTTGTAAGACATCATCGGCGGCTTCGTGGGTGACACCGGCACCATCACGTGCGCATACGGGGTTCCTTTCCACATCACCCAAGGGCCACCATTCTTCGGATCTGTAGAATAAGCATCAAGCATCTTCGGATCCTGATAAAGCACCATAATATGAGGTGGCGAGACGACCCACTGATTATCTGTAGTGGGACCCGTGGCATATGGGTCAGAGTTGCTCGCGCCATTGTCGCCACGAAGCATGTAGGCAATACCTGTCCCTTCAATTTTTGGCTCACTCTTATTCATCCATGCTTCAGCCCATTTCTGCCACTCCTTGTCTAGGCACATTGCCTCATTATTAGTGCCGAAGACCATGACATAGCATACCCATCCATTCGTTCCCGAGCGGAGTTGTTTCTGCTTCGACATGTCAGTCATATCCATAATTGTGGCATGCTTGGCGATTTCCAAGGGCGCCGCACTCATCGCGTACGCGATCTTTTGCGCGTTAGTCATCTTCGGAGCGGCGCGCCTTTGCTTCCTCTGCGCCTGAACCTCTTGCGCGCAAGCGACAACGAGAACGAACAAAGTGAAAATGGCGATAAACTGTCCTCTTTTCGGGAGCATCTCAAACCTCCTGGATTTAAGCTTATTTAGACGATCGCGGACACTATCTCGGTGAAAATCCGTTGTCAAGGACACGGGTAGCGAACTCTTCGTTTTATAGCCAAGCGAATTGTAGCCCCTGTGGTGCTAAAATAGACGTCGATTTAGTCACCATAATCGCTTGCGACTGATGGCGCAGCATGCGTTGAAGGTGCCTCTTGGGTGTCGAAGGTCGGTTACCTTCTGGTCGGCGCGTTGAAGCGCATCACCGTAAGTTGCCTTTGTGAGTTAGGAAGAGTGTCAAGAATGGAGGTGCCTCATGACTGATGTAACCCCAGAACCTATTCTCCAGATCGCGAGCGGCTTTCTTGCCGCTAAGCACTTGTTTGTAGCCTCCGAAATAGGACTGTTTGAAAAACTTGCTGAGGGACCATCGACCCTGGACGAGCTGACCAAGCGCGCCGGAATACCCCGCCGCACCTTGCGAATTACCGTTGATGCCATGACAGCTCTGGGCATCGTTGAGCGGCAAGGCGACCGATATAGCAATGGTTCCGCTGCGGCCACCTTCCTTTCCGGCGCTGGGGGACCGGATCTCCGCCCGTTCCTTCGCTTCTGGAACCGCCTCAGCTATCCACGCTGGATGCGGCTCGAGGATGCTATTCGGACCGACGAAATGATCTTTGGCAAGTCCAGCTTCAGCGACCAGGAGCAAAAGCTCTACTCGGAGGGGGTAGAAGCGGTCACAGCGGGAACAGCTCACGCCCTCGCTGAGACCTACAATTTTCGGCCTCATCAGCGACTCTTGGATTTGGGTGGCGGGACTGGCTCCTTCCTGATCCCTATTCTCAGCCGTTTCGGGAACCTGCAGGCGACGCTGTTCGATCTGCCGGCTGTTGCCTCTGCCGCCCGCCGCCACCTTGCGCAAACACCTCACGAAAGCCGTATTCGGATGGTGGAGGGCGACTTCTTTAGAGATCCGATTCCAAAAGGCCATGACGCCATTATCATTGCGAACATAATCCACTGCTTCCCGGCTGATCTCGCTCAGGAGCTTCTCCGGCGGGTTGCTAACTGTGTGTCAGTCGGAACACGAATCCTCCTGGTTGATTTTTGGACCAACGTTACTCACACCGTGCCTATCTTTGCTGCCTTGATGGCGGGCGAATTTCTTCTCACGCCGGGACGTGGAGACGTATACAGCGTTGAAGAGGCCGAGCGATGGTTCGGTCAGATCGGCTGGCGGCATGTCGAACATAGACCGCTTGCCGGACCGGCTAGCCTGCTCGTGGCGGAAGCCGAGTAGGGAAGAGCTGTCCACCGAATTAGCAGATCAATTGTTACTAATGGTGAGCCGTGCAGGGATCGAACCTGCGACAGGCTGATTAAGTGTGCGGTGAAAGCTGTCCAGCAGGTTATGGCTCTTACGATTTATTAACATTTGTTATAGGTTGCAGCCGACAGTGAGTCTATCCAGTACTAACTTTTCAGCCCAGTTTCCCTGTAGCCTTGTCAAAAGTTTCCAGCGTCACGAACCTCTGGTGGTCAGCGATACGGTTATCGGCGGAGGGCGGGTAATCCAGTTCGTCCCAAGCGTGTTGTAGTGTGTTGTTGCTCATAAGGCTTGCTCCTTTTAATCCAGACACAAAAGCCGCCGCTTCTTTGCGTCTATAGGACAGGGACGACCAACAACGCTCGGGCGCACCACCGGTGTTTTGTCGCGAGGGTGATTGCCGTCTACCGCAAACTGCAGCAGGAACCACCAAAAAAATATGGTGAACAGCATGGCTTCTCTTTTAATCGGGGATTAGATACTGCACCCGAAAGTCATCAGATTCATGACGCGGGCTTCAAGGTCTTTCCTCTCCTCTGTTTTGGCTCTCTTGCGCATAGTCTCTTTTTAGCTTGAAAGCCATGCCTGGCAACCATTCGCTGTCCTCACCAGCTAAAAGCCTGGCTCGGCTTAGACCAGTTCCCACCCGCGCCCTCGCTGCCTGTGTGAGAGCTTTAGGCCAGGGAGGATTTCAGGTGATGCAGCACCCTCAACATCGAGCGCGACAGAAAGAGCATCGCTGTCCGCTGTTGCCAGGAAGGACATCCATCTGACGACAGTGCAGCCGGGGGAAATCTTAAGTTTATGGGAAGATGGTTGGAGGCGGAGGCCCCAAGGGTCGCCGCCTGCCGCGTAGAAAGGCACAGAGTGCTCACTCAATGTAGCTCTACCTTATCGCGTATTACGGGCAGGGACCCCCATACGCCGATCCGGCCACAATGATCCTCGTGTATGATTGGTAGATGGGGTACTTGAGAATGAATTGGAGCGCGATCGCGTTAGCTGCATCGCTTCCCTGGCAGGTAAAGTCGGTGACTATCTGGCCATTGCTGTCGCCGTCTCCATTGAAATTGGGATCCGGACTGCCGTCCGCTTGATAACGCGCCAGCGCGAAATTAGTGGTGTTGCAACCAGCCCATCCCGCCACCAGGATTTTTCCCGCACTATCGATCACCATAGCTTTAGCCTCAGAAGGACACCAGCCAAAGCTGGTCAGGACCATGCCGTCGCCATCGAACGTAGTATCCAGGGTGCCATTTAGGTTGAGCCGGGCCAGCGCGAAATGGTTGATAACGCTTCCCCAGGCTTTTCCTGCCACCACGATCCTGCCGTTTTTATCGATGGCAACGGCGCTGGCTGCATCATCCTTATAAGGCGTCTGGAAAATTGGCGCAGCAATGCCTTCGCCATTGAAACTGGTATCCAAGCTCCCATTCGCCTGGTAACGCAATACGGCGAAGGTGCTAGATGACCAGCCAAAGCCAAGACGGCCCGCGAGCACAATCCTGCCCCAGGCGTCAATGGCGATCGCATTCGCCTCCTCCCAGTTGGTCCCCTGGTCCACCCCCACATAATTGGTGATGACTCTGCCATCTCCATCAAATGTAGTGTCGCGACTACCATCTTCCTGATTGTAACGCGCCAAGACGAACATGCGATCTGTACTCACATTGGCTGTCCCTGCCGCTACAATCCTGCCCGCAGAGTCAATGGTCACCGCATTCGCAATGCTATGAGAGCAGGGATTGCTGCCATAGCAGAATGGGAAGCTAGTTTGGACCTTGCCGTCGCCACTAAAGCTAGTATCGAGACTGCCATCCGGGTTGTAACGGGCCAAGGCGAACTTATAGTCTGCCTGTCCTGCCACCACGACCCTGCCATTTTTGTCGATGACAATGGCTCTGGCTTCCGCTTGAGATCCGAAGCTGGTGAGGACATAGCCTCCGTTCCCGAAGCTGCTGTCCGGGCTGCCGTCCGAGTAACGCGCCAGCGCGAACTGGTTGTTCACCGTGCCGGCTACAACAATCCTCCCCGAGGCGTCAATCGCCACGGCTGTTGCGAAATCGGCGATGACCTTACCATCGCCACCAAAGGTGGAATCCATGCTCCCATTCGGCTTGTAGCCCGCGATGCCAAACTTTTGCTGGGCAAGGGCCGGGCTGGTAAGAATCAGTGAAAAGAGAGACAAAGTCACCACCTTGAGAGTGAGTTTTGATGTGTTCATGATCTTTCTCCTTTTGATTGGTTTTCACGTAGGTTGATTCGGCTTCTGCGGACTCAATACTTGGATAACCTAAGCACCGCCTCCATCCCATATGGCGAGAACCGAGGAGAAATCCCTCCACACTGGCGAGAATATATTTTTAGAAGCGCTTCGCACCGGATCAGGCCTGTGCCGAAAGATGGTAAAATCCGGACATTCCTTCCCGACACTCTTGACCTTATCAACGGCCTAATATGACGAAACCTGCGCGAGAAGAAGTGAGCCAATTGCTTCGGGAGTGGAGCAACGGGTATCAAGCAGCACTGGACAAGGTAATGCCGATCGTCTACCAGGAACTGCACTGGCTGGCACATCACGACATGGCAGTCGTTTCCGAGGAGCGGTCGGCGGAGGTTGCGGTTAATGATGCGATGCGTTAACTGACCTTGAATCCTGGGCTCCGCGCAAAGGCAAGATCGTCGAGCTGCGTTTCTTCGGCGGGCTGAGCATTGAGGAGACCGCCGAGGTCATAAAAGTTTCGCCACCACTGTGCAACGCGAGTGGCGCGCGGCCAAAGCCTGGCTTCACCGCGCGATCAGCGAAGGCGGCCAGGCAAGTTGCTTCATCGAATTGCCCGCGCTGGAGATCGCGCCCGAGCCCAGAACTCCTGAGAAGATAGCAGCCGGCTCTGAAGCTGGCGATCGAAGCAGAACAGTCTGCCTTACCTTGCAAGCTTATGCAGATGCGACTTTACGGCAGCGCCTCAAGCTCTCACAGGTGTTGTACGCTAACTTCAGGTCGTTCTGACACTCTGCCATTCATCGAACATTCACGTGCGCCCCGAAACAGTGTGTGGTGGCTGAAAGTGAACGCCCTGGCTCTCTTACTGTATTTGGCGAGAACTGATGAGAAATCCCTCCACAGTTCTTCGAGGTCTTTTCGAGGGCTTCCGACAATGGCTGGCGTAATGGAAAGTGCTATGATTTAGGAGCTGTTCCCTAGTTAATTCTCTGCCTTATCCAATTTGTGCCATGACGACACCTCCGCCCGAGGAAGTGACCCAGATGCTCGTGGATTGGAGCAATGGGAATAAGGCGGCGCTCGATAAGTTGATCCCGGTGGTCCATCGGGAGTTGCGCCGGCTGGCTCATCACTACATGCGGCACGAACGGGCCGGTCACACGCTCCAGACCACGGCTTTGGTCAACGAGGCATACATGAGACTGGTTGCCTACCGAAGGATGCGTTGGCAAAACCGGGCGCACTTTTTCGCCGTGTCCGCACAGGTGATGCGCCGCATCCTTGTCGAACACGCCCGAAGTCGGAACGTTGCCAAACGTGGCGGCGGAGCGTGCAAGGTATCGCTGGATGAAGCAGCAGTTGTTTCCGAGAATCGCTCGGCCGAAGTGGTTGCGTTGGACCAAGCACTGCTAGACCTCGAGATCTGGGATCCGCGCAAGGCCAAGATTGTCGAGCTGCGTTTCTTTGGCGGGCTGAATATTGAAGAGACGGCCGAGGTGTTGAAAGTTTCACCGACGACGGTTCAGCGCGAGTGGAGGTCAGCAAAAGCCTGGCTATACAAGAAAGTAAACAAGTGATGAGTGATGAGTTAAGAGAGATGACCTGACTCGTGACTCACAAAAATCGTTGTTCAAGCTGGGAGTCCTCGGGGATGCTCCAAGAAACAAGCCTTCCATTAGTCTCTGTTGGATGAAGGAAACTGGGCACTTTTCACTGTCGCTAATTCACTGTATTAATGAAGCGAGAGCGCAACCAGCAAATAGATGCCGTGTTTCAGGCGGCCCTCGAGCGCGAGGCGGGTGAGCGTGCTGCTTTTCTCGAAGAAGCCTGCGCCGCCGACCCTGCACTGCGAAGAGAAGTGGAAGCATTGCTCTCCTCAGACGAGCGGGCGCAAGCCTTTATCGAGGCGCCGGCACTTGAGATCGTATCTAAATTGGGCACGGACGATTGGACCATATCTGTCGTAGGGAAAAACATCGGCCCATACCGGATTGAGGCAGAGCTCGGGTCAGGGGGGACGGGAGATGTCTATCTGGCCCACGACTCAAGGCTAGGTCGCAAGGTAGCCGTGAAACTCCTCGACCCCAGTTTGCTGGGCGACAGCAAGTCGCGCCTTCGCTTCTTGCGCGAGGCCCGCCTGGCCTCAGCACTCGACCATCCGAACATCTGCACGATCCACGAAGTCGGCGAAGCAGCGGGTCATCTGTTTATAGCCATGCAATACGTCGAGGGTCAGACCTTGAAGCGAGTGATTGATGGGCGGCCACTGGGCTTGGATTCTTTGCTTTCAATCTGTCTGCAAGTGGCGGATGCGCTGGCAACTGCTCACAGCCGAGGAATCATTCACCGTGACATCAAGACGGGCAATATCATCATCACGCCGCAAGGGCAGGCGAAGGTGCTGGACTTCGGTTTGGCCAAGTTGCTGGCGTCGGAGGAAGGCCGGGACATCGACTTAACCAAGACCGGGATGGTGATGGGCACGCCTTCTTCTATGTCGCCCGAGCAAGTGCGCGGTGAGCGGGCCGACCACCGCAGCGACATCTTCTCATTCGGTGTGGTGATTTATGAGATGGCCACTGGCCGCATGCCCTTCAAAGGGAAGACGCGGACGGAGGTGATGAATGCGGTTATCAGGCAGCCGCACACTCCTGTCGCGGACTTGAACAAGGACGTGCCGGCGCAGCTATCCGCGGTGCTTGATCGGGCGTTAGCAAAAGAGCCTTTAGCGCGCTATCAATCAATGCAAACAATGATCGCCGACTTGCGGCAAGCCATTGCTGCAGCCGGCGGATTCGACCATCTGTTTAGCTCGGCAGATATTCCCGGTGGAGTGATCCCCTATGTTCGACCTCGGCAACGGACCCTGCTTGGCGTGTTTGGCCGCCCCATTGAAAGGCCCTTCGCCTTGGCTTCGCTCGCTGCTGGCGTGGCAGTGGCGATCTTTAGCCTGATAGCTGCCTACTTATGGTTAAAGCCATCCCAGCCATCACCGCCGCCACAGCAGCGCCTCATCTCCACGTTCCCGGGCTCGCACCGTGCGCCAAGTTTTTCACCGGACGGGCAGAAGATCGCTTTCATCAACGCGGGTGATGGCGTACCGCAAGTGTGGGTTAAAGACCTCACTCAAGGTGAGCCCGTGCAATTCACTTCTGGAGACGTCCCGGCAGACCGGCCGCGCTGGTCTCCATCAGGCGACCAGATCGTTTACGCGCGCCGGTCGCAGGGGACGGAGAGCATCTGGTCGGTCTCGGCCCAGGGGGGCGCGTCGCGCAAGCTGATCGAAGGTGGTCGCAACCCCAATTGGTCGTGGGATGGTAGGCGGCTGGTTTTTGAGCGCTCTTACGATGTTTGGACGGCGAATGCCGACGGCGGCGATCAAAGCAAGGTGGAAGGCGTCCCACCGACCGACCTTTTACTGGCCGATCGTCGCCCGGCGTTTTCTCCCGACGGCTCTCTCATCGCTTTTTTCCAAAAAGATAAGGGCCCGATAGGCGACATTTGGGTTATCGCCTCTTCAGGCGGTCTGGCCCGCCGTCTGACTTTCGATGCTATTCACGGCGGCGCTCCGGCCTGGACGCCAGACGGTCGGTTCGTCGTCTTTCCTTCCCAGCGCGCTGGGAGCCTGACACTCTGGAAAGTGCCCGCCGCAGGCGGACAGCCCGAACCTGTTCTGATAAGCGCGGGTGAGGATAGCGACCCGGAGATTTCACGCGACGGGCGTAAGCTTATCTACATCAATACCCGCAACAGCTATATCATCGCGCTCACCGACCCCGCCACCGGGAACACGCAGGACCTGCACGAGTCGCGCACAGACCTCGTCGATCCTTCGTTTTCACCGCAGGGGGACAAAATCCTATTCTTCGGGTTCACCGAAGGAGGCGACCTACAACTCTTTACCATCGGCACGAGAGGCGGAAGCCTGACGCAGGTCACACGGGGGAAGGGAGAGCGGAATGTTCATCCGCACTGGTCAGCAGATGGCTCGGCGGTCTATTTCTACCAGATCCGCCCGACCATCTCCTTCCGCAAGATTTCAATCCGCGGCGGCGATAGCTCCGAGCTTGTTTCGGGCTGGTAATGGGGGACGCACCACGGGGCACGAGTGGACCCCGAGGGCAAGCACATTATTTACGAGAAACTGGATAAAGGTAACGCAGTGGCCACCATGATCCGTGATATAGAAACCGGAAGAGAAACAGTGTTCACTCTCCTTCTGCGCCAATCGCGATGGGCACACAATGGAAATTTCATAGTCGGCACCGACCTAGCTTCAGGCAAATGGTCGCTGGCTGACATTACACTGTGCCCGCTCGATGGCGGGTCCTGCCGTAAGCTGACGCGAGGATACTTTCCGCACTGGTCTACCGATGATTCACGCATTTACTTTCATCGTGTCAGTAACCTCAGAGACGGGGAAGAGCTTTGGTCTATTACACGCGACGGCAGGGATGAAAGGCACATCGCCGACCTGCGACCCCTGCACCCCATCGGTGAGTTTTTCGACGTCTCACCAACAGGGCATGTCGTCTGGGTGAAATTCAATAAAGGCAGGAGTGAGATGTGGCTCTCGGATTTCTCCAACCGTTGAAGAATCTGTCCTCGGCCCCAATAGTTTACTAAATGAGCTAATATAGGAGGAAAAAATGGCCGAAGCTAAATTAATTGTGATCTACCCTCGTCCTACCGATATTGATGCTTTCGAGAAGCTTTACCAGGAAGAGCACGTACCAATGGCCGTTGAAAAACTCGCGGGCAAGACCAAAATAGTGGCAACCAAGGTGATCCATTCTTTGGAGGGGAGTGCTCCTTATTATAGGATCGCTGAGATTCATTTCCCGTCGATGAAGGCTTTGAAGGCTTGTGCCTCATCCGAAAGTGCGAAAGAGACGCTTGGCCATGCGGTGGCTATTTCCACCGGCGGGGCTCCACTCTTTCTTGTTGGTGAAGAGGAGACCTTCAGCTTCGAGATTGATTACGACGACACGCTGATGGCTCAGTGACAGTCTGAGTCAGCCTTGACGAAGGGCGTTAACCTTTTCCCACAGTCAGAGAAATCCGCACGCGCGGCTCGATTGCCTCAGCATATTTTGGGCGAATTTTATACGGAGGAAATAGATGATTCCCCAGCATCGGTCGAGCCGGAGAATCACAACCGACCACTTGTTTTAGTAGTAGAAGATAACGTCGAGATGTGCCGGTTCATCGCCGAATCTCTGAATCCACACTATCGTGTGGTTACAGCTCGGAACGGCCGTGAGGGTATTGAGAAAGCGCGGTCGCTACGGCCGGATTTAATTCTGAGCGACATGATGATGCCGGTTATGAGCGGTGAGGATATGGTTCGTGAGATCCGACAACAATCCCGGGAACTAGACCACACGCCCATTGTTCTCCTCACCGCTAAGGCTGACGAGCACTCTCGAGTCGAGCTCCTTCGGCATGGCGCTCAGGACTACATCACAACAGGTGATCTCGAACCTGCTTTCGAATGCCATCAAATTTACGCCTTCTGGCGGACAGGTAAGCATCGACCTGCGCCGCGTAAACTCGCATGTGGAACTCAAGGTAAGCGATACAGGTAAGGGTATCGAACCAAGCTTTCTCCCCCACGTCTTCGACCGGTTCCGGCAGGCTGATGGTTCGATGACCAGGGCTCATGGCGGACTTGGACTCGGGTTTGTCAATAGTTCGTGAGTTAGTGAACTTACACAGTGGAATCGTCGAGGCTCGGAGTGATGGTCCTAATAAGGGCGCTACATTCGTAGTTAAGCTGCCACTTATGGCCATACTGCTAGACTCTCAGCAGGGCTCGCTACCCGTACGGGCGATGGCAAGATCTCCTTCGACTTTCCTTCCGAACTGGAGGGGCTTCGTATCATGGTCGTTGACGACGATCCCGATTCGGTAGAGATCATAACTGCAGTGCTCAAGGCGTGCCGAACTGAGGTCAGAAGCTGTCTTTCCACCAGAGAAGCGCTGCAACTTCTGATTGAGTGGAAACCGGGTTTGTTGATTTCAGACATCGGAATGCCTGAAGAGGACGGCTATAAATTCATTCGCAAAGTGAGAGCCTTAAAAACGGAAGAGCGAGATATTCCCGCCGCAGCACTCACGGCGTATGCTGGCAGTGAAGCCAGGGCACTTGCGCTAGCTGCCGGCTTTCAGGTCCATATTCCCTTCCCAAACCTGTAGATCCATCAGATTTGGTCCGGGTGGTTGCCCAGCTCAAACGCCAGTCAAACCGGCAGCGACGCTAAAATTTCAAAAACCACTGCTGTCCCAACGTTAGTCGAACAGGAGCAGTAACTTGGGGAGTTAAAACACAGGCTTGCGGTGGCTGATCGTGTGACGTCGGTGACATTCTCACCAGATGGTAAAACCGTGGCGGCTTCAATCAGGCCGGGATGGATTTACTTCCATGATGCCGACACTTTAAATTAATTAACCATCTTCACTCCGTCAAGAGTGGGATGTTTATATGACCTTGCCCCCGTAACAGCGCCGTTCGAAGGAGCAGAAGTCAGACTAGAATGACAACACTCAAGAAGAATTCCGCTCCTTCGAACGGCGCTGGAGGAATTCTGGGGCGTCTGCGGGATATAAATATGCACCCTACGGGGTTCAAGACATGTGATGTAGCTAGTACAACCACACTAGTTGCCTTTTGTTGCCTTGCCATGGCTTACCAACTTGACTGACCCGTCGGACACTAACCCGATGCCGCTGGCGTAATACTTATACTTAACTCCTCGTTCTAGTGGCGATGTTTCTGCCACCTTGAGTACGTCTTTAAAGTTACCAGCAGAGGTTTGAACGGTTTCGCTTAAGCTGACAATTTCTGCTCGGTCCATCGCTACTCCCGGCGCAATCTCCTGGTAATAACGGGCGCCTAGCAGCGGCTGCCCGGGCATTATTAGGCCAAGCCGAGCGCCGGCCGCACCTGAGAGCCAACTTCCTTCGTGGCTGACCACCTTACCGTTCTTATAAATGTCAACCTCCTCGCCAAAGTAAAAGACGCTGTTGGTTCGTTTACTAATTGCGAAGTAGTTTCTCGAAACTTCAACAAGCCTGTCATTCATGGTTTCCCTTTCCTCGACTACCCGGGTTTCAACGTTGTCGACAAGCCTTGTTTCATTGAGAACGGTAATAACAAGACGTTCGGGGCCGCTTTCAAGCACACATCTGTAACCAGGTTCCAGAATAAAGTATGGATTGCGCCCGGTGGCCGTTAGCTCCTCCTTTTCCACGGCAAAGAAGTTAGTCCAGGACCGATCATTGGTCGCCTTTTGCACAACCGCCGCCTGTATCAAACCTCCCAAAATTATCGATATCGTTAAAATCTTACTCATGAATGCCTCCTGGGCACGATTAACCAAGTCACACGAATTTACGAGCCAACTCTGAGGTAAAGCACCGAATTTGCCGTTGATTCAGGTAGCTGTGGGTCATTACTAAAGACATTAGTTCGTGCCTCTTCGTGGCAATTAGTGGATCATTATTCTGCGTACCAGCGACGATCCACGAGGTGACACGAAGAAGTGACACGAACCCGCACGAAATATTTTCTTGATCCGAGAACTAGGCCAACACGCGCCCGCACCTCCAGTGGGAGCGAATCTTTTAGCATTTGGCAGCGTAGGGATCAAGTGCTCGAAAACTCTATGACTCATCCTGTGCGGGATGGGCGGTCGAATAATTTCTACTCCAACCTAAACCTCCACTTTCATCATGGCTGATAGGGGGTTTTGTAGACCACGCTTTGTTAGAGCAGATCACTTATCGGGGCTATTTGTAGGACATCATCGGCGGTTTCGTGGGTGACACTGGCACCATCACGTGCGCATACGGGGTTCCTTTCCACATCACCCAAGGGCCACCATTCTTCGGATCTGTAGAATAGGCATCGAGCATCTTCGGATCCTGATAAAGCACCATAATATGAGGTGGCGAGACGACCCACTGATTATCTGTAGTGGGACCCGTGGCAAATGGGTCAGTGTTGTTCGCGCCATTGTCGCCACGAAGCATGTAGGCAAATACCTGTGTTTCTGCTTCGACATGTCAGTCATATCCATAATTGTGGCATGCTTGGCGATTTCCAAGGGCGCCGCACTCATCGCGTACGAGATCTTTGTCATGGTCTTTGGCACTAATAATGAGGCAATGTGCCTAGACAAGGAGTGGCAGAAATGGGCTTTTTCGCCATTTTCACTTTGTTCGTTTCACGAAAGCCGTATTCGGATAGTGGAGGGCGACTTCTTTAGAGATCCGATTCCAAAGGGCCATGACGCCATTATCATTGCGAACATAATCCACTGCTTCCCGGCTGATCTTGCTCAGGAGCTTCTCCGGCGGGTTGCCGACTGTGTGTCCGTCGGAGCACGAATCCTTCTGGTTGATTTTTGGACCAACGTTACTCACACCGAGCCTATCTTTGCTGCCCTGATGGCGGGCGAATTCCTTCTCACGCCGGGACGTGGAGACGTATACAGCGTTGAAGAGGCCGAGCGATGGTTCGGTCAGATCGGCTGGCGGCAGGTCGAACATAGACCGCTTGCCGGACCGGCTAGCCTGCTCGTGGCGGAAGCCGAGTAGGGAAGAGCTGTCCACCGAATTAGCAGATCAATTGTTACTAATGGTGAGCCGTGGAGGGCTCCAACCTCTGACCCGCTGATTAAGAGTGCGTTCAAACTCACTCGAGCAGGTTATGGCTCTTACGATCTACTAACATTTGTCACAGGTTGCAGCCGCCAGCGAGTCTATCCGTTGCCACCTCTCAAGTCCACTTTGGCCCTAGTCTTGTCACAAGTTTGTCCCTATCGGAATTCTATACTTAATCGAGTCGACTAGTGCGGACTTCCCGCTCCCGTTCTTTGAGGGACAAATTTGTCCGACGACTGCAGGTAGATACCGGCAGGATCGACGCCGACGTTGCGGTCGTGTTCGAATGCGGCGTCCCTGACAACGCCGGCTTCGCACCAGGCGCGCCGCGTTTCTTGATTCAGGTCATTGTCTGCAATACCCGGAGCAGAGTTATAATCCCGGCTTGAAACTCCGTTTGCTACGTGGCTTCGTTTTCGCCTCAAGAGGATCGTGCGGTTGGAATGCTGGCCATGCTCGCCACGTCTCTTCCGGGTTGAGCTTGAGCTTAAGATCGTGTGCGAGTGGCGAGGTTTTCTTTGGTTCGGCGCCGACGAGGCGCTGTTGCGCTTCGACGGCTAGCACGTTCACCAACTACTGCGCCGACCGGCGTTACCGGACCGCTGCGTCAACGACTTTCTCGCGGGGAGGAGAAATCTGGAGACGAACGGCGGCCGCGTCCGCTTCGACGAAGGGTGCGCTCACGAACCGCGTCGTCTACGCGAACGAGGCGGATGCCTCCGCGCTGCCGATGTTCACGATCGTCATGCGGAGGACGAAGACTGATTGGCACGACCATCAGCCTCCTGCTCGAAGGGCCGATTAACCTCAGAGAGTTTTGCGGAGCCTGGCAACCAGTTCGTCATGAAAGAAATCGAGAGGCTATGAACAGACAGCGCAGTTTTCTTACCTCTGTGCTCCTGATCTTGTTATTGCCGGCTTTCAGGCAGGCGGCCTCTGCGCAAACTGCGAAGGTCTCTGGAATCATCACGGACGCCAATTCAGCCGTGATTGCCGGAGCACAGGTCATGCTCACTAATGTTGACACGAGCGTGGTGCGCGAGGCGATGACGAACGCAGATGGCTATTACAGCATTCCTTTTGTGCCGTCGGGCAACTACCAGCTTAATGTCCTCGCCAGTGGCTTCAAGCCGGTGAGCCGCGATAACCTCAGCATCAACGTGGATCAGTCCGCGCGAATAGACTTCACGCTCGAAATCGGACCGATAAACGAGAGCGTGACTATTTCCGGTAATGGGCCTTTGCTGGATCGTGAGAGCTCATCGATCGGGCAGGTAATCGAAAACAAGACCATCGTCACGCTGCCGCTCAATAGTCGCAACTATTCTCAACTTGTCTTGCTTATGCCAGGCGCGACACCGAACAAAGGATCGCGCGCAGCCGATGGGTTCAGCCTGAATGGCAATCGCACCCTGCAAAACAAGTTTCTTGTGGGCGGCCTGGACAACAACAACTACATCATGGGTCTCGACACCGGTTCGACGCAGGCTATTCGCCCGTCTGTGGACGCGATTCAGGAATTCAAAGTCGAGAGCGGCAACTACGGCGCCCAATACGGCCAGGCCGCGGGCGGCGTGATCAGCGTGGTGATCAAATCGGGCACGAACAGCTTTCACGGCTCCGCGTTCGAGTTTATGCGCAATGAGAAGCTGGATGCCAACGATTTCTTCGCCAATCGGGCCGGGCTCAAACGCGGGCCGCTGCGTTTCAATCAGCTCGGCGGCACGCTGGGCGGTCCCATCTGGCACAAGCACACGTTCTTCTTCGCGAGCCTCCAAGTCACGCGTACCCGCGCCTCAAACACCTCCGTGGTCACCATCCCGACGCCAGAGCAGGTGCGGGGTAATTTCGGCGACATGAACATTTACGACCCGGTAAATGTCGTGGGCGGCAACCGGCAGCAGTTTCCGAATAATGTGATCCCCGAAGGCCGTATGGATCCGGTAGGACGTAAAATCGCCGCGCTCTATCCGGCGCCGAATCAGCCTGGCCTCGTCGACAATTACGCTTCACTCGTGCCACAGACCGACGATGCCAATCAGTACGACTTTCGCGGCGATCACAACTTCAGCCAGCGCGACAAGCTGTTTGTGCGATTCAGCAAGCTTAACCGCGACATCCTGCGCGGCAGCATTTGTCCCGCGCCGGGAAATTGCGGCACGCTGTTGACCCTTCCGTTAAGCTTGATCAACGATTCGTGCTCGGCTGTCGCAGGCCATACCCACGTGTTTTCCTCCAACGCAGTGAATGAACTGCGCCTCGGGTTTTCGAAAAACCAAAGCTTTCTGCAAAGCCCTGCTGAGAGACCGCTCTTCGACGAATTCGGAATCAAAGGAGTGCCGCAATTCGACTCCTTGACGGGGTTGCCGTTTTTCGATTTAGCCAACTACAGCGGATTGGGCGACCGCACCTTCAGGCCGAATCTGAAAGAAGCAGAGTTGTTTCAGATCAATGACAGCTTCTCGCAACTTCGCGGCCGCCACACGATGAATTTCCGCGGCGAATACTGGCGGCTGAGCACGTTTGCAGACTCATCAAACGCCGCACGCGGCTTGTTTAATTTCAACGGTCAGTTCACCTCGCGCATGCCGGGGCAGGACACCAGCAGCGCAGTGGCCGACCTGCTGCTCGGTTTGACGAGCTCGGCTTCAATTACGACGCGGCAACTTGGCACCTTTCTCGTCGATTACTACAGCGGCTATTTCAACGATAGTTGGAAGATTTCGCCGAAGCTGACCGTTAATCTGGGCGTGCGCTACGAACTGCAAACGCGCCAGCGCGAAGAAAATCAACACCTTATCGAGCTTCGCACACGCCAGCTATCACTCGTTGCAAACGAAGCTCGAACGACGCTTCCAGTCCGGCTTTTCGCTGCTGCAGTCTTACACATGGAGCCACTCGATTGACAACTCCACCGATCGTGAAGACAACAGCAACGGCCCGGACATTCCTCAGGATCCATTCGATACCAATGCCGAGAAAGGCCCGTCTGGTTTCGACATCAAACACCGCTTTGTGACGAGCGTTGTGTATGACCTGCCGTACGGGCGCACAGACGGATGGCTGGGAGGATCGAAAATCGCGCGGGCCGTGTTCGGTGGTTTCCAGATCGGCGGTATCTTCGTGGCGCAAACGGGACAGCCTGTCAATCCCGATGTCGCAGGCAATCCCGCCAACACGACCAGCCCGGTGCGCCCGAATCGGTTGCGCGACAGACGTCTCGCGCGTGGTGAACGCAGCGTGGATCGTTGGTTTGATCCGGCGGCATTTGCCGTGCCGGCGGCATTCACCTATGGCAATTCGGGACGCAACGTGCTGCGCGCTCCGGGGCTGGTGAATCTCGACTTCCTGATCGGGCGCAACTTCCGCCTGACAGAAACGACGCGGCTGGAATTGCGCGGGGAGGTCTTCAATCTCACCAATACCGCACATTTCGGCAGACCGAATGTCACCATCGGTTCGCCGCAGGCCGGGCGCATCACCGCGACGGCTGCGCCGAATCGGCAGGTCCAGATCGGGCTCCGGCTCGCGTTCTAAACGGAGCGCGGCGCACTACCCCGACGCTGAATCGCCCCTCCCGCAGACAAGACTTAGAAATCCGTTCTCGCTGCTGAAGTACTCACGGGTCAGCCCAACGCGTCGCACCAAGTCTGTGAACCTCGGGTCCGAGCGCAGACTATCGAACCTTGGCTCGACTTTAAGAAAAGGAAGACGCCAAGACCGGTCCGCATAGGCCTTTTCGAGCCAGGCGAAGGCCTGATCTTTCTCGCCGAGGCCGGCATAGATGATCGCGATCTCATGTGGCGAGATGTAACGTCGCCGCGACAGTTCCTTCAACTGGTCCAGGATCTTCATCGCCTCACTCTTCTGCCCCGACACCGCATAGGCGTGTCCCAGCGCCGATACATTGAACGGGTTGCCGGGAGAAAGGGTGGTCGCCTTCTTCAATGCGGCAATGGCTTCCTCATACCTCGCCTTTTGCTCATAAGCCTGCCCGAGGGTAAAGTGCGCTTGAGCGAAGTTCGGATCCATTTCGAGCGTCTTCTGGCATTGCTCAATGGCCTGGTCATACTGGCGCGCGTCGTAGAAACGCCTTGCCACAATCGTGTTGATGTTGAGCGAGAGCGGATCCAACTCCTGAGCTCGTTTCTCTTCGGCTATCGCTTCATCCAGCCGCCCCATAATCGCTAAATAATTGGCGTACCATTGATAGGTTGTCGCGTAGTTCGGATTCAGCTCAATCGCTCGCTTGATTTCTCTCTCGGCAGCCGGCCAGTCCCAATCGTATCGCAGTCTCACCAATACCAGTGCGGACTGAGCTTCAGCGAGCGTGTCATCAATCTCTAGGGCCTTTAAAACTGCCGCCTTCGCTTTGGGAAAATTTTCCTTCGGAGATAGTCCGCCGATAGTAGAGCCAAGCAGAGAGTAAGAGTCGGCCAATCCGGCGTAAGCGAGCGCGTAGTTCGGGTCCTTGTCGACCGCCTGCTGGAAGAACTCGATGCCTTTATTCAGACTCTCTAGCGTCTGCTTATTCCAGTAGTAGCGGCCCAGGAGATAAAGTCGGTAAGCCTCGGCGTTCTCAGTGTAATGCTTGGTCAGGCGCTTCTGCTCTTCGCCGGTCAGCTTGAGACGTAGCTTCTCCGAGATCTGCTTCGCGATCTCTTCTTGGACGGCGAGGACGTCTGAGAATTTCCGCTGATACTCCTCGCCCCATAGCTGCGAGCCGTCCGCGACCTTCACCAGTTCCATCTTGACAATCAAGGTGTCGTCGCGTTGAATCAGGTTCCCCGTCAGCACGGCATCCACGTGGAGATCCCGCCCAACCTTGCGCGGATCGACCTCCTGACCTTTGTAACGAAACACCGTGCTACGAGCCATGACGCGCAGCCTGGGTAGTTGCGAGAGGCTACTGATGACGCTTTCGGCAATACCGTCACTGAGGTATTCCGCGTCTGGGTTGGCACTGGCGTTGACGAAAGGCAAGATAGCGACTGAATCTATCGTTTTCGCGCGCCCCGTGAACAGATACAGCACCGCAGTCGGCGCCCCACACCGCCAAGCCACCGCGGCCAAACATCGTCTTCATCATCACGGACGATCAGGACACCGAGACCCTCAAGTACATGCCCCGCGTCAAACGGCTGTTGGCGGACGAGGGCGCGTCGTTCACCAACATGTTCGTCACCACTCCTCAATGCTGCCCGTCTCATGTCACGATCCTGACGGGCCAGTATCCCCACAATAGTGGGGTCCTCAACAACTGGTTCGACTCCGGGGGCGGCTTCCAAACGTTCGTCAACAACGGCGGAGACAAATCGACGATTGCCACCTGGCTGCAAGCCGCTGGCTACCGTACGGCGCGCTTCGGCAAGTACTTAGTCGAGTACGACAGTACCACTTACATACCACCGGGCTGGTCGGAGTGGTACGCGTACTATGGCTCTGGCAAGTATTTCAACTACACGCTCAATGAAAATGGCACGCAGGTCTCGTACAGCAACGCACCCAGCGACTATTCCACGGACGTCCTCACAGAAAAGGTCATCGATTTCATCGACCGGGCGGAGGAAAACGAACCCTTCTTCGTGTTTTTTGCGCCTGCCGCTCCTCACGGGGACGGCGTTCCGAATGGCCCCGCGACACCAGCCCCGCGTCACAAGGGAATGTTCGCGGGAACGCAGGCACCGCGGACGCCGTCCTTCAACGAGGGCGACGTCAGCGACAAGCCCCCGGCCATCGGCAGCCTCCCACTCCTGACGGCGGCCCAGATCACGGCCATCGACAGCGAGCATCAGACGCGGATCGAGTCGCTGCAGTCTGTCGACGAAGCTGTCGAGAACATCGTCAACAAACTTGCTGAGCTGGGCCAACTCGAAAATACCTATGTCATCTTCACTTCCGACAACGGCTACCACCTGGGTCAACACCGTCTGCGAAATGGCAAGACACAGGTGTACGAAGAGGACATCCGCGTACCGCTCATTGTACGCGGACCCAAGGTGCCCGTGGCCGCGACCCGCGACCATCTAGTGGCCACCATCGACTTCGCCCCGACGATTGCGAAGCTGGCCCACGTCAAGCCGGACCACGTCGTGGACGGGCAATCGTTCGATAAGCTCTTCCACCATAATCCGAAGTCCCCCGCCGAATGGCGAAAGGATTTTCTGGTCGAGGTCTATCGCCGCAACCCGCCGCTCGGTAATGGGGACGCAATTCGTGCCGTGCGCAGCCTCGATGGTGTGCTCTACGCAGCGTACCAGTCCGGCCCGAAGGAGCTCTACGATCTGACTACGGATCCGTTCGAGTTGGTGAGCCAGCACAACGTCGCGCCTCCCGAGCGGCTAAACGCGTTGTCCGCCCGCTTGGCAGAACTTGCCACGTGCGCGGGCGAAACATGTAGGTAGGCAGCGGATGGCCGGCGCGTTCTCGCGTCTCATCGCATGATTTTTCGCCGAGCTGTGGATTTCGATAGGAACCCCAGAACTTAGCAGCTACGCGGACGGACTGCAGTCGGTCGGCGATCACTAGCCCAGTGATAAGGACTGAGAGGAGGCCAGTATGAAAAACCAAAGAAACCAAGCTCGATATTTAGTTAGTCTGATACTGGCCCTCGCCGGTTTGATTAATGGCGCCACCTTAATGCCAGGGCCAGCAAGGCTTGTTTCTGCACTGGTGGTTGGTCCGAGTTGGAGTTACACCGGCAATCTCAACACAGCGCGCGCCGGTCACACAGCAACGCTGCTGCAAAACGGCAAGGTGCTGGTCGCGGGGGGTACTACAACAACGCTCTCAACAGCGCGGAACTGTACGACCCGGCCACACGGACCTGGAGCCTCACCGGCAACCTCAACACGGTCCGTGCTGGTCACACAGCAACCCCTCTGCTCAACGGCAAGGTGCTGGTCGTGGGAGGGTTTCTACAACAACAGTGCTCTCAACAGCGCGGAACTGTACGACCCGGGCACAGGGACATGGAGTTACACCGGTAATCTCGGCAGAGCTGGCGCTGGCAAAGCGACGCTGCTGCAAGACGGCAAGGTCCTGGTCGTGGGGGGCTACAGCGCCGAGTTGTACGACCCAAACACTGGGAGGTGGAGTAGCACCGCCAATCTCAACACAACCTACTGTTGTGGTGCAGCGACGCTGCTGCAAAACGGCAAGGTGCTGGTCGTGGGAGGCTTAAGCGATAACGAGAGCAACAGCGCTCAACTGTACAACCCGGCCACAGCAACTTGGAGTGTCACTGGCAATCTCAATGCAGGCCGCTGGTGGGGTCAAACAGCGACTCTGCTGCTTAACGGCAAGGTCCTGGTTACGGGCGGCTCCAGCAATGGCGATGATGATTTCCTCGACCGGGCGGAGCTCTACGACCCCACTACAGGGACATGGAGTAGCACTGGATACCTCAATGAAGAACGTGGTGGCCACACAGCGACGCTGCTGCCCAATGGAAAGGTCCTAGTCGTCGGGGGCGTCGAATATGACTATGAAGCCCTGAATTCGGCCGAGCTATACGACCCGGTGACAGGGACGTGGAGCATCACTGCCAACCCCAACACGGCCCGCGCTGGTCACACTGCAACTCTGCTGCGAAACGGAAGGGTTGTTGTCGTCGGTGGCTCCGGCGGCGACGCTAATGGCAGTCTGAGTGTGAATACCGCCGAACTGTACGATCTTGGCGCTAACGTCATCGACGACGCGCAGTTCTTCGTCCGTCAGCACTATCGGGATTTTCTGAATCGCGAACCGGATGCCGGCGGCCTCGCCTACTGGACAGACCGAATCACAGAGTGTGGCTCAGATCTCCGATGCATCCATGAACGTCGCATTGGGGTGAGCGGCGCCTTCTTCGTCGAACCGGAGTTTCAGGAGACAGGCTATTTCGTTTATCGCCTCTACAAGGTCTCTTTCGGTCGCCAACCCAGCTTCGCTCTCGTCACGGGACTCTGGGTGTGGACGCTTCCCGAGACTCGGGGTACGCGCATTCTCGCCGCTGATATGGTCCGCGCCCCAAATATGCGGAACGCAGGATTGGCACCGCGGGCTGGCCCTTAACGAACACGCACGTATAAAAAGAGTTTGTGACGCGTTTTGTGACATACCCCACCCATATACACCCCTTGAGACATCACACGCTTGAAGTCACATTGTCGACCATCGCGGTGTTACTCATAGTAGTCGCTCTATACCTTGCTAATTTCCCGCGCGAAAAGGGACTAGAGTCGATCCGCTGGACGCGCTCAGATACGTGTAAAGAGATATCCGATTTCCAATTGCCGATTGCCAAAATGTTACCTATTGAAAACCAAGTTTTCATCTGTAAAAGCACCTAAAAACTGGAAACGCCTGTTTCGGCAATAGGCGAGCGATTCAGGTGACCTGACTCCCTAATGGTAGACCCATGTGTTTGCGGTTGTCCGAGCGTCTATTCGCCGCATAACGGCCTTCCTCAATCCAGAGGCTGCGAGCGCTTGTTGGGCTGGCGTAGAACTTTGATGTCCGGCACCGCGACGCCGACGACATCAACAATATGATTCTCACAGACGATTTCGTAATGATTTAAATTGCCCGGATACTCATCGGACGCGAAGGTTGCCACGCTGATGTAATCACGAAAGCGCGATTTAGAGTATGAACGAAATAATAGCTAATCCTCTACAGAAAATTCAACAGTCAAGATAAATCCACTTTAGGGCACCGTCTCAAGTTCCCAGTCGGGAAGAGTGGGCGCGCTCAAATCTAATCCATACCCCAACACATTAATAACGCTTCCATTTTTTCAGGTCTTCGCTCGATGCAGGTTTCACGCTAACTGCGGCCCCACCGCCATTGGCCAAGGCGATTTTTAGTCGGGTCTCGTCGTTCACCAGGAAGTTCTGAATCTTGTAGGCCATCGGATTGTTTTGCCAATGTGCGTCTGGGGCGTCGATGTACAAGGTAGCCACGTACCAACGCTTGGGCGTCAGGTAGTTCAAGACGATATCGGCGGTCCGTGGCTGCTCGTCTGTGATTGCACCGATATACCATTCGTCCTCGTTCTTAGCCTTCCGCGCGATAGTGATATAGTCGCCAGGCTCTGCCTCTAGAATCCTGGTGTCGTCCCAGTCAACTGCTACATCTTTAATAAACTGGAATGCGTCAAGGAACCGCTCGTAGTGTTCAGGCAGGTCAGCCGCCATTTGTAAAGGGCTGTACATCGTCACATACAAAGCCAACTGCTTAGACAGAGTAGTTTTTACTGTGCTACGAACCTGACCCTTCCTCGCCGGGTCGTAGTCATCGAACTTGATCTGCATGATCCCGGGAGTAAAGTCCATGGGCCCGCCCATTAAACGGGTGAAAGGTAAAATCGTTTCGTGTTCTGGTGGGTTGCCGCTGGGAGACCAGCCAGAGTTAAACTCGTTGCCGCGCGCCGCTTCACACGCGAGCCAGTTTGGGTATGTGCGATGCAGACCCGTTGGACGCACCGGCTCATGCACGTCTAACATGATCTTATTTCGCGCCGTTTGCTCAGCCACGCGTAAATAATGATTTACCATCCACTGCCCGTCGTGATATTCGCCACGCGGGATAATTCGGCCCACATAGCCTGTCTTGACCGAGTCGTAGCCATGTTGCTTCATGAAGCGATAAGCTTCATCCATCCGCCGCTCATAGTTTGTGACCGAGCTTGAAGTCTCGTGATGCATTATGAGCTTTACTCCCCTGGCTGCGGCGTAGGCCTGGAGTTCAGCGACATCGAAGTCAGGATAGGGCGTGATAAAGTCAAACACCTCTTCTTTCCATTTCCCGAACCAATCTTCCCAGCCCACATTCCAGCCCTCAACCAATACGCCTGCGAAACCATGTTTTGCGGCAAAATCAATGTACCGTTTCGTATTTTCAGTGGTCGCGCCGTGCCGGCCATTTGGTTTCAACTTAGACCAGTCAGTGTCTGCCAATTTGATGTTCGCCACATCCGAGTAGCTCCACGTGTATTTGCCGATGTGCATCCCCCACCAGATGCCCACATACTTCTGCGGCTTAATCCAGCTTGTGTCCTGTAGTTTATTAGGCTCGTTCAAATTCAAGATGAGTTTGGAAGCCAGAATATCCGCGGCGTTATCGCTTACCACAATCGTGCGCCATGGAGTTTTATCTGGAGCTTGCAGGTAGGCTTTGTTGCCGATTGCGTCAGGTACTAATTGTGACATGAGACTGAAAGTTTGTTTATTTACCAGCAGGTTCATGGCCGGATAATTGACCAGCGCCGCTTCATGAATATTGATGTATAAGCCATCCGCGGTTTTCATCATCAAAGGCGTCTGTACCATATTGCGTGCCATGATCGATCTGACGGCAATGTCCTTGAACGACTCACCTTTTGTGGCGTCTGCCTCGCTGAGCTTGGTGGTCGAGTAGGCATACTCATTGGTGTCGTAATCGCCCGGTATCCAGAAGGTTTTATGGTCGCCTGTGAGATTGAACTCCGTCTTCTCATCCGTAACTGTGAAATAATTCAGGTCGGGTTGCTCAGGGAATTCATAGCGGAAACCTAAACCATCATTGAAGAGACGGAACCTGACGATCATCCGGATCTTGGCGGCCGCTTGATTCAAAGTGATTGTAAGCTCTCGGTAGTTATTGCGAATCCGTCTTACCTCGCCCCAGACCGGCTCCCAGGTTTCGTCTTTCTGGGAAATGTCAGATTTGATGACTGTGAAGCCTTTAGTCAAAGCGGGCCCATCTTTCAATTCAATACCCAGCCGACTCTGTTGCACAACTGGACGGGTCGCGAATGAAAGCTGATAGGTAGGTTCACCGTCAGCCGTCAAAGCAAAGGCGAGTGAAAGTTTCCCATCCGGAGACTGGGTGCTTTGCGCCGGGGCATTCAGGGCAAAGAGCGATAGGACGAGGAGGACATGCAGGGCTTTTGTCATGACAAATGTTTTCCCTTCTTAGTTTTCTTTTCCAATCTTAGAATTGCTCGCCAAACCCGGAGCCAAACGCGCCAGGTCTTGATTCGAAGGCGGGGACGACGTTTTCGTAAACAATCGGCGCCTGTGCTATTTATGACCTAAACGATCCACTAAGTCACACGAACCAACACTAAACCCGAGACGAGTCGTAAGAGAGCTGTAGGGTTGTGTGTACTCAACGCCTGCAAAACAATGGCTTGTGTGGCTGCCTCACTCCTTGCGGAATAATGCGGCCAAACCGACCCCAGCCAGCATGGCGCCGATACCTTGATCGACCAACTGGCCCATACCGTACTTGAATGGGAACCCGTACCAGTTAAGGTAAGAGGCGTCCACAATGAGCCACGGAAGCAACCCTAACACTGTGACGAAGACAACACGTCCCCAGAATGTGCGAATGCGTGCCAATGACATAAGCAGGGCAAAGGCCAGGATGAAGCCGGCAAACACATCAGCTAGCAACTCGCACACAAGCTGCCTCGTTGCCATCGCGTTCGCTCCGCTGGGGTGATACATCATCACTGCCCATGGGCCTCCGCCATACTTGCTCTGCCACTCTGCCATCGCCTTCTCCCGGTCGGCCCCTGACGATTTCTCTGCCTGCATCATCAGGTGGCCGGGAATGAAATAGAAGCCCGGCGCTGATAGGTTGGCTTTTAGCACCGCAAGGACAGCGTCCTCATTTGCTGTGGTAGAAATACCCATTTCGCCGATCGGCAGTACAGTGTGCGCCAGAGAACTCCAGACGAACATCAGCACTCCTGCCAGAAGTCCTCCAAGAATGATTTTCTTGGCCATCCCTACCTCCTCCTCCATAAGAAATTTGGGCCATTATCCACAGGCAAGGCAGGTTCATCAAAGTATTTGTGTTCGACGCTCCCAATATATCGGCACCGAGTTCGTCAAGGGCGTTATGCCTGACCTAACAGGTAGGCATTCTTGTGCTTCTTTGCCTTCCCAACTCGTTCAGAATTAGAATCTCAAGCTCGCATTATGACCGGCCATTATTGAGATAAAACGAATGGTGGAGGTTCGATGAGCTCACGCACAATTGTCGTCGGTGACATTCACGGCTGCTGCGAGGAATAACGAATCTTAGCAGCAGAACCAGTACAAATCGGCTGAGCGAGGAGATCTTTGCCGTCGACCCGGAGGGTATTGATCGGATCGAATGGGACCAGAAGAAGAGTACTACCTATATTTATAGATAACCGTTCTTGCTACAATCTTGTTATGCAAAAACTCCTTCTGTTTGCCTTGCCCCTTCTTTTGTGGGGAAATGTTTTTGGCGCCCCACAGACGATGCGCCTTGACTATTACCATACTGGTAACTCCGCCCGGGAACTATTCGGCGTTGACCGAGTGGTTATCGAACCCCTCGCCTGGCCGGGCAGCCTGGACAAGCATATAGACGATACCAATCTCGGGAAATATTTTTTTGAGGTTCGTGACCAGAAAACCAAAGAGGTTCTTTTTTCGCGCGGGTTTGCCTCCATCTTCGGCGAGTGGGAGACAACAGACGAAGCAAAGTCGGTCTTTCGCACGTTCCACGAGTCGCTTCGGTTCCCGACACCCTCACAAAGTGTGGAGGTGGTCTTAAAGAAACGTGACAAGAAGAATGCCTTTCAGGAAATTTGGTCAATAGTATTAGATCCTGGCGACAAGTTTATCGATCGTTCGAAGCCGTCTGCCCCTGCGCCGCTAATCACAATCCAAAAGACGGGAGATCCTGCTACCAAGGTTGATTTCCTGATACTTGGCGATGGCTACACCTCCGGGGAAGCAAAGAAGTTTGAGGCCGACGCCCGCAGGCTGGTTGATGTTTTATTCGCGACTTCGCCCTTTAAGGAACGCCGTCAAGATTTCAATGTTTGGGCACTTTGTCCCCCGGCGGCCGAGAGCGGAATCTCACGCCCCTCAACTGGCATCTATCGCGATTCGCCTTTGGGGGCCACTTACGACGCTTTCGATTCCGAAAGATATGTGCTCTCTTTTGACAATCGGGCAATACGCAGGACGGCCGCGTTCGCCCCTTATGAGTTCATCAAAATACTTGCCAACAATCGCACCTACGGTGGAGGCGGCATCTTCAATCTCTATAGCACCGTAGCGGTTGACAATGCTTTCGCGAACTATGTGTTTGTTCATGAATTTGGCCACCATTTCGCCGGACTTGCAGACGAGTACTACACCTCCTCAGTCGCTTATGCTCCTGCTACAGAGCGCCTGGAGCCCTGGGAGCCAAATGCGACCGCGCTGCTGGGGGAACTATCCTCCCTGAAGTGGGCAGACCTGGTCGCCGCCGACAGCCCAATCCCTACGCCCTGGAACAAGGAAGACTTTGAAGCTTACTCGCGCGAGATCCAGAAACGCAGAAGTCAGCTGCGTAAGGAACAACGTCCTGAAAGCGAAATGGAGGCGCTCTTTACGGAAGAGCTCAAGCACGAGCGGGCGATCTTTGCCCGTGAAAAGTATGTGGGCAAGGTGGGTGCCTTCGAAGGTGCTATGTACGAAGCGCGAGGGTATTACCGGCCAGAAATCGACTGCATAATGTTTTCGCGCACGCAACAGTTCTGTGCCGTTTGTCAGCGGGGTATCGCGCGGGTAATCGATCTATATTCCAGCCATAAATAAATAGAGACGTCGCCAAAAAAATCAGGTTAACTGTGGATCTCGGATAATATCGGCTTGTGCAAGAGCTTTGGTACCGCAAAAGGTCGCCGGCAAGCGCCGCTTTCCCAAACAGGCTTTATTAATCTAGCTTTCAGATTTCCTTCTGAATAGCCTTGTCATCCCGGATCAAAATTGCTGATCTTGCGCGG
The DNA here is from genome assembly GCA_035283325.1 of Pyrinomonadaceae bacterium. Taxonomy (GTDB): domain Bacteria; phylum Acidobacteriota; class Blastocatellia; order Pyrinomonadales; family Pyrinomonadaceae; genus PSRF01. The sequence goes on along the minus strand of DATEUF010000333.1, from coordinate 9,951 downwards.
CCAGAGTTCAAGGCCAACCCGTACCCTTTTTACGCACGCCTGCGCGCCGACACTCCCGTTTGTCCCACTAGCCTCTTGGGCCAACCCACCTGGCTCATCAGTCGTTACGACGACGTTGTGATGGTTCTCAAAGACGAGCGATTCACGAAAGACTGGTTCCCGACAACCAGGTGGCTGCACCGGCTCTCTGGTGCCGTTACGCGCAACATGCTAAACAAGGACGCTCCTGATCACACGCGTTTGCGCGCGCTGGTTCACAAAGCGTTTACGCCGAGTCTGGTCGAGCGCTTGCGTGATCGTATTCAAAGACTCTGCAATGAACTACTAGACCGATGGTTAGTCGGGGAGTGCCTGGATCTGATGAGTGGTTATGCCTTGCTGCTGCCGCTGACCATCATCGGGGAATTGTTGGGCATTCCGGCTGAGCAACGGACTCGCCTGCACAGACTATCAAGAAGCAGCCTATCCGCCTCCAATGTGCTCGGAGTTTTGCGTTCATTTCCTGATCAAAGATTGTTGGCGGGGCAGTTGCGCAAGCTGATCGCTGAGCGCCGCGCAAGACCTCAGGAGGACTTAATCACTGCTCTTGTTCAGGTTGAAGAGTCGGGTGACAGACTGTCTGAAGAGGAACTGGTGGCTATGATTGTGCTGCTCCTCATTGCTGGGTATGAGACAACAGTCAATCTGATCGGGACGGGTGCTTTGGCGCTGATCGAAGATCGCCGACAACGAGAACTGTTTCTTGAGAATCCAGCTGTTGCCGAGGCTGCAATTGAAGAGTTGTTGCGTCATAGCAGCCCCCTTGATTTGGCGACGCAACGTTTTGCGCGCGAGGCCGTTCGTTTAAACGGAGTGACGATTCAACAGGGTCATGTCATTGTCGCGGTCTTGGGATCGGCGAATCACGACGAAAGCCAGTTTAAGAATCCCGAAATGTTGGACCTTGCGCGCGAGCCCAACCGGCATGTAGCGTTCGGCCAGGGTGTTCACTTCTGTCTTGGCGCTCCGCTGGCGCGGCTGGAGGGTAGTATTGCCCTGCTGACCTTATTCAGGCGTTTTCCCGAGTTACGCTTGGCGCGAGACGTCAAAAGCTTGCGCTGGCGGAGAAGCCTGATTATTCGCGGACTCGAGGAGTTGCCGGTGATAGTTCAAAATGAGGACGACACCGACCGGCCGTTTCGGATCAGGCCATAGATTCTATGAAAACTCTTGGAATAATAGGCGGGATTGGACCAGAGTCAACAATCGATTATTACCGTTTGATTATTGCCTCCTATCGCCAGCAGAAAGGTGACGGAAGTTATCCGGCTATCATCATCAACAGTGTTGATTTGAATAAACTCGTTGATTTGATTACCGCGAATGAACTCGACGCAATTACAGAATATCTTGTAGGGGAAATCGACAAGTTGGCGAAGGCTGGAGCCGACTTTGCTGTACTCGCCTCTAATACGCCACACATCGTCTTTGATGAGATTGAGCGGCGCTCGACGATCCCTCTCATTAGTATTGTAGAGGCTGCCTGCCAACGGGTTCAGGCGCTGGGAATGAAGAGGGTTGGCCTCTTTGGCACGCGATTCACAATGCAGGGAAGCTTTTATCCGCAGGTGTTTAGCCGCTCCAGGGTTGAGCTTTTTGTGCCTGATGAAATCGACCAGACCTACATCCATGAAAAGTACATGGGTGAACTGCTTAAAGACGTCTTTCTCCCGGAAACGCGCCAACGATTATTGGCAATAGCGGATGAATTGAAAGCATATCACGCCATCGAGGGACTGATACTTGGCGGCACTGAATTACCCCTGCTCCTCCGCGATGAAGAACACAACGGCGTTCGATTACTCAACACTACACAAATTCATGTCGAGCGCATTGTGAAAGCATTATTGGTCTAACTGAAGCCGTAATTGGGGGGTGACTCCTATATCTATTAAGTCTAATTCTTGCTGCCTTAGTAGCCCCGGCGTTTGCGATAAGCCTTCACGGCAAGTCCGCTTAGTCCCGTAGCTAATAGGAGCATAGTTGTGGGCTCAGGTACGGCTACCAGGAACCCCCTGATCTCTCCGCCGCCGAATGTGGTCGTATGAACGTTTAGATAAGCTCGTCCCTGCATCAAGGCCGCGATGAGGGCCGTCTCGGCGCCTGCGGCGCCGCCATTCGCGGTGAGAAAGGACGGGTTGTAGCTAGAGTCGGCCATTAGGTCAAGAGTGTTATCGTAGGTTCCACTCGTGACCCCGGAAGGGAAGCCGGCGAAAGTCGGAAGCGTAGTAGCAACTCCGATGGCCCCGGTGAAGGGGTCCATCGTAGGGGCATGGATATGGGCCGCAGTGGTAGTTCCAGTTAGACCGCTAAAGGTCACCTGCACTCGTAACGTATGGAGCGCAGAGTCATACGTGACTATGGTAGTTCCGATCCCGGGCGAGTTGTTGGGCATGGCCTCTGCTGTGCCAGAGAGGTTAGCAGTAAAGATAATAGTATCTGCGCGGGAGATTTGTACGGCGCCGAACATAAGGATGGAGAGCAGCGCCAAGCTGAATAGATGTTTCACTGGTCCGTCTCCATTAATGGAAAGAGTTTTCCATACGCGAGCCGCCCGGTTTTTGTAGGGGGTGGATTTGTAGCCAGCCGAACGTGGGCAAACCATATGCCGCCGCCCTTTATTTAGAAAGGCCCATTAATCTCAGGGTGAGGCTTGCAGTAAGGCTCACCGTTGTCTGGAAACTAGATTCTAATTCCAGAGTCTAGACGGAGATCATTCTCTTGACAGGAGAACAGATTGGTCTTGACGAGAACGAAAGTCTCATTTTCGTGCCAACTCTTTCATAGTTTCGAAGACAATCCTCATTCAAAATTCCTGCCATCATGTTTGATCTGAAGAAGCATCCGCATCGTCGTTTCAACGCGCTTACCGGTGAATGGGTCCTGGTTTCTCCTCAACGCACCGACCGGCCGTGGCAGGGACAAGTGGAAGAACTCCCACTCGAACGACAACCGGTTTACGATCCGAAGTGTTATTTATGCCCTGGGAATGAGAGGGCAGGCGGAACTCGAAACCCACAGTACCCCGGAACCTTTGTCTTCGAGAATGACTTTGCAGCCCTTAGGCCGGGCACGCCCGACGGTAAGATTGATCAAGGTGGTTTATTTGTGGCGCATGCGGAGAAGGGAATTTGCCGAGTTGTCTGTTTTTCTCCCCGGCATGATCTCACCATTGCTCGCATGTCACTGGAAGAGATCTGTGGTGTTGTCGATACATGGATTACTCAATATCAAGAGCTCGGACGCTTGCCTTTCATCAACTGGGTACAGATCTTTGAGAATAGGGGCGCAATGATGGGAGCCAGTAACCCCCACCCGCATTGCCAGATTTGGGCAAATATGAGTATGCCTAATGAACCCAACAAAGAAGCACAAGCGCAGGCTAAATATCGGGTTGATCACAGCAGTTGCCTGTTGTGCGACTATTTAGGGCGTGAGGTGCAAGCGAGGGAACGCCTGGTATGCGACAACGATCTCTTTCAAGCGTTAGTGCCTTTCTGGGCCGTGTGGCCATTCGAAACTATCATCATCAGCAAGCGACATCTGACGGGTTTAGAAGATTTCGACGCGAATGACCGGCACGGCCTGGCGGACATACTTAAACGCATGACCACCCGCTACGATAATCTGTTTCGTGCGCCCTTTCCCTATTCCATGGGCTTTCATCAGCACCCGACAGATGGTGAAGCCCACCCTGAATGGCACTTTCACGCCCATTTTTATCCCCCACTGTTGCGGTCGGCCACGATCCGGAAATTCATGGTTGGTTATGAGCTGCTTGGCACTCCCCAGCGAGACATCACCGCGGAGTCTGCAGCCCGGCGGCTGAACGCGTTAGCCGAAAAGCATTACCAGGATTCCAAGGTCGAGAACTCCAGGTAAACGTGGATCGTGAAATTTCGTCACAGCCCTATCGAAAAGCAGAGATTCTGTGATAGAAGGGGCCCTGCTCTGGGAAGCCGCTGGCCGCACGCCGGTATCCCCTCAAAGTAATCTCAGACTCGAACACGTTTCCGCCCTTCCGCAAGCAGAACGTGCCGCAGTTCCTCTCTCATGTTTGAAGGGTGGAGCCGATAGTTTTCACTTCCGAAGAGCAGGCGAAAAACCACAACCGTCGCCATTAGGAGGCCCAATATGCAAAGAAGGATTTGGAGCGTCGCTCTGACTTTCATTGTTCTGCTGACCCAGGCCCCGCTAATCACCGGCAAAGACGCCGGAGTGCAGACTTTGAAAGAGCAGGAGCGTAATACATTGTCTCTAGAACTGCAGTTCATGAAGAAGAACCGAAACGCCTTTCAGCGGGCTATTTCACTGCTTAACTATGGCCCAAATGGGTACGCCACGGGATTTTTGGTTGGCGACAGGCTGGCAATGACTGCGTATCACGTCGTCTCGGGAGAGCTCAGCGATTCGAAGAAACTGATTCTCGGTTTCAAGGCTGATGATCAACTTGAAGTTAAAGTGTACGTAAATGGATGCCAGGCCAGCGTGATCAAAGTGGATGAGGAGGCAGATCTCGCTCTCCTCGCCCTCTGCGGTCCGGCCAAAAAAACGAGAACACCGTTATTTCAACCTACACCCAGCAGGGATGAGAAACTATTTCTAATAGCAAAACCTCACGGCGACAAGAGGGTGAGCCTGGGCTTCTTTCATGGAGCGTATACCTTCAGGGGACAGGAGTATTGGTCTGCCAGACTCGAGGGCCGCGACGGATATTCGGGCAGCCCCGTCTATAACCAGAATGCCGAGGTGGTGGGAGTGTTCAGCGGTTATGATTGGAACCAAAAGGTGGCGCTTATTAGTCCTAGTATAAAGGCCCAGAAGTTGTTGGAAGACTACATTTCCAGCAGCAAACCTTAGCACAGGTACGGTGACGCCTGGGTCCCGCAGAGAAGCCCTCGTCCGAGGCAAATACTTATTTAGTCCTTTACTTTAGTCTGCTCGTCTAACAATTGACCCAGGGATTGCACAACATGGTATATTCATGTTGTACCTTAATTCTGGCCGGGTGGCCCCCTCCCACCAAAAACGTTCCCAACCTCAGTGTTTCCTAGGGATTGCGTGTCCCCGCAGCCCGGGTCAACGGAGAGCCTTTTCTTATGACGATCAGTCCCCCGCATTGGCATGCACAGCTTGCAGTTTGCAATAGATCCAATTTACTGAAAGCTGAAGTAAGTCGGTTAAGCACGACCGCCAATGGCCTAAGCAAGCCTGTCAGCCTGTCAATCCACGCCTTCGCGCTTCTTGCCATTTTAATTCTTTGCGGAAACTTCAGCATCGTTCAGGCCACCAACAGCCGGGCTCCCGTCCTGTTAAGCGAGAACACGTCTACGCGCGCACTCGCGGTTGAGTCAGTCACGCTTAGGGCGGCGCCATTTGGGCTCACGTCCTCTGCGAAATTCGGTGAAGATACTCGCACTCGCCATCTGCATCTTTGCGATGGGCTTAGATCTTCTCGCGGGGGAGGGGACTAATGCATTTACTGCGGACGCTGAGGATGGCACTGGCCAGCGCTATGTTCTCCGCGTTGAATATGCGGGCGGGGTTCCCGCCTTCGATGGTATTACCATGGTCATCGTGCGATTGACTGACGATCTCGGAGACGTGGGAGACGTCTTGCTGCGATTAAACCTGCACGGAATGGCGAGCAACCGCGTTCGTGTAGCAATAGGCTACCAGCCGTCACAATGTCCCGCTACCGACTGTCCGGCGGATGATCCAGAGGCTGTCGCTACTCCGGCTCCCTCCACTCCACCACCACCCGACTTCGTATTCAACCCCGACCCTTATACCGGCAGCGCGAGCGATGCTGACACCGTGCGTTTTCTTGAGCAGGCATCCTGGGGTCCAAGCGCAGCAGAAGTCAATCGCGTGAAGGCATTAGGGTTTCGTGACTACTTGAACGAGCAATTCTCATTGCCCGCTACGGGCTATCCTAACCTAACTTTTCCTCCCGACGACTCCGCTCAGGGATGTCCGACGGGCAGCCCTCCCGAATGCATCCGCGACAATTACTCGATGTACCCGATCCAGCGGACTTTCTTTACCCAACGTGCTCAGCGGACAGGATCAGTTGCGTCAGCGAGTAGCGTTCGCGCTGCATCAGATTTTAGTCATTTCCGGACGTGACATTAACCGCCCCAGCGGTATGACAGCGTATCTTCAAGCGTTCGATCAGAACGCGTTCGGAAACTTTCGGACTTTGCTTAACGCGATCACGTTAAACCCCGGCATGGGCGAGTACCTGGATATGGTCCGAAGTACGAGGACTAATCCAAACGAAAACTTCGCCCGGGAGATTCTGCAACTCTTCTCTATTGGAGTTAATGAACTTAATCTCGATGGAACGGTGAAGACCGACGCTCAAGGTGTATCTGTCCCATCCTACTCCCAGAACTCAGTGAACGAGTTTACACGCGTGTTTACGGGCTGGAGGTTCGAAACCCCCTTCAGTGCCGGTGTCACCAATTTCCGAAACCCTATGGTGCCCAGAGGCGGCACCAGTCATGACACAGGGGCGAAGGTACTCTTAAGTGGCTTCAGCTTGCCTGCCTGTAGCGGAACAAACGCCACCTGCGCCCAATTAGATCTCGATAACTGCGCCCACTAGTTATGTTCCTGGACAGACCTATCCGATCAGCGTGACGCACCTAAATTCTGACCTCACCCGGCGACGGTGGGGATTTCAATTAACGGTTCTCGATCCGGCGGACGAAAAGGCCGGCAATTTGCAAACCACAGACCTCCTCACGCAGGTGTTAGACAACCAGGGTCCGGGGAGCGCGCGACAATATATTGAGCACGCTTCTGCGGGAACGTTTGCAGGGCAGTCTGGCGGCGCGTCATGGACCTTCAACTGGACGGCTCCGCAAACCGATATTGGACCTGTAACGCTTTACGTGGCAGGGAATCAGGCGAACAATGATGGCAACAGCTCAGGTGATTACATCTATTTCCAAGATAGGAAGGGTCGCCCGTAACTTATTTGGAAATATTGGTGCCCGCTAGTAGATTCGAACTACTGACCCCTCGCGTGTGAAGCGAGTGCTCTACCACTGAGCCAAGCGGGCGATAAGTTCTTTATAATCAAGGGTTTACAGCCACATTTGGACCGAGCAAAATCGCAGCTAAACCCTCTTGATCCGGACGCATGATATGCGATCCCTGCTCGCTTGCGCCAGCAACAAAGCACTCTCGCAGAGTTTCACAGCGGAGGGGCTCTACCGACGTAGAGAAGCTCTCGAACAATTCGAGTCGTAGTCAAGTTTATGCCACTCTTGGCTCCAGATGTTCGCCAACCTCGATTCCGCTGTAAAAGGGCCTCAGCTAGTTCAAGTTTCGCCGGATCGATAGAAGCCTACACCCCAGAACGCCGCCTCACTGCGGGAGGCCGACTCTCCGCACGAGGTCTTGGAATCTGGGTTCTGAGCGAAGCCCATCTAAGGCCGGGTCGGAGTTAAGCCAGATGATTGCATCCTCCCGATTCTCGTAAGACTTTTCGAGCCATTCGATCGCCTGCTCTTTCTCTCCGAGTCCTACATAAGTCCTGGCCATAATATATGGCGGGACGTATCTTTGCCTTGCTTGCTTCTTTAGCTGTTCAATGATCCTCTGCGCCTCAGCCGTCTTTCCCAACAGCGCATAGGCATGCGCAGTTGAAGCTAATAAATATGGATCGTCTGATTTATTCGCTGCTGTAGTGGCCTCTTCATACATCCCCTTTTGTATATAAGTCAATGCCAGCCAGCCACGCGCGAATGTGCCGTTCGGGTCCATCTCCACCCCTTTCTTAAATTGCTCAATCGCCCGGTCGTATTGACTCGTAAAGTAGAAGGGCATCCCCAACTCAGTATTGATGGTAAGCGATAGCGGATCAAGCTCCTGCGCGAGCTTTATCTCTTTGAGAGCTTCATCCGGTCGCCCGAGGACGGCCAAATACCAGCCGTACCATTGATGAGCCGATGCCGAGCCCGGATTCAGCTCGATGGCTCGCTTGAACTCTTTTTCAGCGCCAGGAACGTCGTAATCGTAAAAAGCTTGAACCATCGCCAGCGCTGTGTGCGCCTCGGCCAACGTCTCGTCTATCCTTAACGCTTTTACTGCGGCCTCTCTCGCTTTGGGCATTGCTTCGCGCGGAGATAAAGTCTGGGCTGAAACGACCCAATAAGCTTCGGCCAATCCGGTGTACGCCAGCGCATAGTTTGGGTCCTTTTCGATGGCCTGATTAAAATGCTCGACCGCTTTCTTGAATCCTTCTTCGGTAAACTGAACCCCGAAATAACGCCCCTTCAAATAAAGCTGATAGGCTTGTGGATTCTCCGTGTAACGTTTGGTCACCCGCTTTTGCTCTTCACCAGTCAATTTCAAGCGCAGCTTCTCGGAGATTTCCCTGGAGATTTCTTCTTGCACCGCCAACAAATCTGAGATCCGACGGTTATATTGCTCGCCCCAGATGTGACTCTTATCACGGGTGTCCACCAGCTCTACGCTGATCGAAAGATTATCGCCGCGCTGGGTGATGCGGCCAGTGACGAGAGCTTGCACATTAAGCTCACGCCCTACAGCTTGCGGCTCTATTTCCTTTCCTTTGTAACTAAAGACCGAACTGCGCGCGATTACTTTCAACTTAGGCAGTTGCGAAAGACTGTTGATAAGGCTGTCCGTAAGGCCATCTGAGAGATACTCCATATCCGAATTGGCATTGACATTAACAAAGGGCAAGACCGCCATTGAATCTATCGCCTGACTCGCAGTGATCGACCTGTTAATCCTGGCAAAATAGAAGTAGGTGATGGTTGCCAGCGTCATCACTACCGCCAAAGCAATCACTGCGCCTCTTTCGTGGCGTTTTATCTCGCCAAACAAATACTCCGCGCTAGATGTCTGTGGTGTCGCCGTCAAATTACTGCTGCGCGCGGCCGATGTGACGATGGTCTCGATGGGTGTCTGCCTGGCGCCAGTGGAAACGCCTGTGCTACGAAAAGGAGGCTCCTGGGAGCGTTCCAGTTCGGCCTCAAATTGTAGACGGTGTCTCAAGCTCCGGAGATCCAGCAGCATATCCTTGATCGTCTGGTATCTCTCCTCACGATCTTTGCGTAGCGCCTTCTCTACGATTCGCTCCAACTCGGCCGGAACTTCTCGCGCAAAACGCGCTAAGGGCGGAGGCTCTTTCTCATTCAAAATTGAAGCCAGTGTCTCGCTCGTCGTTGAACCCTCGAACGGCAAACAGCCGGCGACTGTCTCAAAGAGCATCACGCCCAGACTCCAGATGTCCGTGCGAGCATCAACTTTTGATCCCTTGGCCTGCTCCGGCGACATGTAGCTGACAGTTCCTATCACTGCACCTTCTTCTGTCTTGAATAGTGTGGGTGCTTCTGTATCAATTGTCGGTGACTGTTGCTCTGTAAGCTTGGCAAGTCCGAAGTCAACGACTTTGACGTAAGCATCACGCTTGCGGAGGATGATGTTTTCCGGTTTGATGTCTCGATGGACGATGTTGGCTTCGTGCGCTGCCGAAAGAGCGTCGGCTGTCTGGATGGCAACACTGAGCACATCGCTCATTTTCATGCGCGCGCCTTTCAAATGCTGGCGCAAGGTTTCGCCTTCGATGAATTCGGTGGCGATGAAATGCGTCTCATCCTTGTGTCCGATCTCATAGATGGTGAGAATGTTAGGATGATTGAGCGCCGAAGCCGTCTTGGCTTCCCGAATGAAGCGCTCCATCCGTTGTTTATCCGAGGCGACATCATGAGGCAGGACTTTCAAGGCGACGCTGCGCTCCAACTCCGTGTCTTGCGCAAGATAAACTTCACCCATCCCGCCCGCGCCTAGCGGCGCGCGGATTTCATAGCGGCCCACTCGTGTCCCTGCATCAATGGGCATGATCACCGCAGACCTATTCTCGGGCGTCGC
>DATEUF010000332.1:0-13156 GCA_035283325.1 Pyrinomonadaceae bacterium | reverse complement strand
GCACCGGTGAAGATGACGCTCACCGCCTGCGACGGGCAGCCGCTCACGACCGGCGCGCACACCATTCAAGTCATCAAGTTCAGCAACGCGACATCTTCAGACCCGGCGATTGACGCAACGCCGACGGACTCTGCGACAACGGGCAACCAGTTCCGCCTGACAGACGCGGCGACCGGGGAGTGGCATTTCAACCTGTCCACACAGTCGCTGAGCCGTGGCATCTGGCAGATCAAGGCCACGCTCTCCGACGGCAGCACGCACACGGCATTCATCGAGTTGAAGTGACCGCTTACAGAAAAGGAGGACAGCCATTGTTAAGCCGAATGAAAGAGGAGAAGGGCCATGAAAAAACAATGCTTGCTTTTCGTAGCTACGCTCTGGGTTCTCTTTGCTGCCGCAGGCTCTGCGTTGGCGCAAAGCGAGCGGCCAAACGGCAAGGAGAAGCAAAGTTCTCAACCGAAGGCTCTTGCCTTTACACACGTCACAATCATAGACGTTGCGGCGAGAGATTCCAGACGCGCCCTCAAGCCCAATCAGACCGTAGTTGTCACGGGCGACCGCATCACCGGAGTCGGCGCTAAGGTCCGCATACCGAAAGGGGCGCAAGTGATTGACGCTTCGGGTAAGTACCTAATCCCGGGCCTGTGGGATATGCACGTGATCGCGACAGCCACGGTCTTCCCGTTTTACGTCGTGAACGGCGTCACCGGCGTCCGCGAGATGGGCAGCGGCCGCCCGATCGCGGTCCTGCACGACATCCGCAAGAGTGCGGCTGAAGGGCGACTTGTGGCACCTCGAATGGTCGCGACAGGCCGGCCGCTCGACGGCCCGTTTCCGCACCGCTCATACCACATTACCGTCGCTAATGAGACCGCGGCGAGACAGGGCGTCGTCACTCTGAAGCAGAGCGGCGCTGACTTCGTCACTGTGTTTGACTTGCTCCCTCGCGAAGCGTACTTCGCGATTGTTGATGAAGCAAAGAGGCAAGGCATCCCGTTTGCCGGACGCGTGCCAGAGGCCGTAAATGCCGCCGAGGCCTCTAACGCAGGCCAGCAGAGTATAGACCGTCTGTTGAGTATCTTGCCTAGTTGCTCGAACCGCGCAGAGGAAATCATCAATAAATATGCAGAAGTTCTGCGTGCTCCGACCACGCGCCCGGAGGGTTTTCGGGTTCCCTTACAAACCCTACTCGAAACGTATGACACAAAAAGGGCGGCAGCGCTGTTCAGCCATGAACCAACCTAATTAGTCAGGAAGCAAGTCCGGCGCGCCGAGGCTGGTTCGCGAGCTGGAAGAGAAGCACGCGAGGAAAGAGGCGACTTAAGCGGACATACCCGCGCGTCCATTAAGAGTCCAATAAGCGTTCCTGTGAGTCTTTCAAGCGCAGTAAAGTGCTATCCATGCCGCTAAGTTTCCTTGAATTACAGTGAAGCGCTTCTCTTTCACGGCGGCGACACGGGTTCGACTCCCGTACGGGAGCCAAGCGACAATCTGGTTCCAACTCGGAATGCTTTGGGACGCCAAACACAATCAAGTCCAGGAAATCACTTGTTTAGTGACTCGTTGACTCACGAAGGCTCGTCTATCTTCTCCCTCGCAAACGTCTCCGAATCCAGTAGGGATCGCGCCGCAGATCCAGAATGGCATAAACGTAGACTACGTCGTCTTCCACCTCATAATAGATGCCGAATGGGAATCGCTTCGACAGCATCCGATGGAATCCGAAGTACATTGGATGAACACCGGCAAAAAGAACTAGAGAGTCAAGATCGGAAAGGATTGAGTCGAGAAAGTAATCGCCAACTCCGGTCGCGCACGATTCATAGAATTGGGCACCCGACTCGAGGTCTTCTGCAGCGTCCTCGAGTATTACGACCGTCATGGTTCGGAGCTTCGTAGACGCGATCTGAGTTGATCCAGAGTCAGAAACTTTGCTTCTCCGCGCTGGGCTCGTGCCTTCCTGTCAGCCAAAACGTCTTGATGCCATTCCGGGGAAGGTATCTCGTCGCAGTAGCGATTGAGAGAGTCCCAAAGCTGGTCCATCACCTGAAGCCGTTCGGTCACGGACATCCTTTCTATCTGTGATAATTCAATCATGTCGTCACACTACCACCTCGAGCCCCTTGCTGCAAGACGCAGCTCGCGAAGAACGTTTATGTGACTCTGTTTTGCGTATTCATTTAGCTCATTCACGCGTCCATTAAACGTCCAATAACGATCTCTCAGAGTCCGTCGACTACCTTACAGTGCTATCCATGCCGCGAAGTTCCTTTGAATTACAATAGGTCGCTTCTCTTTCACGGCGGCGACACGGGTTCGACTCCCGTACGGGACGCCAAATTGCCAAGCATTTTTGAGATTCTCTCAGGTATTTGTGGGCGATGCCTTTCTTAATGGACGTTTCTGGACGTGCGGCCGAGGCTGGATACTTAGGAAAAGCATCTTCATAGTATCGTTCTGCGACTTCCGCCTCTTGTACACTCAGCTTCGACCACTTTTCTGTAGTGAGCCTAAGATCTAAATAGCAAAGCAGTTATAGATTGAGTTGGGCTCCCTCGCTTCCATTCTTCGTTGAAATCTGAAGGCCTTCCCTTTTGATCTGAAGCAGTTGGCAGGTTGACGATGTTACCGCAGTCCTTACGGCGATAACATCCTAGAGGCGCGTCTATACAGCCATCAATTCTTGCACTCTTATGTTAGTTGGCCAGAGACGATTGCGCGCTCGCTGTGGAAACGAGCCTCTTCCTCGCCAGCAGGTTCGCATCATTAACTTAAGTAGCTGGCGGTCAGAAATTGAGCTTCACCGCAAATTGGATGAGTCGTGGATTATTGCTCGTTGAGGTGATGCGGCCGAAATCGCCTGGATCGCCGATTATCTGCCCTGTGTTCCCGTTAATTAAAGGGACAGCGTTGAAGTTGCTGATCGGATTTGCGAAGTTAACGTGATTGAAGAGGTTGAAGAACTCGGCGCGGAACTCGACGTTCTTTGATTCAGTAATGGGGAAGCTCTTGATGATCGAGAAGTCTATGTTGTTCTGTCCTGGTCCACGCAGGACGTTGCGCTCGACGTTGCCGATGTCGGTACCAGTCGCGCCCGCGATTGCGGCTTCGTTTGAGCTTGGAATCACTTGGCCAGTCAAGACGACCGGTCTAACAAATGCGAATGGGTTGACGAAATATCCAGCCGGAACGTTGTTCATCGCGGTGCTGCGAGTTGCGCCCGGCGCCCAACTTGGTCGCGACAGTGCACTGTTTGCCCCGAAATAGAAGGAGCCCGCGGCGGAATCCACGATGTCAAACGGCTGACCTGACATCGCGGTGATGATGCCCGCCACCTGCCAGCCGGACAGCAGCAACCGCCCGGCGGTTGACCTTCGCGCGAAAGCCGGGCCCGTCAAGTCCCACAGATAGCTCAGGACGAAGCGGTGCGTGCGGTCGAAGTCGGAGACGCCGCGGTTCGCGCGTTTGTCGAACTGATCGCCGAGGATGGTCGTCGTGTCAAGTCCTTCTTGGCCTGAGGCGTTGTCGAGCGACTTCGCGTAAGTGTATGAAGCGAGCAGTTGCAGCCCTTTAGAGAGCCGCCGGGTCAGGCCCATCTGCAGCGAGTTGTAAGCCGACTCAGCGGTGTACTGAAACTGCTGAAAGCCGGCGTTGTCGGCGCCCTGATATGGCGCTCGCAGCGTGGCGTTGGTGGGCGTGTTGGTGGTAATCACTTGTCCGGTCACGGCATTGACAATCGGCTGTTGCGTGCTGGCAAGCCGCGCCTGATTGATGCGGACGTTGCGGAACAGGTTGTGCCCGCGTGTGCCGACGTAGGCGACTTCGAGCAGCAGGTCCTGCGAGAGCGCATACTGAAGGCTGGCGTTGGACTGATGAAAGTAAGCCGTGCGCAGACGGCGATCAAACGTACTGCTGCTGAGGAGGACGCCGGGGACGAACGCGGGGAATTGATCCTGCGACGGCAGCGGGACGAAAGGGTCTTCCAAACGAACCAGAGCGCCCGCCGGACTCCGGCGAATGACGTAGGTCGGCGGAGCGTTAATCGTGTTGTTTATGTGAATCGCGGAGGGCCGCGAATAGAAGATGCCGTAGCCGCCGCGCAAGGTCAGGCGCCCCGAATCAAAAGGCGAGTAGGCAAAACCTACTCGCGGGCCAAAGTTATTCGGGTCAACGCTCGTCAAGACGCGCTTGCCTACGTTCGGCACGTCGGCCAAGTCGTATTGCGGGATCACATTCCCTGCCTGCACGAACCCGCCGACGGGGGGGCCGACGGGATTGCCGCTCGCGTCCACCTCCATCCTCGGTTGATAAAGCGCCGGGTCGAAAGTCGCCAGCGCGCCGCGCGTCTCGTAAGGCGGAAGGTCCAGCTCGTAGCGCAAGCCGAGATTGAGGGTCAGCTTCTGCGATAACTTCCAATCGTCCTGAAGAAAGAGGCTGTAGTCGGCCGCGCGCAAGCTTCGTGTGTTGATGCCCTCACCATTCTGCGAGCTGGTAGCCAGGCCGATCAGGAAATTGTTGAAGCTCTGGAGAGTTATCTGGCCGCGCCGGTTGTTATTCGATGCCAGATTAGTCCGGTAAGAGATGATCCCGCCGCCCGTGCGGACGCTGTGACGCCCCCGTGTGATAGAGAGAATGTCAACCAGCGTCGTCGCGGAGTTGTCGAACTTAAGGTCTACGAAAGTGCCGGCATTGCCGATGGCCAGTGCCGAGCCGATGCGAATCAGCCCCAAGCCCGGATAGGCGCCGGCGTTCGCCCGCCTGATGCCTACGTCCGAGTCCTTCACAGGCTGTCGCCCGAAGCTGTCCGTGCGGACGACGCTGTAGCCGACGCGCGCTTCGTTGACCGTCCGCGCGCCGAAGGTGTGGATGTTCTGAACCGAGAACAGCCGGTTGTCATTCTTCCCGTCCGCCCCGAAACCTGGGACGTTGGCCCCGCCGTTAGGCAGCGCAGCGAATTGCGGCGCGTTCGAGAAGAAAAACTTCACCGCCAGCCAGTCTTTTGCGCCGGCGCGGTAGTCAACGTTCGCGTTGAATTGGTCCTCGCGGTAGGTGGAGATGGCCGAGCGTGAGTAGCGCCCGTCGGCCTGCGGCGTGGGGATCAGGAACTGACCGCCGGGCAGTTTAATGTTCAGGAGGGCCAGCGCTGTCGGGTGGATGGAGGTCGCGGGCAGCCCGCTCGGAAACCTTGGCCTGAAGGTTGCGAGCAGCGTCTGTTGTGAACGGTCGTCGGTTAAACCCCGGGCGATGAGAATGCTGGACGTGAGGCTGCTGTCCGACGCGCCGTTGCGCTCTCTGGTGCCCTGGTACGAAGCGAAGAAGAATGCCCGGTCGGTTTTGACGGGGCCGCCGAGCAGCCCGCCGAAGACGTTGCGGTTGAGTGTGGGCCGCTGCACGCCCGCTGCTTTGAGGAACGGGTTGTTGGCGTTGAGCGCGTCGTCGCGGAAGTATTCGTAGGCCGCGCCGTGAAACTCGTTCGAGCCGCCGCGCGTGACCGCCTGCACGCTGCCGCCCGCGCCGCGCCCGAACGTCGCGTCGTAGAGCGAGGTCTGGACCTTGAACTCCTGAATCGTCTCCGGGGCGGGCACGGCTACCGCCCCCGCGCTGTTATTGTCCAGCCGGTTGGCGTCAATGCCGTTGATCTCGAGAGCGTTCTGCGTGCGGCGCGCGCCGTTGACCGAGACGCCTTGCGAGTTGCGGCCCAAGGCCGTGTTGTCGGGCAGGTCAACGAAGGTGCCCGGCGAGAGCGCGAGAATCTGTAGGAAGTTGCGCGTGGCGAGCGGCAGCTCCGCCACCGTGCGCGAATCAACAACGCGGCCCATCTGCGGGCCGTCCGTGCGGACGAGCGGCGCGGCGCGCACTGTGACCGGCTCGGTGGTTATACCCGCGACCGTGAGTTCCGCGTTGACTGTGGTGGTTTCCGTGATGACGACGCGGACAGAATCGAAGAGGGCCGGGTTGAATCCACTGGCCGCGACTCTGACGCGGTACGCGCCGGGCGAGAGGAGCGACACGCTGTAGTTGCCCTCCGCGTCCGTCGTGGCCTTGCGCTCTTCGGCGGTGGCGAGGCTGGTGACGGTCACTTCGGCCCGGACGATGACCGCGCCGTTCGGGTCTTTGACGGTCCCGCTGATGCGGCCCGTGGTCTGACTCTGGGCGAAGGCGGATACGGGGCAGAGGACAAGCAAGCAGGCGGCCCAGAACAACGATATGGCTTTTCGGGCGCTCATCTGCCCATCCGTGGTTGGCCTCGTGAAGGCGGCCTAAAAATTCTGTGGCGTAACCTATTACCGGTGCCATTCGCTCTGCCGAATCAACTCCCTGAACCTCGGGTCTGTGCGCAGGCTGTCCCATTCCGGAAGAACGTTGATGAAAAACGGCAGACGCTTGTTCTCTTCATACTCTTTTTGCAGGAACTCGAGGGCTCGGTCCTTATCACCCAGTCCTGTATAGATCAAGGCAAACGCGTCTGAGTTAACGTGACGTTGTTTTGACTCCTCCTTCAACTCTTGCAGAATCTTCTCGGCTTCGGCTCTCTTCCCCGCCACCGCATAGGTGTATCCAAGGAACGGTCTTCCTGAAGCTTGGGTGGTGGAGTTCGCCCTCATCTTTTCAGCCTCCGCGATGGCCTCGTCATATCTTCTTTCTGCCAGATAATAATTAGCGAGGTGGTGGTGGGCGCCAAAATAGTTAGGGTTCAAATCTAACGCCCTTCGATATTGTTCCATGGCGCGGTCGCGTTGGCCGGCAGAATAAAGGATTTTTCCCAGGTCGGTCTGCAACGCGGGCGAAAGCGGATCAAGCTCAACGGCCCGTTTCATATGAAGGATGGCTTCATCGATTCGCCGACGACCCCAAAGGTGTCGGGCGTAAAATGCGTGAGCATCCGCAGAGTTTGGATCAAGTTCCAGTGCGCGCTGAAACTCTCTATTCCTAACAGACCAGTCAACTGCCGCGAGTGCCAGGGCAGCATGACCGTCTCCAAGCGTATCGTCTAACTCTAATGCTCTTTGGGCGGCCCATTCCATTCTTTCTCGGGCCTCCTTCCGGGAAAGCCAATCGCTGGCATCTGCGCTTGAATAAGTGTATGCCAACTGCGCGAAGGCCGGGGCGTAGTTAGGATCTGTCTTGATTGATTGTTCCAAATAATCTCTGGCTTTCTGGTTTCCTGCTCTGTTACGTCCGTAGAAGCGACCCAACATGTAAAGTTGGTAAGCTTCCGGGTTGTCGGTGGAACTCTTCGCCAGCCGCTGTTTTTCCTCGCCGGTTAACTTAAGCCGCAGCCCTCCCGCGATCTCCTGCGCGATTTCGCTTTGGAGCGGAAGCACGTCGGCCTGCTTGCGTCTATACTGTCCGCCCGCAAGCCGCCTGTTGTCCTTCACGTCAACAAGTTCGGTGCTAATCAAAAGCTCGTCGCCGCGCAGCGTGAGCCTGCCCATGAGCACGGCCCGGACGTTCAGCTCGCGCCCGACCGCCTGCGGGTCTATCTCCTTCCCCTTGTAACGCAACGCCGAGTTGAATGAGATAACTTTTTTGAGATTCGCCAATTGCGAAAGGCTGTTGATGACGCTGTCGCTGATTCCTTCCGAGAGGTATTCCGCGTTCGGGTCGTTGCCGACGTTCACGAACGGCAGGACCGCAATTGAATCGATTGCCTCGTAGCTTGGAATTGCCGAATGGTTCCGGTTGAAGTAGAAGTAGGAGACGGCAGCGAACGCAAGGACTGCGGCGGCGGCGGCGATTGCCAAGCCGCCCTTGTGTCGCTTGATTTGGCTGGCGAAATGCTTCGCGCTCGAAGTCGGATGGGTAAGGCCAATCACATCTGCAACCGTCTCGGTTGACGAAGCCATGGCAAGTGGGGACGCTTGCGCTCCAGTCCTCACTCCAGTCTCGATTTTCGTTGTTCCTTCTATGTGGCTCGGAACGGCTTCAAGCAATCCTTTCAGACGCGCTTCCAGTTGCAGTTCCTGCTTCAGCTTCTTCAAATCGCGGGCCAGGTCGCTGGCGGTTTGGTATCGCTCCCTTTGGTTCTTGCGCAGTGCCTTACTGACAATTCGATCCAACTCAGCCGGCACGTTCGCATAGCTCGTTAGGGAAGGCAGTTCATCCTCCATTAACGAGACCATCACATGGCTGGTCGTCTCGCCTGAGAAAGGCACGTTACCGGAGAGCAATTCATAAAGCACGACTCCCAAAGACCAAATGTCTGTGCGCGCGTCCACTTTTTTCCCGCGCGCTTGCTCCGGTGACATGTATTGAGCCGTCCCCATTACCAGTCCGGGGTTGGACTGAAGCAAGGTAGGTGTTTCCAGTTCGGAATCCGTAGTTTCTACCTCGGTTAGTTGGGCAAGACCAAAGTCAAGAATCTTCACGTAGCCGTCTAGGCGAAGCATGATGTTTTCCGGCTTGATGTCACGATGAACGATTCCAGCGGCGTGTGCTCCCATCAGTGCACCAGCGACCTGAATGGCAACATTCAGTGCCTCGTTGAGGGTGAAGGGCTTTTCATTTATCAGTTGACGCAGCGTCTTGCCGTCAACGAACTCAGTGGCGATGAAGTGCGTGGAGTTGGACTCTCCAATCTCATGTATGGTGACGATGTTTGGATGATTGAGGGCCGAGAGCGCGCGCGCTTCCCGTTCGAACCGGCGTAAACGGTTTGCATCTCTGGTGAAATAATCGGGGAGCAGCTTGAGCGCGATCTTGCGGCCCAGTCTGGCATCTTCGGCCAGGTAAACTTCTCCCATCCCACCCGCGCCGAGCGAGCCCATAATCTCGTAAGGGCCGAGCTTCTGTCCTGCGACTAAGCCCGCCTGATCTTCAACTAGCAGCTCGGCAGCAATCTGGGACATGGGAGTATCGAGGAAGTTTCCCGCTTCCTCGTGAGAGGCGATGAGCGATTCGATTTCCCGTCGCAACGGTTCGTCTCCGGCGCAGGGTTGCGCGAGAAAGGCAGAGCGCTCTCCCGGCGGCCGCGCAAGGGCGGATTGCAATAGCTCATCGATTTGTTGCCAACGTTCGGGCTTCATAGAAGTTTTGGCGCCTCTTCAAAAACGAACGTCTCTATTGCTTTCCGTGGCTCGGATGGAACCCTTAGCCAAGTCTGTCATTTCGCGCACCGCCCTTGCCGAAAAGTACCGTTCGCCACATCGCGGACAGACCCGCGCCGGAATTTGCTCGAAAATGAAGTGGCGTCCCTTGCGATGCCGATATACTGTAACGAATTTCTCGCTTTCGTTCAGGTCGGTCCATTTCCTCTAAACCGTGAGCCGTGAATTCGTAGTTCCTTTCTCGAACTGCCCACTGATGCGCCTGATACTCAAATATCACGAGTCAGTAAATCCCGCACTGCTGCTCTTTCATCGCGCGATGCAGCCAGGCCTTGGCGGTGCTCCAGTCCCGCTTCACCGTAACCGGCGACACCCGCAGTGCCTCGGCCGTTTCTTCCACGCTCATGCCGCCAAAGAACCGCAGCTCGACCACTTGGCATTTGCGTGGATCGATGGCCGCCAGGCTGGTCAACGCGTCGTCGAGGGCCACCAATTCATCGGCTCGCTCTTGCGAGACCATCGCTGCCTCATCAAGCGACACCTGGAGCGCGCCACCTCCGCGTTTCGCGTACTTGTGGCTGCGCGCATGATCGACCAGGATGCGACGCATCAGCCGCGAGGCGATCGAAAAGAAATGTGCGCGATTCTGCCAATGGACGTTGCGCTGATCGATAAGCCTCAGGTAAGCCTCGTTGACCAAAGCCGAAGTCTGAAGAGTGTGGCCCTGTTGATGGCGCCGTTCCCGCTTCATGTGCTGGTGGGCCAGCCGGTGCAACTCTTCATAAACCAAAGGCGTCAATCTGTCGAGCGCCGCCTGGCTCCCATTGCTCCAATCCAGGAGTAATCCGGTCACTTCTTTGGTGGAGGGCGTCATAGCCTAATCGGGTCTGCTCTCCGAACTAACCTCAAGCAGCACCGATTATAACTCTTGATCGATATTACCCGCCACGCTCAAGCAATCACGCGCCAGCATGAGACGTCATGAGTCTGATTCTCGCGTCTTTAGATGAGAACAGCGGTCGTGCGGGCCTCGCAAGTGGGTTAAACCAAACGCGAAGTTAACCAAAGTTACGAAACCAAATTTCGCTCAAGAAGGAGAAATGATCATGTGCAAATTCAAAAATTCGCTAATCGCATTCGCCGGTCTGTTCCTTTTGATCGGCGTTATGACGCTTGTCACGTCAACTACAGTTCGCGGCCAAGGGCCGAGTATCCAGCCGCCAGTGGGTGATGTGGCCTACGAGATCGTCGGCCAGGTGCGAAACCCCACCATGACTACCTCGAATCAGTATGGCTACCTCTCCAACATCAACGGACTGAGCCTTGACCAGATCTTCAGTTCCACGCCACACAACGAGACTCAGGCTTTGTTCACTTTCTTTACCGAGGCCGAAAACAGTCAGGTGATCAACAACGGCAACCTCCGCGTGGTTAATCGCACGGGCACGACGACCATCTACAGTGATGCGACGCACGGCGACTTCGCGGATGAGAACTCTTTCCGTGACGGCACGCCCATCCTGATCATGTCACTTAGGCAGCAGGTCATTCTCGATCTGGTTGAAGGTACCTTCACCGCCACAAACGTGAACTCGGTCACTTACGTGGCGCCCATACTCGGGGTTCGTCTGGCGAAGATTGGCGATCAGTTCAGGACATCAATCAACGGCAGAGGAAACACCACCGGCACGCCGGCCATGTTTGTCATTGCCGGCTACACCGTGGCTGCCGACCAAGAAAGACCGAAGTAAGAAGCTGGTCTTTCCTGTTCAATTGATTGAGAAGAAAGCCCGACCCGAATTCCTCCGAGGCAGGCTTTCAATCTCGTTATAGGAGACCGCGATTCTCGCATTAGTTTGGAATTCTTCGACAGCCACCGACCGGCAAGGATCGTGTTCGTGATCAATTCAACGGCAACTTGATTCAGGCTGAGATGGTGAAAGCGTTCAACACCTCAATCGAATATCGGCCGCGGTTCGGGCCGTGAGACTCAGAGAAGAAAGAGTGACTATCGCATGAGACGCCTTGACTATGATTCTCGCGTCTTTAGATGAAGAGAACAGCCGGGCGCTGGACTCGCAAGAGAGCGGGAGGCTTATATGAAAAAGAGAAGGCATGTCACTGGATATCTATTCGGCCTGGCCTTAGCGCTGGCCGGTCTGGCTTCGCCTGCTGTTGCTCAGACCACTGCACCCAGGCAGAACGGCAAGATCGCATTTACCAGCGACCGGGACGGTAACAAGGAAATTTACCTCATGAATGCTGATGGGACCAACCAGGTTCGCATTACGAACAATGCTGTAGTGGACGATTATCCAACGTGGTCTCCTGACGGAACTAAGATCGCTTTTGTTTGCGAACGACCCGCCGGCGGCTTTGCAATATGCTTAATGAATGGGGATGGAGCAAATAAGACTGAGATCACGCCGGTCAGCTCACCAAGCACAATAAGCTGGTCTCCCCAAGGCGACAAGATTACCTTCGACGAACACTCGGACATTTTTGTGGTTAATATCGATGGCAGTAATCGTCATAGTGTCACAGATGGTCCGGAATGGGACCTTTGGCCATCCTGGTCGCCTGACGGATCAAGAATCTTGTTTTCAAGGTATATATATCCCGATCCTAGCCATGTTTACGGGGGAACCATTATGCACACGATCAGGCCGGATGGTACGGATCTTCAGGAACTTCCCAACGGACAAGCCACTGATGGATGGAATGATGATTACGCAAAATGGTCGCCATCCGGCGATCAGATCGTTTTCATGGGCAACGTATGGGACTTTTTCTTGAATATCTTTATCGCGAATGCTGACGGCACCAATCGTCGTTTGTTTGATGGGTGCATATTTCTCCAGCCTTGTGACGATGAACGCCTTGACCACTTTAATCCGTCGTGGTCGCCCGATGGCAACTGGATCATCTATCACATCGCCAATCGGTTTCAGACCAGAGTCGACATCTTCGTAAAAAATATTGACGGGACCGGCTTCAGGCAGTTGACGAACACATCCGGCAGAAACTTCAATGCTTCATGGCAGCCGCTGTTAGCGCCTAGCGTGATTGATGAGACGCAGTTCTTTGTCCGTCAACATTATCTGGACTTTCTCGACCGCGAGCCGGACCCAGGCGGCCTCGCTTACTGGACCAACGAGATCACGCGGTGTGGCTCAGATGTCCGATGCATTCATGAACGCCGCCTCGGCGTGAGTGCGGCCTTCTTCGTCGAGATGGAGTTTCAAGACACCGGCTACTACGTCTATCGCTTCTACAAGGCCAGCTTTGGTCGTCAACCAAACTACGCAGAGTTCACCTCGGATCGAAACAAAGTCATCGGCGGCTCTAATCTGGAGGCGAAGAAACAGGCTTTCGCTGATGAGTGGGTGCAGCGTCCGGCCTTCCTCCAGGCTTATCCTATTACCATGAGCAATACGGAGTTGGTCAACAAGCTCTTCGATACGGCTGGTCTGACTGCTTCGATCTATAACCCGCAACGACAGCAAGAGATCCTGGCTCTGAACGCAGGTCGCAGCCGCGCGCTCGTCTTGCGCGACGTGATCGAGATCCCGGATTTCAAGAACATTCCTGATCCCAACGGTCCCAGGTACAGTGAGGTCAAGCAGATTAGTCAATACAACCCCGCTTTTGTGCTGATGCAGTACTTCGGTTATCTCCGGCGCAATGTGGATCAGGGTGGCTACGATTTCTGGCTGGACGTGGTCAACAACCGCGAGCCGAATAACTACCACGGCATGGTTTGCGCGTTCATCACGTCGACTGAGTATCAACACCGCTTCGGGTCGGTAGTGACGCGCAGCAATGCCGATTGTGGTCAATAGCGAAATGTTGATGCTCGTATTAACAAAGTCGCATGCGGCATTGGTCCATCTGTTTCTCGCGGTATGTCTGGTAGCTTGTCTAGTCTGGCTAGCGCTCTGCCTTTTGCTGATGCCAATCATGATGTGCTTGAGAGGAGCGCAGCGAAAGGCAGTAACGTGAATGGAACGGTGCCTCGGTTATTCTTGGAATCTCACAGCGATGCTTTGGATCGATACGCGCGTCCATTAAGCGTCCAATATCTTTTCCTGTGAGTCCTTCAAGTGCGG
>DATEUF010000331.1:0-3461 GCA_035283325.1 Pyrinomonadaceae bacterium | reverse complement strand
CATGGAGGGGTCGTGAGGGCAGAAAGCGCGGGTAAGGGTCAGGGAGCAACGTTTATAGTGAGCCTGCCGCTTATCCTCGCACATGATCGGCAATTTTCGGCGGCGGACGTGCAATCGCGGCGAACGAAAGCCAGGGGAGTTGTGCCCGCAAGTCATTCGCCTCTGCTCGCGGGTCTGCGTGTGCTTATTGTGGATGATGAGGCTGATGCCCGCGAACTTATCACCATGATGTTAGGGCAATATGGCGCGGACGTGCGCGCGGCAGCGTCTGCGGGTGAGGCGCTGGAACATCTCGCTAATTGGAAGCCGGGTGTGCTGGTTGCCGACATCGGAATGCAGGGAGAAGACGGTTACGGCCTGATTCGCAAGATACGTGCCCTCCCCCGAGCGAGAGGAGGGGAAACCCCTGCATTGGCACTAACTGCCTATGCACGAAACGAGGACCGATCAAGGGCCCTCTCGGCTGGGTTCCAAGTGCATCTCGCGAAACCCGTTGATCGCGCACAATTAGCCGCAGCAGTGGCGAGTTTGGCGGGCCGCGCTGTTCCTGCGTACGAGCCGAAAACCACACCGGCTGTGAAGTGATCGCGGTGCATCTTAGGACTCTTACTAGAAGTTATGTCCGGCTCTCACTCCTACTGTTCCTATCACCGACTGCCGCTAGCCGAGTGCGCATGCGCTGTTGCCAGTCGCTGCGCTGATCGTCGACCTCTTCAAGTTGCGCGAGTGAGCTAGAGAGAATTTCGCCGCCAAGCTGTCTCATTCTCAAATAAAGCAGCGCCGGCACGATCGACATTAATGGCACCACGACGATATTGATCAGACCCGAAAGTTGTTGGTAGATCTGATGCGTCACTGACGTCTTCGCCGGTTTCTCACCAACCACAATGGAAAGCCTGCCAATCAGCAGGCTTACAGCCATCGGGATCAGAAACTGGAGCATCGAAACAATGATCACCGTTCTCCACGACCGCGAAGCCAACTCACGGGCCCGGCGCATGGCTGCTTTCTTCTCCAAGCCTTCTATTAAGACTACGGGTGCATAGAGTGCGTACCTGATTGACGCAATGATGCCTGGAACAACGAGGAGCACGAACCCGAAAACGATACGCAAGGTGACGCGGATTGCCGTTCTTAAGAAGGCGCGCCAACGTCGCTTCAGTACGGCAAAAGCTGTTTGCAGTTTTACCGGGCGCAGAGGAGCAACTGACAATTGCGTTACGATCACGGCAGTTATGCCTGAGATGGCTGATGCAGCAACGAAGTATGCGACCACCTGCAACAATGCGGTGATTACCAGAGCCACTATTATTACTACCCTCGTGAATGTCGTTCCCGGAGGCTGAGCGTTTTCCACCAGTTCCAGCGCAATTAAGACCATTGTCAGTAAGATCACCGGAGTATGGGCAATCAGAGACAACCGCAAGAACTTAGGGAAATACTCGCTGTAGAGAGCGAATGCGCGCCGATATAGCGAACCAATTCCTTCAGCTTGGGCACGTAATGAGTTTGCAAAGGCGACGGCGGTCTGGGGGCGGCGAGCTGGGTCCTTTTCAAGCGCTGACATGATGACTTTAGCCACCCGCTCCGGCACTTTCCCGGCTCGCTCGCGCAGTGGGGGTGGCTGCGTATCAATCTGCTCTCGCATGACGCTGGCGGTGTCTCCAACAAAGGGCGGTTCGCCAGCCAACATCTGATAGGCAATGACACCCAAACTGTAGATGTCGGAACGTGCGTCGAGAGGTTTCGCAGCGCATTGTTCCGGCGACATATAAACGGGTGTGCCCATAATGGCGCCCGCGTGTGTCAGCTGTGTGGTCGAGGCTGTCAGATCAGACACCGTGGGCTCTTGTGAAAGGTCTGGCCGGAGGGTTGATTGATTCAAGCGCAGAGTTTGCCCATCATTCCCTGATGATTTGGAACGCGAGAAACGCTGCGTAGGAACGCTGTCGATGGCTGGGCTTTGGGCTAAGGTCGTAGGCGCCGCCACCCGTTGCGTGCCCAGCTCGCTGGCTTGAGTCTCCGCCTCTTTCTGCAAGCGGGCATCTTTCGGAGCCTGGGCTGGGTTTTCCGAATAAAGGAGCGTATCAGACTCCAGGTCGCTCGCGGTGACAGGACTGAGCGCTCGGGAGTCCATCGTTGGTACCTGCTCCTGCTGCACACCGCTTTCAGCAAGCTTGGCGATGCCAAAATCAAGCACCTTTACTCGATAGCTGCCGAGCCGATTTGGTTCGAGCCAGATATTTTCAGGCTTGAGATCCCGATGAACTATACCCTGTTGATGAGCTTCATGGACCGCCGAACACACCTGTTCGAGAATATCAGCTACCCAATCCAGCGATAATCGCTTCTCCTCTCGCAAAACATCGGCAAGGGTACAGCCATCAAGGTACTCCATTACCAAATACGCCACCGGCTCTCCATCCGCACGTGCAAAGCCGAAGTCAGTTACATCTACTACATTTGGGTGACGCAAACGCCCCGCCGCTCGAGCCTCGCGTTTAAAGCGCTGAACAAATTCCTCGTTGCGCATTAGCTGCGGGGTGATCAATTTCAGAGCTACATATCGCTCTGTGCCAAGGTGTGTAGCGAGGTAGACCGCGCCCATGCCACCGCGGCCAAGCAATTTTTCAAGGCGGTACTTGTCGTCGAGGACTTGTCCAACGTAGTGGTCCAAGCTCTTCATGCTGGCGCTATGCTACAGCGAGAAGTAAGGAATTGCGAATTGGTCAGGGGTCAGTTGTCCGTGGACACTAACAACTGGTCCTGTGAATCACTTCGATCCAGGCTTGCAACGGTGGCGGCCATTTCCCGTGTCACTGTTTCAAAAAGCGCGCGGGCACGTTTCTCATCTCGGTGCCAAAGCAGGTCGGCCACAGTACAGGCGAACTGGATCCGATTCCCGGGCGAGCGCAGGCTAGTTATGGTGTCTGCAACATTGTCTAACAACTGAAATGCCTTTTGCTCGAGCACTTCACGTTTGTCGGGAAGTGGGTCTTGCGCCGTGATCGCAGACGGGATGAGAAATAGGACTGGGAACGCCATCAGACGAGAACGCCGTCGGGACATAGCGGTTTCCTCCTAATCCTGAGATTCGGATGGTCTTCAGTTGCACTCTGTATTTGCTGGCCAATCCTTTGAGGCAGAAAAAGTGGCAGGAGTTTGCTGCTAAATATATGAATTGAAGACCAGACTCTGATTAACCCGAGAGAGCCGATTCACGATTCAACCTGAATTGAGTATTATGCCGGTGAAGAACAGTAACTACATTGGATCCTTGGAGCATTGATGAGGAGTCTTCAAGAAGGGGTCCTGTTTCAGATCGGCATCCTTCTTATTTTGGTGGCCGCCGGTCTGGTTTGTGCCCAGGAGACCGGTGGCGGCTCTACGGAAAACTTTAAGCGGCCCTCAAACCCCTCGGTTTATCACCGACGCCAGGGCACGGACGCGGCGGCCGGCGG
>DATEUF010000330.1:0-58129 GCA_035283325.1 Pyrinomonadaceae bacterium | reverse complement strand
GGTGGTATCCTGAGTATTTTTGCTCAACTCGTTTTCGTCACGATATTCTGGAGCAAAGTTCATACAACGACGCGAATAATCGACTGGCGCCGTGGCCCGTGGCAGAGGTTTTCGACTATTACCAACTCGCCTGTCTTTCGGGCGCTAATGGTGCTGCCCTTACTGTCACTTATTGCCTTTACCATCTTTTGGGTGGGCGGTGAGCCGCTTTCAAAACGATTGCAGGCTATAGAGCTTGGCGAAGACGGCACAACTATTAGTGAAATAGGGCGCGACCCGGGCGCTGGCGAACTGCGAGAGAACACCACCCGCTTCGACATTTGGAAAGCAACCTTGCGTCTGTGTTCTGCGAATCCTTTAGCCGGGGTAGGTTTCGGCGGCTATTCAACTTCGATACCTCAATATCATGACGCTTCAGGGCTGTCTGTTCCGCGTGAGGCGCATAACGATTATTTGGAACTGCTCGCCAGCGCGGGACTGTTCGGCGGGATATTCGCAGCCTGGTTCATGATCGTTCTGATTAGACGCTCTGCCTTTATACTTCAATCAGCAAATCCGTTTAGACGCGGCGCGTGTTTGGGTGCCCTCGCAGGCATTTTTGCCGTGTCGATCCATAGCTTCGTAGATTTTGGCCTCCATATAACAATCAATGCGCTGGTTCTTATAGTCCTCGCGATGATTGCAACTGTCGAGCTTAGTGCTGCAGATCGGCAGCCGCGCAGAGAGATCTAACTAATACTCTCAAAACGCGTCAAAAATGGCCAGATTTTGTGGAAAGTTTCAAAAAATCAGCCTTTAGTGTAATTGATTGGCCCAGATCCTGATGCTAGATTGAAAATCTCGAAATAGTGTTTCAAATGAGCAAAATTTCGCGCAACTTTGATTTTAACTCTCACTACTAAGGAGATTAGTAATGCTGCCAAGACGGCAAAGAATCCTTCTCGCCTCATTGCTTGCTGTTGCGAGTATTATGCTGCTCCTCGCCGGCGCCTACGCGCAAAGCCAGTCCAAGAAGACAACTCTTCCAGCTGCAGCAAAAGCGACCTTCGATGCGAGAGGCGTCGCTACGTGCCCAGCGGGTTATGTGTATGATGCCAGTTTCCCGCCAGCTTCTGCTTGCCGCATTCAGACACAAAATTCAGGCAATGGAGCTTGCCCTTCTGGATATGCACGCCAGGGCGACGGCAGCTGTGCACTCGAATCAGTGAAGGCAAATAATGGTCAGTGCCCAGCTAGTCTGCCTGTATTCGACAAGAGCTCCAACCGGTGCAAGGTTTGCACAAAGCCGCCAAAGGATCCGAGCAAGAAATGTAAGCACCCGGATCTGAATGGTGATTGCGATCCGAAAAAGTGCGGATAAAGCTTGATCTGTATTAAGCTTCTCATTCATATCTTGCGCATAGCCGTTGCCATCTTCCTTCTTATCGTTTTGGTTTGCGCAATGATCGCGGTTGGTCGCGCGGCATATTCCCGGGAACTCGCATACCAAGCAGTTAGCACTGGCGAACGTCAGCCTGCCGAAAGGGCAATAGCTCTAGCTCCGTCAGATCCTGAAGCCTATCTTGCACAAGCCGTCTCCCTGCTGAATTCCGGCGATTTCGAGCAAGCATACCAAACCTACGAGCGGGCAATAACCCTAAGACCACACGATTACCAGCTTTGGTTCAGACTTGGATATGCTCACTACTTTGCAGGCGATGTCGTGGGAGCAATTCAACCTTTCAAAGAGGCAGTGCAGCGGGCCCCTTATTATGCAGAGCCGCGTTGGATGCTCGGAAAAGTCCTCTTGGCTGCAGGCCAGCGTGAAGAGGCTTTTGTAGAACTTAAAGGCGCTATGAGCAGCAACCCTGTCTATGCGCCCGACGTGATTGGATTTGCCTGGGAAGCTTATGGCGGCAACACCGAAGCAATCGAGCGAGTTATCAATCCTCAGAGCCCTTCAGAACGCCTCATCCTTGCACTCTCGTTCGTCAGCCATGAAAAAATTGAAGAGGCGATGAGGACAATTCGGCCACAAGACATGTCAGAAAGAGATCGAAGAGACTTCGTTGTCGCCTTGCTCAACGAAGGTCAATTCGCCCAGGCCTATTCAGTGTGGTCCAATGGGAAAGCCGCGCCCGATCTGATTAATAACGGCAGCTTCGAAGACACTATCTCCAGAGATAAACAGGAATTTGGCTGGCAGTTTACGCACGCTAGGGTTGAACAACTGCGCTTTTCTCGTGACAGCGGTAGCCCGCATCAAGGGAAGCTTAGCTTGCGCATTGATTTTAATGGGATAGGCAATGCGTCGATGAACCTGGTTTCTACGCTCGTCGTGGTCCAGCCAAAATCAAATTACCGGCTCACCTGGTGGGCCCGAAGCAAAGATCTGGCTACTGGTGGTCTTCCAATCGTGGGCATCAATGATGCGAGCAATGATGACCAGCCATTAGCTGAATCGACCACGCTGGCTTCGGGCACAAGCGATTGGCAGAACTATTCAATGGAGTTCAGCACCGGAACCACAACGAACGGGATTTATATTAATCTTCGGCGAAAACTCTGCAGCGCCGGTTGTCCAGTTACGGGCCACCTATGGTTGGATGACTTCTCCCTTCAAAAGCTGGAACCGACTAATTTGAATTTACCCGCTCGCTAGTAATGCGCAGTTGGTTCAGGAGACACCAGAGTAAAGCGAGACCGGTCAATTCTCGCCAAATCCGACGTTAGGTTTAGCTGCTTCCTCGGGTAAAGAATGGAAGCGGTCAAGATGTTTGCGGTAAGCGACCAATTGCGTCTCAAACTCTTTTTCAGTCAGATCCAATTCGGCGCGAATGACTTCTGCACCGTATCCCAGACGTTCGAGCCTCTTCGCGATATTCCAGGACAAGAAGCCCGCCCGACGGTCTATAAGATCTTCAAGAGTGCAAACCATCTCGTGACGGCAGACGTATTGCACCTCAGCTCGAAGAGGCTCGGCCTTGTAGTCTGAATGCAGTCCCTCGCTAATTCGTATTGCTTCGGCGCAAATTTCGTGTGCGTCAAGGCCATAGCGCCCATAGAGAACTCGGAAATAGGGCGTGAGCTTCGGACACTTCCTAACCCAGTGAGACAGGCTTTCAGCAATCGCTTCGTTCGTGCCCCCGATAGACATTCTGTGAGTTTGGCACTTGGACCGCGTAAAATTGTTTCCGTTTCTTTTGATAATACGGTCGAGGACCCGACCAGCGGTCACTCTCGCTGTCGTAAGTTTGCCTCCTACCACGCTTACGAGACCTGATCGAGAGATCTCAATATAGTCTTCGCGACTCACGGATGATGACTCGGTGCCACGGTTTTCGGAACAGACGAGCGGGCGAAAGCCACTGTAAACAAACTGTACCTTGCTCCGATCGAGTTGGGCCTCGGGCATGAAAGCCTTGAGCGAAGAAAGAAGATAATCAACATCAGTTGGACCGGGTATTGGTAAGTCTGGATCAGTTTCTTCCCAGTGGTCCGATGTTCCATACAGAAAACATCCCTCATGCTTCGCCAAAAATAGTGATCTTCCATCAAGGGGTGAAGGGAAAACTGTTGTGATTGAGAGAGGGACGTCCTCCTCAGCGAAGACTAAATGTGTCCCTTTGGAAAGCCGAAGAAGATTCTGTGCCTTGCAGCCATCAAGACGGCGTATCTGATCAGCAAAGATACCGGATGCATTGATGACCGTCTTGGCCCGAACATCGTATTCAGATCCACCGATCCGGTCACATGCTCTCGCTCCCGAGACCTGCGCACCGGTGCTAAGTAACTGCGTGACTGGAGCATAGTTGATGGCGATGCCACCATGCCGTACGCCGTCCTTTATCACCTCGATCGTCCAACGGCTATCGTTTACCACCGCGTCGTAGTATAGGCATCCCCCAATTAGCTGTTGCGAGGGTAATGCAGGAGCCATTGAGAGGGTTTCTTCTCGGTTCAGGAATCTGTGAAATCGATAATTGTTAAACCCGGAAAGCGCTTCATAAAGAATCATGCCGATCCGCATTGTCCAACGCGACTCTCCCCGGTCACGATAAAGCGGGACGAGGAAAGGCAAAGGTCGAACCAGACGCTTGTTGAGCCGCACATGAAGGTTGCGCTCATGGCATGATTCCCAGGCC
Organism: Pyrinomonadaceae bacterium; assembly: GCA_035283325.1. GTDB lineage: Bacteria > Acidobacteriota > Blastocatellia > Pyrinomonadales > Pyrinomonadaceae > PSRF01. The sequence continues at coordinate 54,005 of DATEUF010000330.1, read as the reverse complement.
AGGCCAAGACCGAGGTTCTTGATATAACGCAGACCGCCGTGGATGAGTTTGGAACTACGTCCGCTGGTTCCTGAGGAAAAATCCTTAGCCTCTACGAGCGCTACTCGCAATCCGCGCAGGGCCGCATCGCGGAAGATAGATGCCCCCGTAATTCCTCCGCCGATAATCAGGATATCGAACAGTTCCTCTGACAACCGTCGAAAGAGAAGTGGCCGCGAGCGCTTATTGAATATATCCAGCCCCATCTCATGATTGTTGGCTTGCGAGCGCGAAGGCAACCGCTGGCGGGCTATCGTGCAGTGTCCAATTCACACGCGGAGCGGCAACGAAAACATGGTTAATACTATCCCGTCCCGACTCTACATCCGCACTAAGGCCGTCAAAACCGCAGTAGTCGAGTATTGCTCGGTAAACCTCTGGTGTGTAGTAGTTAGCCTTGTAACCAATATATCGACCGGAGAGCGCGTATGAATCAGGTGTGAAGCAATCGGTAATCAGTCGTCCGTTTGGCAGCAGGTTATTGCGCAAGAAAGAAAGATGGGCCAACATGTGTGGCTTCGGTAACCAACTTGACAATCCCACAAAAAGACCAAGGTCAAATGGCGCTGTTTCCTCGAGCCGACTCCGGACATGGTCGTCCGTGATGTCGCCTCGTACGAATGTGAGCCGGATGCCGAGACTTTGGGCGTGCTCCCGCAGCGTACTTTCCAACTCACCATGGGGATCCAAGTCTATTGCGACGATTCGAACGCGCTTCATTGCATCAGGCTCACGCTGAGCAATCTCTTCCAGCGGCTGGAAGATATCGTAGGCGAAACCGCTCGGTGCGGTGAGCACACTCACCTCTCGGCCACTCGACAGTCGCGCCTCCAGCTCAGGCCTTATTTTGCTGACGAGAATCTGCAGACGGTCGTAGACCGCGCGATGTAGTGGATACTGGAAGAAGATGCGATCAAACAAACCGTGTTGACCTTCATTCTTATCATAGATCGCTCGCATGACGCTTGCGGAGTACCCTTGTCGCAAGAAAAGGCGTCCGACTTTTGAGAGGAAGAAAGTAGGCTCACGCCAGGCTCCGCTGAACCACTTAGGAAAAAGGTATCGAAACAGGTACCGATGATTTAATGCCTTCCGACGAATAGTGCCGTCTCGGAGTTGAGTCGTGCCGAGGGGTAAGGTCTGGGCTGGCGTTAGAACACCCGCCGATATCAGGTGTGGTCTAAGCGCTTCGAGCACGGCAGAAATGGTCTCACCGACTGTCAGATCATCGACTTGGAGCTGGTGCGCAACTCCGGCAGATCGATACCCTTGAAAGGCCGCGACTGTCTTAAGATACATCTCACGTGCCTGGGTCAGGTCCGACAGGTTCTCATGCCGGTCAATTCTTATCCCGCGAGATTTGATACGCGTGAGAGCGACTGCGGGGGAAAGGTCTAGATAGACTACAACGTCTGGCAGCCACACCGCTTTGAGCCGAAGGAGCTTGTCTAGTCTGTAGATTAGCTTTCCCTTGCCAAGTGATGGCAGCTTTAGCCGGCTCTCTTTCGGAACCGGGACATCGTCAAAAATATAGGCGAAGGTGGCGCGCAGGTCATCCGCTTCTGGAACAGATGCTATTGTTTGTTTGCCAGAACTGGCTGCTCGGATGTAATTGGCGGCTCGTCCCGCGGTGGAGAGGCAAGTATTACCATCGCTCACGAAGACCGCTGCCGCATAACGCTCAGCCAGGGCCTGGGCGGCGCAGTCCTGTGAAAGCATTTGCGCAAGTTTAAAAAGGGGATATACGGTTGGATAGGCCGTAAATTTTTTGGCAGCACGTTTAAATTTCATAGCGAGACGCGCCGCCGGGGGTAGACCATCGGGATAGAAACTAAACGCCAGGAGGTCTTCGGCTGAGGCGGCCACGCGGAACGACTCACTGGCTGAACCTGTAACGATGTCACCGGCGGCGGCCAGGATAGCAGGCAAGGCGGCTGCGACAGTGCTCTTGCCGCTGCCATCGATTCCTAAGATAGAAACGTGAAGAGTCAAACAGCAGTTCCTTCCTGAGTTCGGGCTCGATAATCAGATCCAGGTATGAAGGCGAGTGAGCCCGCAACCCCAAAACTTAACCGACAACAGGCAGTGAGCGGATCTTCGTCGAGAAAAAAATCGATGCAATCCCGATCAATCAAGTGAATCTCGAGTTGCTCATTGCTTTCGAGCCTGTGGCATAGAGTGTGAGGAATGAGACTCCGGGGATACAGTTGGCGAAGAGACGAGAGCCTTCCCTTAAATGGGACTAGGTAAATTGATATAGCCTCTGGTCTCACCGACGGTCTGAAAGGCAAGGCTTTGATCGGGAAAGCCATTGCCACTCCCGAGAGAAGTTGCAGACGCGTCTTTTGATTACGGAAGTGGACCTCTATAGTTTCTGCCGACTTGGTGGACAAGGCGCAAGAGACAGCGCGGAGAAAAAGTGCCACGGTATATTCCAGGTTGGTCAACCTTTCAAGGCCTAATGACCCGGCGAAGCTCCTATGAAGACGTGGCAAACGGACATGCCAGCGGGCGAGATCACCGGGGATTCGACCAAACTGCCCCAACCCACCAAGTGTAGCTGCGTGGTGAACCTCGGAAAGTCCCTTGCCTTTCCAGATTTCACAACGCATCACACAACAAGGCGCGGTCAGCCCGGCCGCCAGGTTCTCGAGCAGGCCGCGCAGTCCGGTGACTGGGTCGCGTGGGGCTCCGAGACGCTTCGCCAGAACGTTCCCCGAACCCATGCGTAGCGCCCCGACCCGAACACGTTCTTTCCCCGGCAACGGTTTTGAGGGGTCTTCGCCACAAATTCCCTCTACCACAGCACGCAAGGTTCCGCCGCCACCTCCGGCGACAACCACCGTTGGCGCCTCAGAACTCCTTATAAACCGATCTACACAAGCGCGAGTGGCCATGTGGGTGTCGACCATCTCAACGCGCACGTCGTTCAGGTGCTCCAGGGCTTCCTGAAACATGCTGGTCAGCTTCTCCGTGACGACCCCACGTTGACCAGCTCCAGACGTACGGTTGATTACGAGTAGTGCTCTTCCAATTGGAAACATAGAGTTAGGTGCCGAGACAGAAAAACGTTACCTGACCTCTTTTGGAACGCGGGGCGCGTTAGCTAGGCGCGAGTTGACAGCCTGCGCGGTCGGGGAAGCAAGCCAACTAGCAGCATTTAAGGGGTTGCAGAATTAAGCGGCACTACTTGAAGAGCGACGGCTGCTCTAGTTGATGGGTCTCTACTATCGGGAAATGGTTGAACAATTCCCGCTTCCATAGATTACCAGCTTGAGGTTGATTTTTGAATCTTAAAATTTCGTCTGCGGCATGCCGAGGCTAACTGGCTAAGCGGTTTGTCGGTTCGTCTTACTGGGAAATCTGAGGCGGTTTAAAAGATCCTTAAATCGAGAATCGTCCCTCAGGGCATCTAGTTTTGGGTCAACATTTAGCCAGACCAGCCATTCACTCCGTTCTTCATAGGCTTTTTCGAGCCATTCGAGGGCCTGATCATTTTGCTTAAGTGCATTGTAGATGAGTACTTTGAAGTAGGGTGATACATACTCTCTTCCAGCCAGCTCCTCGAGTTCCTTTAAGATGTTCCGAGCCTCCGCCACCTGTCCGGAAACCGCCAAAGTGTACCCAAGTATGGCACGCACCCGCGGTGTATCGTCGAGCTCTCTCGCTCGTAGTAACTCGTTCACCGCCTCTTGAAAGCGATCGGCTTGTGCATAAGCCTGACCTAGCAGGACATGCGCCAGCGAGAAAGTGCGATCGAGCTCAAGAGTCTTCTTGAACTGGTCGATTGCCTGCTCTGGTTGGCCAGACCAGTAGAAGGGGAGGCCTGCTGTCGCATTGATGGTAAGAGAGAGAGGATCCAGGTTCTGAGCGCGTTTGATTGCAGCAGCAGCCTCAAGGAAACGGCCCATTGCCATCAAGTACAATGAGTACCAATGATGGGAGGTGGCGTAATTCGGGTTGAGTTCCAGCGCTCGCTTAAACTCGGCTTCGGCGCTCACCCAGTCCCAATCATAGTCAAATTTAACTTTTGCCAGCGAAGTGTGCGCCTCGGCGAGCTGATTATCGATTTCAAGTGCCTTTTCGGCGGCGGCCTTGGCGCGGTCCAGGACTGCTTTCGGCGGCGAAAGGTTGTAGGTCGCCATCATGTCATACGAATCGGCCAAGCCCACGTAAGCGAGTGCATACAGAGGATCCTCTCCGATAGCTTGATTGAAAAACTCAATACCTTTCCGCAATCCTTCTTCCGTCCGCTTATTCCAGAAATAACGACCCTTTAGATAAAGTTGATAGGCGCCGGTATTTTCGGTAGGGCGTTTCTTAAGTCGCTGCTTATGTTCGCCGCTTAATTTCAGGCGAAGCTTCGCAGCGATCTCGCTCGATATTTCCTCTTGAACAGCCAGAATATCGTCAGGCTTGCGATTAAATTGCTCGCCCCATAGCTGAGATCCATCTAAGACATCGAGTAGCTCGGCTTTGATTATGAGGTTTTGTCCTAACTGTAAAACCTCACCACTCAAAACCGCTCGCACACCTAACGATTCGCCCACCCGTCTCGGATCCACTTCTTTCCCTTTATAGCGAAAGACCGTGCTCCGCGCCATTACCCTGAGTTTAGGAATTTGTGACAGCGTATTAATGATGCTTTCCGTGATCCCGTCTGATAGATACTCCATTTCCGGCTCGTCACTGATATTTGCAAGTGGAAGAATCGCAAGCGAATCGATGCTCCGGCGCGCCTGACGGCGGGGCGTGGCCTTTGTGAGACGCCTCGTACGCGGTGCGCTTCTGACTGGCTGCGTTGTTTTCACCTCAGCTGGAGAGAGAGTGCGAACTGACGACTCGTCCACAGAGCGGGTGATGCGCTCCATGCCAGACTCGAAATCAAGCCGCTGCTTCAGCAGTCGCAAGTCGGTTAACAGATCTCCTGCCGACTGGTAGCGTTCAGCACGCTTTTTGGCCAGGGCTGTCATCACAATGCGTGTCAACTCCTCCGGAAACTGTGATGACGGTTCGGACAAACTTTTTGGCTCAATCATCAGAATAGAAGCCAACAAGTCAGTAGTTGTTTTTCCGCTGAATGGAGGACGGCCGGTAATCATTTCATACATGACTACGCCAAGACTCCAGATATCAGTTCTTCGGTCGACCTCCTCCCCGCGCGCCTGCTCCGGAGACATGTACTGACAAGTGCCGAGGATGAGGCCGGGCTTGGTCCTGACAAGCTCCCTCGTATTCGCGTCTGGCGTTGCGGTCTGAGGTTCAGTGAGCTTAGCCAGACCGAAATCCAGAACTTTAACGTACCCATCCTGCCGCAGCATGATGTTCTCGGGTTTGATGTCTCGGTGCACAATGCCAGGTTCGTGAGCCACTGCCAGGGCTGAGGCGACTTGAATGGCAACGTCCAGGATCTCATTGAGCGTCATTCGCGAGCGCTTCATATGTTCGAATAGCGTGATGCCCTCGACAAATTCCGTCGCCATGAAGTGCACACTATCCACCTTCCCAATCTCGAAGATGGTGATGATGTTTGGGTGGTTGAGGGCGGAGACAGCCTTTGCCTCCTGAATGAAGCGGCGCATGCTCTGCGATTCGGCTGCCGCCGCTCGCGGTAAGACTTTGATAGCGACTGTACGCTCGAGGTCAGTGTCCTGGGCCAAGTACACTTCACCCATTCCGCCGGCCCCCAGGTGGGAGCGGATCTCATAACGCCCGAGCCGGGTCCTGGGTGCTAGACCCGCACTTGCATGTCTAGGTTGCATCCTAATTGAGCGGTGATTGCCCCAGAAACTGGAATATTATCGATCTTATCCGATTGGTGCAAAGACTCACCACCATTAAGCTTCTTAATTTCAGTGGCCTTTTGTTTGCGGCCGAAAATGCATAACGTTCCACCAAGTCACACGAAACCGCACGAACAAAATATTTGGTGTCATTTCGTGTGATTTGGTGGTGGATCAGTTGCAAGCCGGAACTTCATAGACTGGCCACATTCGGATGACGGCCGTAGGCGCTCGTTTTGGCTCGGATCCGGTCGCGGAAGAGAGAAATCTGTTGACATGAAATAATAGCGGTTCTAGCATGCAGGCTCCAAATAGTCCCTGCTAAAGAATTAAGAGCCCTTCTTAAGGTCAACTAATTCTTAAGATATCTTCTGACAAGAGACAAGACACCCATGCCTCGAAAGGCTACTTCTCACTCTGGTCGTAACCATCTGCTGCCCCTGTTGTTGGTGTTGGCGTGCGTGGTTGCCCTAACAGTCGAGGCCGCCGATGGCGATCCCGATGCAAGCTTTGGCAGCGGCGAAAAGGTTAGGACAGATCTTAATACCAACACTGGTCATCCCAGCGCCATCGCCTTACAACATGACGGCAAGATCGTTATGGCCCCTAACGCCGCTCAAGCCATAATTGCAGTAGGGAACACCAACGACAGTGGTCCGGGTTCGCTTCGTGAGGCAATTCTTTTTGCCAACCAGCAGGTCGGCGAAGAAACAATCACCTTCAATATCCCGACCAGCGATCCCGGGTTTGCCGGAGGAGTGTATACCATTAAGCCCCTATCACCGCTGCCGATCCTCGCGGGAGACATCACGATTGACGGCAGCACCCAGACAGTATTTGGAGGCAATACAAATCCGAGTGGTCCAGAGATCGTCATCAATGGCAGCCTCACGCCGGCCGGAATCGGGCTCGAAATAAGTGGTGACAATAATTCCGTTACCGGTTTAGTAATCAACGGTTTTACAAGCGGCATCGCTATTACTAAGACACTGGATCAAGCTCCCTCAAACAATTTCATACTGAACAATTATATTGGGACTGATGCCAGCGCAACGTCGGCAGTTCCGAATCAACTCAGTGGTGTATCGGTTACAGGAGGCGGCTCTCCGAACTCGCAGGCGAGTCAGAACTTTATTGAGGCTAATACCATTTCCGGGAATGCGGGAGTGGGGATTAGCCTCTGCGATGTCACCCAAACATTCATTCTCGGCAACCTGATCGGCGTCGGTCCCCAAGCCCTTAATGCGTTGGGCAACGGCGGTCACGGGATTCAGTTCTTGTGCGCGGGCGCTTCGCGAAACTCGATTATCGGGAACTTCATCGCCTTCAACGGGGGCGATGGGTTTCGAGATCAGCCCGATTACCAATCGCCAGTGGCCCTTACGGTTGACGGACATCAACGCAATCTTATTCAGCAGAACTTGATCTTTGATAATGGTGGCCTCGGCATCAATTTGCTTCCGCCGCCAGCAGGAACGGTTGACGGCATCACGCCCAATGATGCGTGCGACGCCGACCAGGGAGGCAACCTGCTTCAGAATTTTCCGGTGCTCAGGTCAGCCACGACAACGGGCGGCATCACTACTATCCAGGGAACGTTAAACAGCACGCCAAACACGACGTTCCTGCTTGAGTTCTTCGTTAACGATACGTGTGATCCTTCAGGCAATGGTGAAGGCAAATTTCCGGTGGGAATTGAACAGGCGACCACCGACGCTAATTGCAATGCCAGCTTCACCATAAGTCTTGAAACGCCTCTGGCTGCCGGCAAGTTTGTCACAGCTACGGCCGCTGATCTCCTTGGAAACACGTCCGAGTTTTCTGCTTGTCTTCAGGTTTCAGGGGAGACAAGCAGCTTCATCGTGACGAACACGAACGACAGTGGCGCCGGCTCTTTGCGGCAAGCCATTCTCGATGCGAATGCTGCCAGTGGCACAGATTTCATAACGTTCGCTATTCCTGGCTCTGGCGTACAGACCATCACGCCTGTTTCTCCGCTGCCGGAGATCACAGACCCAGTCATCCTCGATGGTACGACGCAGCCGGGTTTTGCCGGCAGACCGTTAATTGAGTTAAGTGGGGCCAGCGCGGGGGCTCCCGTAAGTGGACTGCTTATTACCGCAGGAAACAGCACGGTCAGGGGAATGGTTATCAATCGTTTTGATGGAGGTGGTTTCGCGAACGGTCAGATCGTGCTAGCAACAAATGGTGGCAACAAAATAGAAAGTAACTTCCTCGGCACAGATGCAACTGGAACCGTAAATCAAGGCAGCACGACGGATGCCGGAGTATTGATTTCCTCCAGCAGCAATACCATCGGCGGCACAACACCCGCAGCCCGGAATGTTATCTCGGGAAACGGCTTCGCAGGTGTTGATATAAGGAGTGGCGCTGCTGTTGCAAATTTGGTGCTCGGCAACTTTATCGGCACTGATGTAACAGGCACCGCGGATTTGGGAAACCGTGTGGGTGGAGTCTTTATCGCCAATGGATCAACCAACAATGTGATTGGCGGCACCGTGGCAGGCTCTCGCAACGTCATTTCAGGTAATGATTTTGCCGGTCTGGACGTCAGAGACGGAATCACTACGGGAAACTTAATACAAGGCAACTTCATCGGCACAGATGTCACAGGAACGATTGTATTGGCTAATGGCATAGGTGTGAGCTTCTTCCAGACAATTGGCAATCTAATAGGAGGAACTACACCCGGCGCCGGCAATACGATCGTATTCAATAGTGGCGATGGCGTGAATCTCAATGCCGGAAGCGGTAATGCGATTCTGTCGAACTCAATCTTCTCCAACAGCGGCCTGGGGATTCGTCTAGTTAACGGCGGCAATAACAATCAAGCTGCCCCGCTGATAAATTCGGCAACTACTGCCAGCGGTGTCACAACCATTCAGGGCGCGTTAACGAGCACAGCAAACACTACGTTCACGCTTCAATTCTACGCTAATTCTGCTTGTGATCCTTCGGGCGCAGGCGAAGGTCAGACGCACATCGCTTCAATAAGTGCGACCACCGACGGAGCTGGGAATGCCAGCTTCACCGTGACACCACAGGCTACAGTGGCTCTGGGCCAGCTAATTACTGCGACCGCAACGGATCCGAGCAACAACACCTCACAATTCTCCGCTTGTCGCCAGGTGACCGTCCCCACTGTTGCCATATCGGGCCGCGTGGTGAATTTAAGAAATATCGGAGTTGGCGATGTCGCCGTCTCTGTGACCGGCACACAGTCTGCGACTACGATGACAGACATAAATGGCAACTACTCATTCCCTAACCTGAGCAGCGGCGGCAGCTACACGGTGACACCTGCAGCGACTGAAGTGGTCTTCACGCCTACAAGCCGCACATTTAACGGGTTGGTGATAAACCAGACGGGTGCCGATTTCGTTGCGGCCCGCCAGGTCTCTGTAGCCACGCCGGCCGGCTCAAACGTCACGATTCAGTTTCCTAACGATGGCATAACTCTCACCTTTGCCAATGTCACAACGGCGGGAACAACAACGCTGCACAACATCGATGCTACGAGGGCAGGTTCATTGCCATTTGGTTATACCATTGCCGATCCTGTTGGAGTAGATATAACGACCACCGCAACTACGAATGGCCCAATTATTGGCTGCACCACTCTGGAAGTCGGTACCAATTTTTCAAACTTGCGAATCTTGCACGGCGAAAACGGCGTGCTCGTGGATCGGACGACCTCTTCCGATCCGCAAACACTGACGCTATGTGCGACTGTCGATAGCCTAAGCCCATTCGTATTGGCCCAGGTGCAGACGGTAACAATCAGTGGCACTATTTTTGATAATACCGAAAGAGGCTTGGGAGGCGTTACGGTCTCTTTAACGGGTACTCAGCAAGCGGTAGCCATTACTGACATTAACGGCAATTACATCTTCACGGTATTGAGTGGGGGGACCTATACCATCACTCCGTCAAAGATCAACTTCCTCTTCGAGCCACAAAATCTCTTTTTCCAGGGTCTTACAGCTAGTGTTGCAAATGCAAATTTCTTCGGCTCATTTCTTAACTTCAGTATCAGCGGGCGCGTGACAGACTCTAATGGTAACGGTATTCCTGCCGTGACGATGACCCTTGCCGGCGCAGGTGCTCAAACACAGCAGACCGACGCCATTGGTAACTACTCTTTTCCACAAGTCGCAGCCGGTGGAAACTACATTCTAACGCCAACGAAGTTCGGTCTTGATTTTTCGCCACTCAATCAGGTCTTCAATAACCTCAGTGGTGATCAGACATCTAACTTCCTTGGTACGCCACAACCGAATCCGACGCCGACTCCAACACCAAGTCAGAATTTTGACAACGGCACTGTGGGACCAAATTTCACGCCGGGGACGCTGACAACATCGCCGCAATCCAACAATCCAAATGTCACGGTCACTGTTGTAAATGGCCAGTTGGTTATTACACCGCTTGGCGGAGCGAACGGCGCCAACTTCAATGGTATCGTGCTTATTGCGCCCATTGATCTTACCGCCACACCGACAGTGAGCATTGAAGCAGTGCAGGTCCCTCCGGAAGAGGGCGCCCTCTCGACCTTTGCCCTGGGGAACGATGGGGACAACTGGTATCGTTTCGCCGCTGGAACGGATCCCTCCTTAACCAACGCTAAGACGCAGGAGCACACTCAAGCCGACCCGGGCATCACGATGCTCTTCTTCCAAACAAATCTTGGCGGCACCAAGTTCTCGACGGGGATCCCCTACGATGCGGTGGCGCACCGCTTCTGGCGATTCCGCTTTGACACGCCCGCACAGACGATCAACTTTGAAACCAGTCCTGATGCTATGGTCTGGACCTTGCGATATACATCGAGCATCTCCAAACCAGTCACCGGATTGACTGCTGAGCTATCAGCCGGAACCACACAGTCGACACTTAATCCAGACGCGGCGATATTCGACAACTTCAGCGTGTCTACTGAAGGGTTGCCAGTTAATCGAATTGATCAGACAGAATTCTTTGTTCGCCAGCACTACCTGGATTTTCTTAACCGGGAGCCGGATCCGGGAGGTTTTGCTTATTGGACCAGTCAAATTCAACAATGTGGCAATGATCAATTATGCATCCATTCCCGGCGCATTGGGGTCTCGGGCGCGTTCTTTGCCGAGCAGGAATTTCAGCAAACCGGCACGTTCGTATATCTCCTCTACAAGGCAGCCTTCAACCGGCGACTGTCGTTTGCAGAGTTTCAGAGTGACCGCAACCATCTGGTTGTCGGACCCAATCTGGAACAGACAAAGGTGGCGCTGGCGGATGACTTTGTCGCACGGCCTGCTTTCAAGAGCATTTATGATCTGCTCAACAGTGTTGATTATGTGGATACGCTTTACGCGAATGCTGGTATTGTTCCGACACCGGAGCAACGGGCCTTCCTCGTGATTGGTTTGCTAACAGGTGACCTAACAAGAGGAAACGTACTGTTGCTACTGGCGGAAAATCAGGCCTTTGTGGAGAAGGAGTTTAACTCAGTCTTTGTTTTGATGGAGTATTTCGGCTATCTACAGAGAAATCCGGATGAGAGTGGCTACGCCTTCTGGTTGGATGTCATTAATAATCGGGAGCCAAATAATTACCGCGGCATGATCTGCGGCTTTATTACTTCGGCAGAGTATCAATTGCGATTCGGGTCCACCATCACCCGCAGCAATGCTGATTGTTCGCAATAAGAATACGGGATTTTGGCCCGGGGCTTTTTCGAAAAGCCCGAAGCAACCTAGTGACCTCGACTCCAGGGAGGAGCCAAAATGCGCGACTCGAAAGTAATTCGTTTGCTGGTGATCTGCGCACTCAGTACCTGGTGCTTGCTTGATGGCAGATATCACGACTCGAAAGTAATTCGTTTGCTGGTGATCTGCGCACTCTCCTTATCGCCATATCTTGCGCTTACGAGTTTTACCAGTGCCCAGGACACTGTGACCGGAGCCTTTGAAGGAACTGTCACAAACAGTCAAACTGGCGAACCCATTCCCAACGCAACTGCAGACATCATCAACCAACAGACTAACCTGGTCATAACAAAGCGCACCGATTCGCGGGGCCGCTTCTACCAGGGACTATTGAATCCAGGGTTCTACACTATCAGGGTGTCAGCGCCTGGTTATCAAACCAAAGAGGTAGTACAGCGCCTTTTCATCACGCGAACTGGTGAAGTAGTGCCCGTTCCCGTCCAACTCGATCCGGCGACAGCCGCCAGTACAGCGACTCCCACTCCTACTCCTTCAGCCGGTTCGACTGGCCCACCGCCGGCTAGAAACACTGATGTCAGGGCAGAGATCAACACCTTGGACGGACGGCGAAGCGGCGCGTTCACAGAGGACGAAGCAGCTACTTTGCCCCTGGGCGGAGCTACACAGACCCGCACGTTTGATGAACTTGCCTTGCTGTTGGCAGGTGTGGCGTCGCCTCCTCAGACGATCGGCAACGGAGCAGGTCCCGGCATTGGCGCCGGCGTGGGCTCAGCGGGCCAGTTTGCGGTGAATGGTCTGCGTTCGCGTGGTAACAACTTTACAGTCGATGGCTCAGACAATAACGACGAAGACATTGGCGTGCGCCGGCAGGGGTTTTTGGCGCTGGTGCCGCAGTCTATCGAATCCATCAAAGAATATCAGGCTATTACCTTGCTGGCCCCCGCCCAGTTCGGACGAAACATTGGCGCTCAGGTGAACGCCGTGTCGAAGTCTGGAGGAAACGAAACTCACGGCAGCGCTTACGGCATGTTCAATTCAAGCCAATTGAACGCGCGTAATTTTTTCGACACGAAGAACGGCGATGCGGTAACGCCGCTAACCTCCGGAAATCAATCGGTCATCGTTGCTTCTCAGTTCATCAACGACTTCTCCGGGCCTGACGCGACCTTCAAGTTTTTGCCCGTAAACGGCCGTCCGCTTACTGTCAACAATCGGAGCGGCAAGGAAGATTCTTTTACCCTTGGACAGGGAGGTGTGGTGTTAGGAGGCCCGGTCATTCGAGATAAGGCCTTTTACTTCTTCTCAGCCGAAGGCTATCTATTGAACGCCACCAAAGAAGCCAGTTTTGCTGTGCCTACGGTGACGCAACGCGGGGCGTTCGGCACAGGGGCTTCCGGCATATTTATGAATCCTTTTACGGGTGAGCCTGAGTTTTCGATACCAACTACCACGGAAGGTGACGCCATCTTCAGTCTCTTTCCTTTTCCGAACAACCCAAACGGTGTTTATGGCGCAAATACTTTCACACAGCTCCTGCCGGCCAATGGTAGAGGCAAGATCTTTTCCGCCAAGTATGATCACAATTTTGGACTGGGCGGGCGGCAGCAATCTGTTACAGGACGCTACAATTTTACCGATGATTGGCGAGATATTCCGGTTGCCGGCGGCGCGCTCTTTTCAACTTTGCGTCCCCGTGTGCGTACACAAAACTTCTCTTTCTTTTTCAATAGCGAGTTAAGCGGGCCTGACGCAGCCACCTTAATGTTCAATCAAGTTCGCCTTTCTTATGGACGCACGCGACTGCGTTTCGATGACGTACATGACCGTGAGTTTTTGGTCCCCTCAAACAATTTCCCGAATGAACCTTTTCTCCTCAACGCGCCGCTTCTAACTAATGTGACCGTGCCGACAATCGACCGCGTCAATGATCGCATAGTTGCTAATACCGGAGATGTGCTTTTCAGAACAGGGGGCACGACGGAAGAGTTGTTAGGGCCGGTCGGACAAGTGTTAATCGCGGGCTTCAGTCCTGTGGGCGTCGATGTATTCAACTTTCCACAGAAGCGAGTCAACAACACTTACCAGTTTGCCGATCAATTAACCGTGCGCCGCAACGGTCATAGCTTTACTTTCGGCACAGACAACCGGCGGACTGAGTTAAATAGTGACCTGCCACGTAATTTTCGCCCCTTGATCACCTTTAATGGAGCTCCGGAAGTCGGCCTCGATGCTGACAACAATTTCCTCTTTACGAATACTTTCCAGCAGCCCATAGACCTGGCGGCGGCGGCTGCTGCCAGCGGCTTCTTTCAAACCTTGACGGCCGGCAGCGACGCAAGCATTAACCTCCGCTTTTACCAGATCAACTTTTATGGGCAGCACGACTGGCGCGTACGGCGAGATCTCTCCCTCTCGTATGGTTTGCGCTATGAGTACAATACGCCGGCAAAGGAAGTTAACCAGCAGGTCGAGAGCAGCTTCAATGATCCGGCTTTGAACCTTGTGCCTGGTCTATCTCGCTTCATCGACGGTCGTACACGGAGCTACGAACCTGACAAGAACAACTTTGCGCCCCGGGTGGGCCTGGCCTATTCGCCAAATCTCTTTGGGCCGGAACGCGCAACGGTCTTTCGCCTGGGCTATGGTCTTTTTTACGATCAGATTTTAGGGGCGGTGGTCAGCCAATCGCGAAACGTTTTTCCGCGCTTTGTCACCGTCAATCTGGCTGGAGGTCTGGGTAATGTCTTCTTTGATCCGGAGATTTTTCTGGTTCCTCTTGGTTTGCTTAATCCGGCCGCGAATCCGGAGTTTGTGCTCCCTGGCACACTAAACAGACTGAATCCAGCTAGCACGCTCGCCGATCAAATTACCCTCATTAACTGCATTGCCAGCGCCGGCGGCGGTAACTGCCCGATTGAGAACAGCGAGTTTTTTCTGCCCAGCGCGAGTGGCGTAGAGGTTACTTTGCCTGCACGCCGGCTGCAGATGCCCAATGCCCAGCACTATGCATTTACATTCGAGCAACAGGTTTCGCCTGATCTCGCGTTCTCCGTCGGCTATGTAGGTACAAGCGGCCGAAACCTGCTGAGGTTCACGACCCCAAACCTCGGCTCAAATGCCATTCTATTGCCGGTGCACTTTGAAGTGCCGCTCGATCTCTCTTTTCAACCACGCTTCTTTGGTGTGGCTGTGCAGCCGGGTACGCGTATTACCAGCGACGGCGACTTCATTGGTGGGCGCCCAGTGCCCTCCGTTGGAGGCGTCAATATCTTTGAGACTTCGGCAAATTCGCGTTATGACGCATTGCAGCTTGAGTTGCGCGGCCGCTTGCGTCGCCATATGTCCTATTACGCCAGCTACGCCTTCTCGAAAGCCACGGACGATGTCTCGGACGTTTTTGATCTTGCTGGTGCTTCGGCCTTGCCGCAAAACAGCCTGACCTTAGCCGGTGAGCGAGGGCCAGCTAATTTCGATGTGCGCCACCGCTTCACCTATTACTTTGTTTATGATGTGCCGGCCAACAGTTTCCAGAGCGACTTCTGGCGCTTCTTATTCACTGGAGTGCGTCTCACCAGCACTGGCCGCTTTCAGAGTGGTCAGCCTTTCACAGTCAATAGCATCTTTGATGTCAATCTCGATGGAAACTTGACGGATCGTTTGAATACTACCGAAGGAGTTCAGGTAACAGGTGAGCGGCGACAGCCTTTACGGCTCACGACTACTGACCTGACAGCTTTATTGGCTCCGGTAGGCGAGGACGGAAGTGTGGGTCGCAATACCTTACGCGCCGTCAACATTCTTGAGCTTGATCTCGCTATTAGCAAAACCTTTTCATTTAGCGACCGCTACAGGATAGACGCCCGTATGGAAGTCTTCAATTTCATAAACCGCGCCAACTTTGGTATCCCGGTTCGCTTTCTGGAGGCGCCGGGATTTGGCAATGCGACGGACACCGTCACTCCGGGACGCCGTATACAGTTTTCACTTAAGTTCAACTTTTAATTGATCCACAGATTACACAGATTTCGCAGAATAAATTAGGCAGGGCAGGTACATTTTTCAGATTACGGTGATCTCTGCAAGACAACAGAACTCTGAAATGAACCTATAGGGGATTTTACGGCTGCCCTTAGAGAACCACCCCAGAAGGAGGAACTAACTGGTCCTACCTTATGTCATCTGCGAAATCTGCGTAATCTGCGGATCAATTTTGCGAGGTGGCGCGGATCGCAATCACGGGAACTGGCGTGTCTCGCCGGTAGAAGACTCGTGGCCGCTGCAAATCCCGCTTTTCCACGTCCCGCAACTGTTCGTCGCCTTCAACAAACGCAACATCCGATCCGGCCCGCTGTCCTTCCCTCATCTTAGTCTGTTGCAGTTCCGGCACGCGGGCCGTGGCAAAATCAAGCCACTCCTGCAGCAGCACTCTGCCGTCACGGGGTGCTGTATCTGCCAACGCCTTTTTCAAACCTTCTTCTACCAGTGCGTATGTCAGCAGTCCATGTCCGAGCTCTGCAACCTCCAGTGCCGCTTGATAACTCTGGGCCGCCGTCAGGATGTACATTCCTTTTTCGTAGGCCAGTTGGGCCAAGCCTTTGGAGTTCATTGGACCGCGACGCTTCTCTTCTGCCTCCAGCGCCTGACCGGAATTGCAGGCGTCCAATACCAGTAAGATCTGGCCGGCCTGAACCTGCTCAAAAGCTTGCTCAAGCTCTCGGTCAGAGATACTGTGAGAGAGAATAGATTGCAGTCCCGCCAGATTCAGGCGCCGCCGCGACCCCTGATAGCCCAGGTCGTGCGGCAATAGATAAAACTGTGCCTTATTGGCGAGGCCGTGTCCGGCGAAATAGATGACTACTGTGTCTTCAGGTTGCGCAGCTCTTAGTTTCGCAAGTTGTGGCGGTGCTCCGTCGGGTATCGCAGTTCCAACCCCAGATAGTCGCTCCAGCGCCACAAGAATATTTGCTTTCGTAGCATCCTCATCCAACAGCGGAACAACTTCGATGGTTGTGAACTGGCCCAGCAAACTCTGCTGGCTGCGCCGCAGTTCGGCACTGAAGTCGTTAGCGTCAGGGACCGCAAGTTTCAGGTTATATCCTGGATTAGAATAGGTATTGACGCCGAGGGCAACGATATAGGCATTGGCGGGTCGTTTCAGACTGTCGGCGCCAGTTACGGCTAAGCTCGCATCTGTACTTTTGATGTTGGCACTGTTGAAGGCGTAAGCAGTTAATTGGTTCTCACCTGCGACAATTGGAATTGTGGTCTCGAGCACTATGCGATTGTCCTTGTCGGGCGCTAGCTCACCACGCCAGACTTTCGCGAGCGCGCCATTGCGAAACAGTCGGACGTCGCGAGCACCGGAGCTGGATGGATGCTCGCTGTCAGGCGGCGACTCCATGATTTCAATTCGCACAGGCAAGTTGCGCGCAGTCACACTTGTCGTCGACATCTGTTTGTCCTGAAGTGTGAGCACAACCTGAGGTTGACGCCGATCTATCGCGGAAATATCTTGCGGTGCTTTTGGCAACCGGTCGGCGAGGATGTCTGCGAGTAGTCCCGGATGAAAGAACTCATTAAAGAAGACTTCAACGGGACGTACGTTCTGTGTCCTTCCATTGAAGCGCCAGAGTATCTGGTTCCATGAACCGGGTGAACCGTCGAATAGTCCATCTGGCGCAACTACCAGCCAGTCACTCCGTGCAGATGACAGTCCGGCAATGTTCTCTCGCAATGAGATCAGCGTCGCGCCGAGGGTTGCTGTTCTAGTATCCCAGATACGGATGCTTCCATCGTCACTTCCCGAGGCAAGCCAATGCGCGTCGGGACTAAAAGTGACGGTGTAAATCTCGCTGAGGTGACCGGTCAAGCTTCTCGTTTCACGTCCGCTTGCCACATCCCAGAGTCGCACTGTTGTATCCGCGCTGCCAGAAGCGAGTTGTTGGCCGTCGGGAGTGATTGCCAGGGCTTTCACTTGACGGGAATGTCCGGCGAGTGACCTGACCTCCCGTTTTGTTTCTAGATCCCAGATCCTGATTGTCTTGTCTTCGCCGGCGGAGATGAGCGATTTCCCATCGGGATTAAAGACAATGGCGCTGACTTCACCACCATGGCCCTTGAGCGTGGCTTTTTCAACTCCTGTCGCGGCATCCCAGATCTTGATAGTCTTGTCGGCGCCGCCCGACGCTAGCCAGCGGCCATCGGGGGAAAAAGCCAACGCATAAATCTCCGCGGAATGACCGGAACACGTGCGAACCTCGCGCCTGGTCGCAACGTCCGATAACTTCACTGTTTGATCGCCACTCGCGGAGGCAAGCCACTTACCATCAGGACTAAAATCGAGCGCATTAATGCTACCTGAATGGCCCGCAAGGCTACCGCTTCGCAGGCCCGTATCGACTTGCCAAAGTGTGATACCGCCACTCAAGTTGCCGGAAGCGAGCAGCTTACTATCACGACTGAATGCGACAACGTTTACGAAGCCGCCATTTGGATCCAATGTGCGGAGTTCGCGGCCGGTGGCTAGCTCCCAAAGCTTGACAGTGTTTTCCTTTCCGCCCGAGGCAAGCCATTTGCCGTTCGGGCTAAAGGCCGTGGCATACACGCCGTAGGAATGCGTAGCCAGCGTACCCAGCTCCTGCCCGGATTCCACATCACGAATCTGGACGGTCTTGTCCCCGGTGCTGGAGGCCAACCGGCGCCCATCAGGACTGAAGGCAATGCTGATTGCTTCCAGAGTATCATTCTGATTTATTCCGGCGGAGGGTCGCCCCGCGCGTCCCGTCAGTACCGACCAACGGCTAATTGTGTTGTTGGCCAATGCGGCAAGAACGGAGGTCATGTCGGGGGTGAAGGCTACCGCTAGAACCTTGCCTGGTCCATCAATGGTCCGCTGCTCACGCCCTGTGCTCTGTTGCCATAGTTTGATTGTGCCGTCGAGACTTGCCGTAGCCAGCACCTTGTTATCGCTGCTAAAGATCATTGCGCTGATCTTGTCTGTATGCCCCTTGAGCGTACGTGCATCACGTCCACCGGTAACATCCCAGAGCATGATTGTTTTATCATCGCTCCCTGAGGCAAGGACTTTGTTATCCGGACTGAAAGCCAGACAGGTGATCTTGTCAGAGTGGCTGGCAAAATTGCGTAGAACATTTCCCGTCCCGGGGTCGAAGACTCTTACACTTCGCTCCATGTTTCCTGTTGCCAGCATTCGACCGTCATGACTGAAAGTAAGGGCCGTAACGCTGCCGTTGTCGCTCATGCTTCGCAATTCCTGCCCGCCCGACACCTCCCACACCTTGATTACGCCATCTATCGAACCGGAGGCGAGCCAACGGCCGTCAGGGCTGAAAGCGACCGCCTTAACGCCCCGTAAATGTCCTGCGAGCGTACGCAACTCCCTGTAGGACTTGGCGTCCCAGAGTTTGACTGAGTTATCGGCACTACCAGTAGCCACGAATTGCCCATCTGGACTGAACGCCAGACCATCAACTCTCATGGCATGGCCGGTTTGAAGAACAAGCTGGGGTTTATTGGCAACCGGAAGTGAAGCTGTCGCTGAAGAAGGTTTATTTGTGAAATAGAGAAGGGATAGCGTCAGAAGTAAGACTAAGGTTATTGTCTTTCGACGCGCCGGCAGGATCAGATTCATAGGGGAACAACTTGGCAACAGTCAGTCAAAATTCCCAAACTGTTTTCTGACAGTATTGCAGGCTTCCGAGAGATGTCAAGCAACGTGTCCGACCTCCCAGGCGGTCTGTTACCGTGACTCGATTCTGAAGATTCGTTTGACCATTTATTTGGCAGGCCGTAGAATCGGGCCGTTTGTGGTTCTGAAACGGGTGTGGGCCTGGGCTGCTTCGGCTCTCACTCTCTGAAAATCGTGACTCGTTCAATTCGAGTTACGGCGCCAATGTTTCCTATTGCTGCTGCTGCAACGTTGCTGTTTAGCCTACGCAATCCGCACTCCCTTTCGAGCCAAGGTTTTTAATACATGGCCCTCGTCCGGCAAAACTCCGTTACTGCATACGCACTCCGCCAGTGGTATTGGCTTTTAGCAATCATGCTAACGCTGCTGATTTGGGCTGGGCTCGCGTTGTGGCTGAGACCGCAGAGAGACCCAGACGGTAGTTATGCTACAAATCCTTATGGCCTAGGCACGAGTCTGGAAAACCGAGTCCTGGATCAGCTATTTCTCTTGCGCGATGCCTTGCACCCGGAAAAGCGTGCAAGAGGTTACTCAGAACCGATCA
Organism: Pyrinomonadaceae bacterium; assembly: GCA_035283325.1. GTDB lineage: Bacteria > Acidobacteriota > Blastocatellia > Pyrinomonadales > Pyrinomonadaceae > PSRF01. The sequence goes on along the minus strand of DATEUF010000330.1, from coordinate 34,205 downwards.
CGATCATAGAGATTGACGAGGGGACGATTAAGGACTCAGGTGTGCGTCTGCAGAAGTGGCGACGCGACTGGTACGCTCGCTTGATCGACCGCGCCAGCGTCGGAGGTGCAAGCGTAATCGGCCTGGACATCTTGCTTAGCGAAGCGGGTGGCACGTCCGCCGAGGACAAGGCTTATGACCAGGAGCTCATCGACGCTATGGCTCGCGCTGGCAATGTAGTTATCGTGAGCACGCTGGCCACCGGAGGTTTTGAGGCCGCTGAGCCCCTCCCTATGTTCAGCGAAGCAGCTTACGCTGTCGGGTTCGCAAACATTCCGCTCGACACCGACAATGTTGTCAGGACCACTCAGCTTAAATATTCGACCCCTAACGAAGAGACCCAACTAAGTTTCGCTACCAGGGTAGCGGAAGGCTATCTCGCTTCAAAAACGCCAGAAGGTCAGGAACCACCAATCCTTAGACCAATATCTGCAGAAATGAACGAGCTTGGAACAAGAGCCGTGCCGCTACGCAAGGATGGTAACCTTCAGCTGGACTTCCGAACTTATACACCTGGTTTTCGACGCATCTCGGGCCGCCAAATTCTCTCTGACGGCGGTGGAAGCGAACTCTCCGATGACCTCTTTAAGGACCGGATCGTCATGATTGGAGCGTCAAACATTGATGCGCCCGACCTCTTTCCGAGCCCCTTTTTCCAGCCGTCTGCGCTGGCACGCTTGTTTGATAAAAACTTACCGACGGCTCCTGCGCGGACACCGGGGGTTGAATTGCACGCTACCGCGTTGGCAACAATGCTCTTCGGAGATACGCTCCAGCGCCCCGGGTACGGGTGGCAGCTCATCCTCTTGCTCCTGCCGTTAGGCCTGACCGCGCTTGCTGTTTTCCGTTTGCGCGCTCTGGTTGCCTTTCTGATTGTGGTCCTGATTGCCATAGGAACCCTGGCCATCTCGACTTGGGCGTTCAATACACGCGGCCTCATTCTGCCTTTGGCAAGCGCGTGGCTGGGTGTGGGCGTTTTGACCGCAATGGGTCTCGGACTTCGCCATGCACATGAGAGGGCGCTACGCGACGAGACGGAGGCCGAGCGCGCGGAGATGATGGACATCTTTTCGCGTTGTGTTTCGGAAGACGTGGCGGAAGAGCTTTGGCAACGACGTGACAAGATAATGAGCGGCGAGCGCCGCGTTGTGAGCATCATCTTTACAGATATTCGCAACTTCACCACGCTTTCCGAAACCACGAGTTCAGATCAATTAGTGCAATGGCTCAACGACTACTTCTCACGGATGCACAAGATCATTGATGCGCACGGTGGTCACATAAACAAATTCATCGGAGACGGATTAATGATCGTCTTTGGAGCTCCGGCGACGCGAGGCGATGCAGAGGAAGCGCGGGCGGCTGTGAGCTGTGGCCTGGAGATGCTTGCCGAAGTCGAGAGGATGAACAAGGAATGGAAAGAGGCAGGTAAGCCAAACATTGCCATTGGTGTAGGCATCCATACTGGTGAGGCTACGTGCGGCGTGGTCGGCGCTGAGCGCCGTCTTGAATATACGGTTGTGGGAGACACAGTAAACCTGTCCGCCCGTTTGGAATCGACCACTAAGGAGTATAGCGTTCCCTTGCTGACAAGCGAGGCTACGGCACGCCTTCTGGGAGATAAATATCAAGCACGGGCGCTTGGCGAAGTGAAGGTGAAAGGTAAGAACATAAGCACCAAGATCTTCGCGGTTACGGAGAAACACGAGAAGCCTCGGGAATCGGAACAGGTAGCGGTGGCCTGAGGCGCCATTGAATGGAATTCACCCTGTAATGTTACTGTTAATAACGCTGTGGGGGAAAAATGTCTTTAATCAAGAAATGAAGGAGTCTGAGATGTTTAAATTAAGGAGACTACCGGCCTCGCCAAAGCTTCTTTTATTGTCGATGGCCATAATCTTCGGTGGTTTTGGTCTGGCCATGGCCCAGGAACAAAAGCCTGCGCCGTCACCCGGTCCGCGGCGGCCGTTGCCCAAGCCTGCTTCGGGTTCGCGTGGGTTCGAACAGTACGGGCACGACGCTTCCAGCAGATTGATCGCTGCAGGCGCTACCCGCGGTATTGATGCTCTGGAACCAAACGCCCCACTTGAAGGTTTGGCATTTAGCGCCCAGCCCTTCTTTTCGTGGGGGTTGGATAGCGATGCCAAAGCCTATCGTTTTGTTCTTTACGAGGGTGATATTTATTCCAACCCGTCGGCTCGTGTCGTTTTTGAGAAGGACACACAAGCTAATGAGCTGCTTTATCCAAAGGACGCCCCAGGGCTGAAGCCCGGAGAGTTGTATTCCTGGAGAGCTTTTCGCATCCCTGCAACTGCGGCAGCTCCACCGCGAGCCAGCAGAACTCCAACCACGTTTTTCATTCTGGCCGGAAAAGATGCAGAAGAGCTCTCAGATGCATTGGCCAAAGCCAATCTAAGATCGCCCGCAACGATCGCCGACAAATTACGCCAGGCGCGACTATTTGAAGAGTATGGCATCTGGTATGACGCGCTGCGTCTGGCCAATGAGATTTTGACAGCCAATCCAGATGATGCAAAGGCTGGCGCCTATTACGATGCGCTTTTGAGCAAGCTCGACAAGAAGAAAGAGCTCTGACGCGGGCGAGCCCAGAATCCATTCAATCAACTTTCTCGCGATCACTCTCGGTTTAGTGTAGGTGTCATGAGCTACGACGGCGCTGGAAAGCGCAGAGGGGAACGCCAGCAACTCCAACTTCCAGTCGAGGTCCAATGCCGCGAGAGCTCAGATTTTGGCTGGACCAGCACGGCCCTTTTGTTAGACGTAACGCCTTTCGGCGCCCGCATGCGGATCCCTCATCCGACTGAACCCGGCCGTCTACTTCAGATATCGTTGCCGCTGCCACGCCAACTCCGCTGCTACGATCATGATAAAGAGCAGTATGTCGTCTGGGCCCTCGTGCGTCATATGAAAGCGATCGATGCGGAGAGTGATCGGGCACCCGAGTGCGAGATCGGGGTTGCTTTTGTTGGCAAAGAACCTCCGGCCAGTTTTCAGGATGATCCAGCGCGACGTTACCAGCTTGGGCCTCCGGAAGCCGAAGACAACTTTTGGATCATCGATGAGGCTGCTGACCGTGAGGCATCAGGTCGTGAACGCCGGCTCGAGCAACGCCACAAAGTCCAAGATGAAATTCTGATAGAGGTTTACGATGCAGACGGACGCGTTTTTTCTCGAGAGCTCGCGAGGACAGAAAATATAAGCCGGCACGGCATGTCGGTTCTGACCACCTTGAATGTGGTACGGGGACGTTATGTCAGAATAAGAAGTGCGTACTACAAAATGGCCGTCATCGCCGCAGTGCGCCGGCTGCGCAGAGGCAATGATGGTTCAAAACATCTCCATCTGGAGTTTGTCGATCAGCAATGGCCGCCGCTGGAATAACCTAAACTGTCAGTCTCGCCTTTCCTCAGTTCTGAAATGGTTGTGGGCTTCATGGACATCTCTTAGATGGGAAAGGGCGCTAGATTTGGACTACTCGAGTCCCATCAAATTGCAGGTCGGGAAGGGGGCAGTCGTTAGGTTCGAGGTTTGCAAAGCTCAAGTCGCCCCCGCTGAGGTATGACAGGCTTCATCATCGAATAATCCGGCAATGGAATTGGCGGAGCTGGGGTGACAGCGATAAGAACTGCCATTCAAGGTTGAGCGGGGGCGCATTGAGTTTACCGAAACTTGGAACTAACGACTGCCCCCTTCCCGACCTGCAAATTTGATGGGACTTGAATGGTCCAATCTAGCGCTCTTCCCAACTTCTCTGGAGCCCTCAGGACGCCGGCTTGTGACATGGTATGCAGTCGTTAGATCCCGGAACCTTACCCTTGAGCGCGGGCCGGGCCGCAATTGCTTTGTCGTGGCAGAGATTGCAATTGATATGGTACCCGACCTCGTTCGTCAATTTGGTTGGCGCCGGCTTATCAGGGTAAGTGATTGCGGGCATAGGCGCGCTGTCGTCCCCTGCTTGAAGATGGCATGAGCGACAAGACTTAACTGGTTTGGCATCAGCCGCCTCAAGCACCGGAGTGGTAAGAACTGCTTCTCGCTCCGACGTTTTGAGCGGAGGCTTTAATTGCGCGGCAGGTTGATCCGTGTGGTGGCATTCAACGCAGGTGAGAACGGAGTTGCCGTCAGGGGTGTATTTTTTCAGAGAATGATTCTCGTGATTAAAAGGAACCTCACCGTATTTGTCTGATTGGCTGTCCTGTCCCAGGACTACTTCCTTGGGCTGAACCTTGCTCTCTTTCGGAATTTCCTGTGCCCAAGAGAATGCTGAGTTCCCTCCAGCCACAACTATAGCGACACACGTAAGTATTCCCATTAGCACTAAAAGCAGTTTCATCATCGAATCACCCCTGAGCGAAGACCGACCTGGTTAAGTTTCGTTGGGAGACCACGTAAAGTTCTTAATAGAACCAGCCTGAGTGAGACCCCGGAAGACCGCAGGAGCCTGAGCGGAACGCGGCCATATTAATTAGCAGCCATCGAGCTGTCAAACTTTTTTCTTTAGAGTGCGGCGACTTGTCGCCGCTTTCTAATGGGACACTGTCGCTACCAAAAAGCCGCGACAAGTCGCCGCACTGCTCTCCAAAGAGCAGTTCACACGGGCGTACGAAAAGTCTGTCCCGTATGACACCGCTTGCAGTCCTTGAAACCGAGATCACCACCAAAGGCGCGCTTGCCATTATGGCAGCTCATGCAGCTCGTCCCGCCCCTGGAAGGAAAATGCTCGGCGGGACGCGGCGAACTCACCTGTCGGTCTTGCGGCGCGCCTGCAGTCAAATTGTGACAGCTAGTGCAATCCAGACGCTGGCGCGACCCATGTTCGGAATGGCTGAAGCCTGCGCGATACGAGCGGGCGTTCAGCGACGTGCGAACAAACGGCTTCTGGTCGTGGCAAACGCCGCAAGAGGCGATCTCTCGCCCTGCTGAAGTTTTACTGGTTGGAGTATGACAGACGTAACATTGGTTGTGCGCCGCCAATCTCATGGGAACCGAAATCGCTACGCCGCGATTAAGCTGGCGATTGTGGCAGCCCTGGCAACCTCTCTCCGGCCGCGCCGACCCATTCATGTGCTGCACATGATCAAACTTCACGTTGAAGCTCTCTTTGAAATTCACGGGAAACGCCCTCATGGGTGGAGTCTTGCTGCCGACATCGGTATGACAGATGGAGCACATTGGGCTGCCGGCGCTAACAAATTGCCCGAGGTGACAGCCGGTGCAAGCCTTATGTCCCGGAAAAACTGGCGTAGCGGAGTTATCGCCTGAGCGCGTATGACAAGAAGTGCAGGGAAGCGAAGCGTGTTTCTGACTAGAGTGCAAGAATTTGGAATAGTCGAGCCCTTGTGCCTGCGCGTTGCTGAGATTCGTTATCGCAATCGTTCGCAGTGAACTTGCTGTCATCGCGATGAGGCCGGCACCTAAGAGCGGCAGTAGCAGCCTCAAAAACTTTCCCGGCACAAGACGGCGTTCCACCTGCTGGTATGCAGTCGACTTTTCTGGCGGTCCGTTCACTTTATGTCCTGGCGTTTAACCTGTGGTCGCTCCGCGACTAGATAATGGCTGATTGGAGCGTCCCGTTTACCGACATCGGAGGTATGGCAGTAGACACAAACAAATTCTCGGTTCTTGTCGATCTGTCCTAACTCGCCACTGATTTCCAGGTGCGTTGGTGGCTTGTTATGGCATTCGCTGCAAGCTGTAATGGGGACGTCAGGCTTCAAACCGCGCAATGTGGCTGCTCGAGTAATATTGATGTGACAAGTAGTGCATTCCGCGACGTGTTGTTCTCGAGAGTGGCGAAACTTCATCGAAACTCTGTGGGGCGACTCAACCGCAGTGTAAACCATTGCAGCTTTGTGACAACCTTCGCAGTTCTCAGCCACCGGTGCCTGCCCTTTCCAATGGCAGTTGAAGCAAGCGGAATGTCCTTCTGGAGCCGACTTGAAAACGTCGGCCGCTGCCGGTTTGAAGCCATCGATCCAGCCCCTGGGTGGCGGCGTCAAGCTACCGGCCTTCGGTCCGTGGCAGATCTCACAATTGTTGTATGTTGGTTTCTTCTCATCAACAAACGCGAATGTCGCTCTAAGGAACAACACCTCTCGTGCGTTGTCGCGAAGCTTCCGGAGGTGCAGGGCAATTACGTCCTGGTGTCTATCGTGAGGGAATTCAATGGTGAATTGTCGCGAGCTCATTGGATTGCGGAATGGCATCCGGGCATCGTCGCGCGGGGATACAACTGTATGACAGTTGGTGCAAATCACGGGGCGCGCCCCTCTGAAAAACTGCTGACGGTGACAGCTTACGCAGGCTTCATGATCTGGAAAGTCAGCTACATCCGGAAAGCCTCGGCTCTTCTGCCAGTTACTTGTTGGAACTGTATGACAACTGCTGCATTTCTCCTGATGCTTTTTGGTCGCATGCGAGAATTTTGAGTAATCGATTCCGCGCACGGGAGCGCGTGCGGGCTGACGTCGCCTCTGAGTACTCCGTCGGGTTTGAGCTGCGACTGATGACTGCGCGAATCTGCTGAGAATACTCTCCGGTTGAACAATTAGAGAGGCGAGCGTTAGAAGCACGATAAGAGTGAGCAGTCGTCTCATTCGTTGTTGTGGATTCTCAAGCTGCCTGGTCCACCGCTATTTCGCCGGACATGCAGGTAACGGGCGCTCCTGGCTTACACATTTAACGTTCTTATCCTTAGAGTTTGAAATCTGAAAGGGCTTTTCGGTGGCGAGGTCGCCCGGCTTTACTTTCATGTCACAGTTCCAGAGCTCAGTCTGTTCGCCAAACTCTGTAGGAATAACGTTCGACATCAAATAATCGCCCGGCTCAAGATCGGTGAAATAAGCAGTACCGAGGCGGTCGGTCATCACGGAGATAACCTTTGCTTTCGAGAGCTGCTCGGCCTCTTTGATCAGCGTTTGCAGAGTAGCTTGCTGCTTGCGGTAAAAGCCGCTTCTAAGCTCCTCCGAAAGATTGACGCTAACCCACTTACGCGCAATCTCGCGACTTCCAAACTGTTTTTCGCCAGCCTCGATTGCCTGCTGAAACTCAGGAACGGCCCCGGCACCCTCAACGTCTTTGGTTTCTACCTCGCGGCAATAGACCGATTCACAGTCGTTTTCTTTAAGCCAACTGATCAAGGGTTTGCTGGCGCCAATTCCCTGGTAGTAGCAGTCGCGCGACACGACGGGCTGCTGTTCTATTTTTTTGATCAACTCTCTATTTGCCTCTGATGAACCCCTGATCAGAAAGAACCGCTTACGTGCCAATCCGCGTTGAGAGCTCCCAGACTTGAGTCTTACTCGTAGTCGAATTACGCCGCGCGCGCCGGTGGGATTAGCATTCTGTGGTTGAGCGCTTCCAATTGGTGAGCCAGGAAGCAGGAAGAATGCCAGCAAGAGACAAACACCAGCAAGCGGCAGCAAGAAACTGCGATTCACGGAAGAAATCATCCGCACTTTTGCCAGGAAATCGCGCACGTATTTACTACAGGTTTGGACTTCGCGGAAACTTCAGGAATGGCAACCGCACGCCCCTAACTAAAACTTGGTCCGATCGCATGGCCGGCGGCGGCGAAAAACCGTTTCCGCCAGCCGCGGAAATCAAGTCATCCTGGTCCACTCCGTCACCGCTGATCCCAACCGCACCAACAAGAACGCCATTCTTGTAGAGCGGAACACTGCCAGGAAAGATCTGGACGCCGTTTGGCAAGTTGGGAATAGAAGTGCAGGGCACATTCGCGCCGATTATGGCTGCCTGAAGGTTGGTCTTAATCAAGTCCAACTGGAAGCCCACATTGAACACGCTCCATTCAGTTATTGGAGTACTGAAGGGTCCCGGGGCAGTATTGTTAATTCCGTCAGGAAAGAACGGGCGATGCAGGAACCCTCCGGCACGATCTGTGAAAGCCACGGAGCCGTCAAGTCTTAGACCATCCTGTCCGGCCCGATCCACATACGAGCCAAAGCCGGCATTACGCAGCAGCGTGGCGGCATTGGGATTTGAATAGAAGGCGGCTGTCCTGCCTTTCTGCACGGCAACGTCAAAGCCAAATACAGGGGCATCCTGCTGCCGGAATAGTCCAAGTACTACTCCTTGTGTGTCAACAACAGCGATCGTCACACGCGCGTTGCTCCCTAGCGGTTGGCGGATGGCAGCCCTTGTGATGTTTGCCTGCTGCGCGGAGTGCGAAATGATTGTATTAACATCCGCTGCGGTCAGAGAGTTGGCTGTTACCGTAGGACTCGAAATAAACGGGAAAAACCTTGGATCGGTTTCGCCCTGAATTCCGCCCACAGTTACACTTGTAAAAGCAGATGGCTGAGCGGCGCGAATGGGAAAAAGAGGATCGACAATGCCGGGCAAACTGGCAAAGGCAATGGTCGCCGGTCTGAGGACTTCGGTGACATTGACAAACGGGAGCCTGACGCCGTCGGCGAGAATATTATCACCACGAATGAGCGCGGGCGCTTCGAAGCCTCGCACCGCAGACACGGCTATTGTCTCCTCAAACAGCACGTCAAAATCCGCCGGATCACGGTCTATCCCATAGAGACCATCACCCTCGATGCCCACACCCCCCTGAGCAATGCCATTTTTATAGATCGGCACGCCGCCGGGATCCGCGCTGAGACCTAAAGGCAACCCCGGCATCTTAATGTCGGAGCACGGGAGTGAAGAGTACTGAACTCCATAGAGTGGTCCACCCGGACGAAAACTGACGTTTGGTGGAAAATGCTCCTGAATGATGAAGCCCGCCGTTCGCGTGGTAAAAGCGTTCCCCGAAGTGCTGAACAAGGAGGCTGTGCCGGCTTTGGATATGGCTGCCAATCGTGAGGGCAATCTCGTCCCTTCCAGCCCAACGGCTACGAGGCCAGTGATCGGATTAGGAACCTGCAATGGACCGCCGCCGCGTATCTGGATCATGGACGGAGCGCCCGTCATGCTAAAGAGGCCCAGCACATTTCCCTCTCGATCCGTTACTGCCACCGTGACATTACGGTTTATCGAGACGGCCGCTGATACGGCCTGCGCGATGATTCTTCGCACCTCGTCTTCTGTAAGGGTGCCTGCGGTGATTGGATTGATCGGAAAGTCAACATGGATTGGACCTGGCGTCGGCCTCGCTCCCGGATCATCTGGTGGTCCACCACCGGTATGACCGATGGCGACTCGTACGCGATTACTGGCGACTCCTCTGTAGGAGATCCTGACCAGCACATCACCAACATCGTCCAACTGTTGATTGAGTTTTACTACGACAGCCGTTGCCCAATCAATATCAGGTACCGGCCCTACATACTCGACTTTGAGAACATGGATAACGTGAGATTCATCTTCCGCATCAGCGCTGACCACCTCTGCTGTCTCTCCCGGTTGCAGCCGCAGGTTACCGGCAAACAACATTATCCGCGTGGAGTTGTCGGCACTGAAAGAAACTGCAGGAGTGACGCTAAACGGCTCACGCGTCTTGGTTACCGACTCGACCGCAAGGGCGCGTGTTGAGTCGGTCTGGCTGAATAGCACCGGTGCGTTGGATTGGGCCGACGAGTCTGGACTCCAGAACGGGTTGGCCAGAATGATAAGACACAGAGGGAATAAGACAATCCAAGTCAGAACTCTGCTCAAGTTAGTGGACATTTGAACTGTTCCGTTGGGTCAAAGACAAAAGCGGATAATTCAGAAATCGGACGAGGGCCCAATTTACCACTAAACGATTTTCAGTCAAGTTATTATTAACTAAATAATTGCCGCTAGCAGCCCACTTGCCACACCGGTTTGATATGCATACCACAGGCCAAAACAGACACTGAGCGCTCCCGCCGCGGTTTGCAACGCGTAGTGAGCATTGCCGAGCTTTCGCGCGCTCAACACAAACGGCAAACCAACGAGGCCCGACATTAGAAGCATTCCCACAATCGAGCCGAGACCGAAGACCAACAAATAAAGGATGCCAATAAAGGCTGAGGTGATCTGTGTAAGCACTAGTAATGTGAGAGCCGCAGAGCCTGCCAAGCCGTGCATCACGCCGACTATCATGGGCTTCAAGCCAATGCGGCGAATGGAGTGGGTATGCGCGTGCGGAAGGCCATCATGCGCAGTCTCCTCGTCATGAAAGTGAAGGTGCGCGTGCGTGTATCCGTCGTGCTGATGTTGGTGAACGTGAATCGAGCGGCGCTGATTTAGGGCCTTGTAAAAGGCCGTCGCGCCCATCAAAATGATCATCAGCGCTACACAGAACTCCAGCCAGTTGGAGACACCATCGGGTATTGTAGCGTGCAGCACCAGTACAATCGCCCCGATGATTACCAGTGATGCTGTGTGTCCTGTGCCCCACAACAAACCCACCAATGCAGCGCGCCAGAGTTTGCGCTGCTCGCTGACGATGGTTGTAACAGCGATCACATGATCCGCCTCGGTAGCATGCTTAAGGCCGAAGACCAACCCCAATGCAAGTGTGGCCATGGCGCTCATCGAAGAGAACGCGTGTCCATCCGCAGAAAAAATCGCTTTCGGCACTCTTACCAACGTTGAAACCAGGTTGGTCACGTCGATGCCCGTTGGTACCAGGGCCTCGTAAGCGATGATCAAGCCGGCGCAGGTTATGACCAGCGCGCTGAACGCGGGGAGTACTCGCACCAACCGGTTCGAGCCCGCGAGTGGACGCTCAACTAATCGACGCGCATAGACAAACAACAATCCAATGCCTGTTAGAACGCTCGCCAGTCCGACGCTAAACGCCAGGACCATCAGCATCCCGTAACCAACACGGTGATTTGAGATCGCTATTAGCAGCACAACCAGCGCCGAAGGGCAAGGCAGCAGTCCTCCTGATACTCCAAGACCTAAAAGGCTGCGCCACGTCACAGCCGAGCCATCAGCTCCCGGTGGAAGGTGCGAGTGCTCAGGACCGCCATTAGAGTCTTTGATCACATTCATGCCGTCATGATGGTGTGCATGGTCGAAGGCGGAGTCGGTTGCGTGTTCCTGATGACTGTGTGAATACGCATGGGTGTGTTTATGCTCCTGCTCACTGACAACAAGTGCCGCACGGAGTCTCTTAGCGAATAAGCTCAGGCCTATCAGGACAATGATCGCTCCGGACAGAAAGCTTAGGATCGGATAGATCCGTTCCGGTACCATATATTGCGCCGCAAACAACGTCACAAGTCCTAAAAGGAAGACGCCTGCGGTGTGAGTGATTGTTACCGTAACTCCTAAAAACACCGCGTGCTTTGCCGTCCCTCGCGAGCCAATAAGGTAGGCAGCTACGACCGTTTTACCGTGCCCCGGTGAAAGCGCGTGGACACCGCCTAGCGCCGCGGCGATGAGTAAGCCAATGAAGGCAATTCCGAGCGTTAGGTTTGGCACGGCAATTAATTCCGCAAGCCGGTCACGGCTGGGACCGTCGAGCTTGCGACCGTCACGGGCCGTAAGTAGCTGGGCGTTTGGAGGCAATGGGCCAGTGGTAAATGAAAGCTCGGCTGCGCGCTCCCCGAGCGGAGCAGCAAGCATACCTGCTGGATAGTTCCGAAGTTCGTCGCTCAGGCTAATGCCGCCGAAAGCAGTGCTATTGAAAACTTGAACGCCCTGCTTAGGAACGATTGAGATCTCACGCCAGCCGATGCGCCCCACATGATTTGAGTCTTCAAATCGAAGGCGATGCTCCTCAGCGGCGAAACCGTTGGGCAGCACGGCCTCATACTGGCATTCAAGTCGCAACGTCGGCAGGCCGCCCGCACCTGGTGGTAGAGCAAGCCGTCTTGCGGTTGGAACAAGAACGACGCGTGAGCCGTCTGCTGTGAGTGAGAGATTGTTCACGTATTCAGCGATCGCGCGCGTCGCGTAAGCATTAAGCTCAGCTTGTGAAGGCTTGCCGTCGCCATCGGCATCTACGGTCTGCAACTCCTGGTACGTAGCGATCTCCGCCATGTCTACAACGAAATAAAGGCGCATGTGATCCACGCCGAGTTCGAGTCGCGTGAAGTGGTTCACTGAGAAGTTGCCTAGCGGGTGCGCCTGCGCTGGTGGAGCTGCCAGTAGTACAGCTGCCAACGACAGGGACCACACCAGGAAACGCAGAGGCCTTGTTCGGATCATGCAGGGGATGCGCATAGAGATTTTTCGCGCAAGCTTACTCCGAGACGACTTGCTGCGCAATCCTGGCTTGCAGCGGATCGAATCTCGGACTGAGCGCGAGCGCACGTCGGAGATACTCGCCGCCCGCCTTTCTGTCGCCGGCAGCGCGTGCAATTAAGCCCGCATGGTAAAGTAGTTTGGAATCGTTTGTGCCCAGCCGCAGCGCTTCCTGAATCGCCGTGGTCGCTTCATTGATCTTGCCGGCTTTGAAGGCTGTCCACGCAACGGTATCCGCCCCATAAACATCACGTCGCACTTTGTACTCGTTCGCTGCCAGAGTGAAGGCCTCTTCTGGTTTCATGTCGTGGTCTGCGTAGAAGAGTGCCAGTTGACGGTTGTAGAGCGCGCCGTTGAGAGTGTTGAGATGGCCAATATGTTCAACCAGCTCGTATTGGGCGTTAGCTTCTCGTTCGCGCCCGTTGATCTTGTAGAGATCACCAAGAAGTCCTACAAAGGCAGGATCGGGAAGAACGCGTACTGCGCGTTCACCAAAATCAATGGCCCCTCCGACGTCATTGAGTGCGGCGCGAGTTCGTGCCATTGAGCCCAACGCACGGTAGTAGTTGGGAAGAGTCTGTAATGCGTCACTGTAGTAACGCTGGGCTTGTTCGTACTTTCCTGTTACAAACGCTGCCTCGCCCAGTTGCCACCGGCACCAGGCGATAGTTTCGTTCTGTGGCGGAACTTCAGCCAACGCCATCGAGAGCGCATTGGTGAGTCGCTGCTGAGCGAGCTGAGAGCGACCGCGGAGCAGGTCAAAACGTGCAAGCCGGGTTTCGCTGCCGATGGTTATCCCCCCGAGCTGTTCGAGTTTTTGCAAGGCTTCTTCAGCAGCGTCATAGTCTCCGAGTTCCAGTAACGCATCGGCCAGAATCTGATACGGCTGACTCTTTCCTGGGCCAATCTGCGTCAGGAGCAGGGCCTTTTCGCGCGCTGCTACAAAATCGTGTGAGGCGAAATCTACCAGCGCAAGCGTCGACAGCGCGCCGAGGTTCTGCCCAGCGGGGAGAATGGCGGTCGATGCATCTGCCGCGCGGCGCGCGAGTTCAAGGTACTTAACATCTCCGGTCTCCCGCAGGCGCTGCAGGTAATAGCCGCTGAGTTTGTTGAAGGCGACGAAATCCTCCGGGTCTCGCCTGACCCGTTCCTCGAGCTCACTGATGATGCTTTCCGTCGGGTCTGTGGCAGTGGACGAGGTTGTCGCGGGCGATTGTGAGGGCGTTGCGCTCAAAGACTTTGAAGGCGGCTTTGTGCTGCAACTCGCCAGGACCAAGGCAACAGCGCAACATAACGGTACACGCAACAATACCCGCCAGCGCTCCAAAATGAGTTTATTGCGAAGCCAGCAAATGAGATTTCTGCAAGGGATACCGGTTGTTGGTAACTGATTGTCCATGCAAAATCCTGTGCAGTGAAAATGCTTGACTCTCATTGAAAATTCAACTATTTTGCCCGCCACACAATTACCTTCCATGATCAAATACTGGGAGTAACCTGGAAGCCAACTCCCCTTAGGGGGAGACCAGATAATGATCAATTCCTGTAGCAAACCGATTAGAATTCTTGCTGCCGCCGCTGTCTGCCTTCTACTGTTAGCAACTCTCTTATGGACTTCCACAGCAGCAGTTTCCAGCCCGGACTTCTTAGGGCACCATTACCAACCGACGGCACAACCGCTTGTCAAATCAAACGTTGCGATGACGCCGGAGGTGGCGCGCGTCATTGGCAAAATCGCCTTCACCAGCGACCGGGATGGTAATACCGAAATTTACACCATGGATGCCGACGGTGGCGGGCAAACTCGCCTTACAGAGAATCCAGCGGAAGACTATTCTCCCGGCTGGTCGCCTGATGGAACACGTCTGGTTTTTGTAAGCGCTCGCGATGGCAATCCCGAAATCTACGTAATGCAGGCCGATGGTAGTGGGCAAACAAGATTGACCAATAATACCGCTGACGATTTAAGCCCGTCATGGACCCCGAACGGAGCACAGATAGCGTTCGTCACTAATCGCGACGGAAACGATGAAATCTACCTAATGAACGCTGATGGAAGCAATCAAACGAATCTGACGAATGATCCGTCTGACGACGCGTCATTCTCTTTTGCTCCGAACGGAAGCATGATTGCTTTTTCCAGTTCGCGCGAAGACAGTCAGTTTGATATCTACAGGATGAACGCAGACGGCACTGGTGTAGTACGTCTGACCACCGCGGATGGAGATGACATCAGCCCAAGCTGGTCAGCCCAACAGATTTCATTTCAAAGCAATCGCGATCAGAACGATGAGATCTATTCAATGGGAGTTGATGGAGAGAACCAGAATCGGTTGACCAACGATCCAGAGCTCGACATAGATCCAGCCCAGCCATCTGCCGGATCACGCATTCTCTTCGCAAGCAGCCGAGACGGCAATCTCGAGATATATTTGATGAATGCGGATGGAAGCAGCCTGCAGAGGTTGACGAACAACAATGCTGCCGATATTCAGCCTGCGATCCAGTCACAAGCAGTAATTCCGCCGCCGCCAACGGCCGGAACAGCCACCGTTCAATTTAGCTCCAGCAGTTACACGGTTAATGAGAATGAAGCAATTGCGACCATAACCGTTACTCGGACGGGTCACACTGGCGTTGCTGCAACCGTTGACTTCGCAACCATTAACGGGAGTGCCAGTAATCGAACCGATTATACGTACCATTTTGGCACTCTAAGCTTTGGCGCGGGGGAGAACAGCAAGACGTTTACGGTGTTAATTACTGATGACGCGTATATTGAAGCCGATGAGAGCCTCTCTATTACTCTCAGCAACCCCGTCGGGGGAGCGCTGGGCAGCCTGAACACGGCAACGCTTACTATCCGGGACAACGATAGTGCACAGCCTTCGCTAAACCCAATCGACAATGCCAGGTTCTTCGTAAATCAACACTATCTGGATTTTCTGAATCGAGCGCCGGACCAGGGTGGACTCGACTACTGGACCAATGAGATCACCTCCTGTGGCAATAACCTCGCTTGCCTGCGGGCACGACGCAACGCGGTTTCGGCTGCCTTTTTCATCGAGGCTGAGTTTCAGCAGAGCGGCTTCTTTGTATACAGGCTCTACAAAGCGAGCTTCGGCGTGCTGCCAACTCATCGCCAATTCATTGCGGATCGGAGCCGCGTGATTGGCGGGCCGACGCTCGAGAGTGACAAGACCACGCTCGCAAACGACTTTGTCATGCGCGAGGAATTCAGGACCCGTTATCCCGACACATTGACACCGGAACAGTTTGTAAATTTGCTGTTCGATACGGCTGGTTTGGTTCCTTTCACCGCCCAACGACAACAACTAGCGGACGACATGCGCAACGGTAAGACGCGGGCACAGGTCCTGAGAGAAGTGATTGAGATCGCTGAGTTCATAACACAAGAGTACAATACGGCATTCGTCTTGATGCAATATTTTGGTTATCTCGGACGCGACCCGGAACCTGAAGGATTCGCTTTCTGGCTCGATGTCGTGAACAACCGAGAACGGAACAATTATCGTGGCCTGGTCTGCGCCTTTATTACTTCGGCGGAATATCAACTTCGGTTCAGTTCGGTCGTTACCCAGAGTAATGCACAGTGTGCAGGAGTTCGTTAGGAGCACTGGCGGGCCGCACATCATTGGGAGGAAGAAATGCGTTGCATAAAGGACAAAGGCAAATGTACGGTCTTGATATTGCTTATAGTGATTGTCCTTGTTTTTGCACCGTCAAGGCCGCTTGAGGCGGCAGATCATGGCGATGCACCTTTAACGGCTCACGATCTGGGCGCGGACTTGAATGACGCCTACATGTTCTTGGACCCTAACGACAACTCGCGAGTCATCATGATCATGACAGTTCACGGCTTTATTGCCCCCGGCGAGAACAGCAATTTTGGCATCTTCGATCCGGCTCTCCGTTATCGTTTCGAGGTCGAGACTACCGGCGACGCCAAGCCTGATCGATTCATTGACGTCCGCTTCTCACCTCGTGTCGCAAATGCTGCTGGAGTCCCGCAAGCTCAACTGGCTACCATTAGTTTGCCGAACGGGCGAACTTTTACGGCACTATCCACAAACTCCAGTAATAGCGCGGACGCAGCGCCGACGCCAGCTCTGACCACGGATTCACAAAGTGGCGTGATCTTCTTTGCCGGGTTGACTGACGACCCATTTTTTTTCGACATTCCCGCATTTGCCCGTTTTAACGGTTCGATCAGAACCGGCGCCCCGAATCCGGCAGTCTTTAATCGCGGCCGCGATACCTTTGCTGGCTATAACACTCTCGCCATTGCTCTAAGCATTCCATTATCTTTCATTCGTGGGCCTGGAAATGAACTGGGTTTGGCTTGCGATACACAACGACGCACCCCGCAATTCTATAACACCAGGATTGGCGAGATTGTCGGTGCGGGAAGATGGGTTAATGTCGACCGCGAAGGCGTGCCTGCAGTGAATGTCGCGCTGGTTCCTTTCAATCTGAAAAATACATATAACGCTGCCAATTCGATTGATGATGCTAACGGTAGATTTGCGCCAGGCATAGTTGATACCCTGCAAAATTTTTACCGAACTGACCAAACTAGTATCGCTATCCTGGCGAGTGTTGCTGTAACAAGAGGAGACATTTTGCGTCTGAACCTCACCGTCGGCAATACAGGTACGAATCCTGAAGCGTCCTTTCCTAACGGCAGAAGGTTGACGGATGATGTAATCGACATTCTATTATTCTTAATCAACAACAGGCAGACGCTCGGCGACAGTGTTAATGCTAATGACCTGCAGTTTCGGAACACTTTTCCATTTCTGGCGCCATCGCATCAGCCGAGGGTTCCAGGGACAATAGACGACAACACTCGCAATTAGAACAATCGTTCGAGTCGGCCAGCCGCAGACTGCGGTCATGGCTGAGACTCTATGAGGGAACG
Organism: Pyrinomonadaceae bacterium; assembly: GCA_035283325.1. Lineage (GTDB taxonomy): Bacteria > Acidobacteriota > Blastocatellia > Pyrinomonadales > Pyrinomonadaceae > PSRF01. The sequence continues at coordinate 17,068 of DATEUF010000330.1, read as the reverse complement.
CTGCCCACCCCCAATTAGTCGCTACAAACCACCCCTGTTGCTCTGGCGTGGCTGGACACTGGTACTGTTCGTTCTATGCACCGAGCTTGCGGTCCTGGGTCAGGGCTCCGGCCGCATTAGTGGTGTAGTGCGAAACGCCTCCGGCGCAGCCGTCGGGGGAGTTTCGATTGTGGCCACCAATCAGGTAACGAGCCGCGCGAAACGTACACAAAGCAGGAGCGATGGTACTTATTCGCTGAAACTGCCGTCCGGAGCCTATCGCATCACTGTGGAGCCAGGCTATGTAGCACGGTTCGAGAAGGACAAGAACTATGGGGACTTTGCCATTCCGCGCGGCGATACAGTAGAGAACATAATCGTCACCGCGGATCAGGAAACCAAACTTGACATTGGAGTTGAGGAGAAAAAGGAAGAAGCCCTTGTCAGTCCTGCTAGCGATGCCCCCACAGGTCACGCTGGAAAGGAGAGCGTGGCCTCAGAACCGCAAAGGGAGGCTGACCGGCAAGCAGTTCGCGATCGCTGGCGCGTCGGTTTTCCCGAGTATGATCGCTACGGAGATCGTGCCGCGCGAGGGCGGGACATTCCCTTTAAGCGAGGCCGCTGGTGGGATCCGTACAATCAGAGTGTGTTGAAGGGCGACTATCCGATTCGCGGCAACAAACTCTTCATGATCTTATCGACAGTGAGCACGACTACCATTGAACAGCGGCGTGCTCCAACACCATCGGGCGGGAGTACCGACGAACCCCGAAGCGGCGAGTTCTTTGGCCAGCCCGAGGAGCTTTCCGCCAACGAAACCCTTCAACTCAGCTTTGAACTCTTCCATGGTGATACCGTGTTTCGGCCACGCGATTGGGCCATCAAAATCTCGCCCACATTCAGCATTCCAAACTACCTCAATGCCCGAGAGAATGGCGTCGTGAATGTTGACGTTCGACGCGGTACCAATCGTACTGACACTCATATATCGCTCGAAGAAGCGTTCGGAGAAGTGAAGCTGAAGGACGTAAACGAGAATTTTGATTTTGTCTCATTCCGGGCTGGGATTCAGCCCTTCGTTTCAGATTTTCGCGGGTTTATTTTTTCCGATAATAATCTGGGAGCAAGGATCTTCGGAGCTTTCGACAATAATCGCTTTCAATACAACGCGATCTATTTTTCGATGCTCGAGAAGGACACGAACAGCGGTCTTAACCGCTTTGACACGCGACACCAGAACGTCTACATAGCAAATCTTTTTCGCCAGGATTTTATACGTAAGGGTTACACAATCCAGGGCAGCCTTCACTACAACGATGACCGCCGTAGCCTGAAGTTTGACCGGAACGGGTTTCTCGTCCGACCGGCTTTGATCGGCGATGTTCGGCCTCACTCAATAAAGGTAGGCTATCTTGGCATCAGTGGTGACGGGCACCTGGGAAGAATAAATCTCACCAATTCCTACTACTACGCATTTGGACGCGACGATAGAAATCCGATTGCTGGACGAGGCGTAAGAGTGAAGTCGCACATGGCGGCAGTCGAGGCGTCATTAGATAAGGACTATCTTCGTTTTAAAGGTTCGGTTTTTTGGGCGCAGGGGGATGATAACCCGACCGACGGCAAAGCTACCGGCTTTGATGCCATTTTCGACGATCCCAACTTTGTCGGTGGCCAGTTTTCATTTTGGAACCGCAATGGTATTCGCCTGACACAGACTGGTGTAGGTTTGGTTCAACCGAACAGCATTTTGCCGAGTTTGCGCAGCAGCAAGACTCAGGGCCAGGCAAATTTTGTGAACCCGGGAATTTTCATCTACAACGCTGGCGTTGACGTGGAACTTACACAGAGGATTAAGGCGGTCTTCAACGTTAACTATCTTAGGTTTCATCGCACAGAGCCGCTGGAATACATTCTTTTTCAGAACAACATTCGTCACGACATAGGATTCGATTACAGCCTGGGTGTCGCGTACAGACCATTTCTGATTAACAACGTGCAGATTACTTTTGGCGCATCAACGTTACAGACGGGCAGAGGATTTCGCGACATCTTTACCGATCGCCCACGCAATTGTCCGCCCAACGTCGGAGATTTTTGTGAGCCAGACGTAATTAACCCGCGCAAACCGTTATATTCGTTGTTCTCTCAGTTGAAGTTGATTTTTTGATGGGAGTTGAGAAATTACTCGCGCCAGAAATGCTCATAGTTTCGATTTAGATAGGCAATCTCTCTCTGCGGATCCTCAGCGTGCTTTGCGTCTCGGCGTTGAGATTCCGGTGTAGCAGATCCATTACCGAACATGGAGACGCGAAGAAAGGAGCTAACATGCCCACCCATGTTAACGAGGTTACACATGAAATCATTGGAGGTGCCATTGAAGTCCACCGTAGTCTCGGACCTGGCTTGCTGGAATCCGCTTATCAACGGTGCTTAGCACGAGAGCTCGCTATACGTGGAATTCCGCTCCCGTATGAATTTCCACTGCCCGTGGAATATAAAGGCATCCAATTGAGTTGCGGATACAGACCAGATCTTGTTGTTGCGGGCGCTGTTGTGGTTGAAGTGAAGTCCATACAAGCGATAGCCCCTATTCATGAAGCACAACTATTGACTTACCTTCGAATAGGAGGGTGGAAGGTTGGTCTTTTGATCAACTTCAACGTGGTTGTCCTAAAAGATGGAATCAGAAGAAGAGTCTTGACCTTGGAAGAATAGAGGAGATCTCTGTCCGCTCAAGACATCTGTGCGTCCGTGCGTTCAAAACTGGGACGGGCAGTTCAACGCAGAGACGCAAAGGACGCCGAGAACACGCAGAGATGCGGACTCGTTTAATAGGACTGAGTGGATTACCTATGAAATGCGAACGTCATTGTTTTAAGTTCATCCTGCTTATTATCCTGCTTTGTGGTTTGAGTGCTGTGTTGGTCAGCAGTTTGGCTGCAGTGCGTGGAGAAAAACTCGTCACCGGCGATACGAGCCCGGCTGAGATGATTGTGCCGCCCCGGGTGCAGCCTAAAACTGAAATTTCCGTCAATGCGCATCTGCAAGCGCCGACAACGGTTGCCAAAGTTGAAGGTTGCGTGTCGTGCCATGGGAAGATTGAGCCCATGCACAAGTATGGAACGACGGAGACACTCGAGCAGTTGAAGGATGGCAAAGACGCGATTGGTTTGAGCTGCACTAGCTGCCATGGCGGGAATCCGGTCCCCGCCAAAACAAGTGAGGATGATAAGGAGGATAAGGAGGTTGAAAGAATCAAGAAAGAAGCCCACGTGCAACCAAGGTTTCCGGACCGCTGGAAGCGGGAAGGGAAGTCTACGGGCGCAAATCCGGAGCGGACCTACACCTTGCTGGCACGCGAGAGCTGGGAATTCGTCCGTTTCATCAATCCCGGCGATCTACGCGTTGCTGCAAAGACATGTGGTGGGGCGGGATGTCATGACGTTGAGGCAAAGAACGTCGCCCGCAGCATGATGACGCATGGGGCAATGCTGTGGGGCGCAGCTCTCTATAACAATGGAGGTCTGCCTCTTAAGGATCCTCGCTTCGGGGAGAGCTACAGCGAGACAGGCGCGCCGCAGCGCTTGATCCAGACGCCGCAGCCGAGCGCCGAAGAACGTCGCACCAAAGGACTGTTAAGTTTTCTCGATCCACTTCCACGTTGGGAAATCTCCCAACCAGGCAATGTTCTTCGTGTGTTTGAGCGCGGCGGGAAACGGCGGCTGGAGGTTGGATTGCCTGACAAAGATGAAGATCCTGGCAAACCGGACAAAGGGCTAAGTCCGCGAGGCTTCGGTTCGGGTAACCGCACCGACCCCGTCTATCTGGGGCTACAGAAGACACGTTTGCTGGATCCAACGCTCAACTTTCTGGGCACGAACGATCATCCGGGAGACTACCGTTCCTCGGGTTGCACCGCATGCCATGTTATTTATGCAAATGACCGGGATCCTTCTCACTCAACCTATTACAGCAAAGCCGGTAACCTTGGCCGCTCCCAGACGACCGATTCCACGATTCCCAAAGATGAGTCGGGCCATCCCATTAAGCACCAGTTTACCAGTCAGATTCCTACGTCTCAGTGCATGGTTTGTCACATGCATCCCGGTACAAACATGGTCACGACCTACCTGGGAATGATCTGGTGGGATAACGAGAGTGATGGCGATCGGATGTATCCGGCAAAGCAACACAACCCGTCACAAGAAGAGGAAGACAGAAAGCTGGATCGAAATCCGGAGGGCGCAAGCCTGAGAGGGCTCTGGTCGGATCTGAATTTTTTGCGCGATACAGGAACGCCCGAATTCAACCGGCAGTTGAAGAACACGCAGTTCGGTGATTTTCACGGACACGGTTGGATGTTTCGAAAGGTTTTCAAGAGAGATCGTCAGGGCAACCTGCTTGATGCTGAGGGTAAGCTCGTTTCGGCAGATGATCCGGCCAAGTTCGAGAAGGCGGTTCATCTGAATGATATTCATCTCGAGAAAGGCATGCATTGCGTTGACTGCCATTTCCGGCAAGATTCGCACGGTGATGGGAACCTGTATAACGAACCACGCGCAGCCATTGAGGTTGGCTGCATCGACTGTCATGGAACGATTCGGCAGAAAGCAACTCTATTCACCTCCGGTCCTGCCGCTCAGGAGGCACAGGGAGCGGCAGCCACTCGGAGAAAAGAGAGGAAGGAGCCGCCGGTCGGCCAGGATTTGACGAGGATCAGAGTGCGTGACGAGAGTGGTACCAGGATTCCGCTTTTTCAGCGCATTCCCAGAGACCGCAAGAAGAAGGATGAAAGCGGGACAGATATCGATCTGAAGGCCGGCGATATTATCCAAAACTCTATGGTTGTACCCGGTCGTTGGTGGCGTGTGAAGCAAACAATGGATGGCATTACCGTAGGTAATCGCGACTACAACGCGAAATCCGCCTATGCCAAGACCATGCGCAAAGACAACCAGACGTGGGGTCAGCTTGCCGCCGACGACAATCAGCTTGCTCACCGCGACAGTAATATGACGTGCTTTGCCTGTCACTCGTCATGGGTCACGAGTTGTTTTGGCTGCCATCTGTCAATGCAGGCGAACCGAAAAATGCCAAACCGTCACAACGAAGGCGGTAATTCACGCAACTTCACCTCATACAATTATCAGGTTTTGCGTGATGACATTTTTATGCTGGGTCGCGACGGCACCGTCACAGGAAATCGCGTGGCTCCGGTGCGTTCATCTTCGGCCGTCCTCGTAAGTTCACAAAATCAGAATCGCGAGTGGATCTACTCACAGCAGCAGACCATCTCGGCAGAAGGATTTGCAGGGCAGACATTCAATTCGCACGTGCCACATACCGTGCGCACCACCGAAACAAAACGTTGCAGCGATTGCCACGTTTCGAACGATAACAATAATAATGCCTGGCTGGCGCAAGTACTTTTACAGGGCACCAACTTCGTGAACTTTATGGGCCGCTACGTCTATATTGCGGCCGACGACGCGCTGGAAGTGGTGGTGGCGACGGAACAGAGCGACCCCCAGGCGGTTTTCGGTAGCACCCTGCACAAGATCGCCTATCCCAGCAACTACGAAAAGTTTGTCAAAGATGGCCGGGAACTGAAGACCTTCTACGAACACGTCGGCAATCCACGTGCTCTTCAGGTGCAGTTGCGCGGCGAGTATGCCTACGTAGCCGCAGGAGAGGGAGGACTGCGGGTTTATGACGTGGCGCAGATCGATCAGAAGGGATTTTCAGAACGTATTACGACGGCTCCTGTCTCCCGTTTTGGACAGAAGTTCTGGGTAAAGTCGAAGTATGCCACCGCGGTGGTCGCGCCAAGCACGCTGGCCGTGGATCCTGCCCGCTGGCGGCTAAAGACTGACGGCACCATGATCGAACCGGCTACGGCCAATAGTCTTGTGGGCGCCGATCGCCATCAACTTCTGAACGAAGAGCAACCAATCCACCTGCTCTATGCCTTTCTTTACGTCGCGGACAAGTATGAAGGGTTGATTCTGGTCAATGCCGCCACACTTCTTGATGGTGATCCACTCAATAATTATCTGAAACGCGCGCTTGACCCCGCGAAGTATGCGAACGGGGCGTTCAATCCCGATGGTGTTCTCACTGGGGCAAATAACATCACGATTGCCGGGAACTATGCTTACATTACGACGGAACGCGGACTGGTAGTTGTCGATATCGATGATCCACTCAACCCGAAGGTCGTGCGCCAAATAGGGGAGCCCGCACTGAAGCACCCTGCTGCAATTGCCATCCAATTTCGCTACGGATTTATCGTTGATGAGGATGGCCTGAAGGTTGTTGATGTAACGATGCCGGAACAAGCCCGACTGGTCGATGGAGCATTCGTTTCTCTTGCTGACGCTCACGACGTTTACGTTGCGCGTACATATGCTTATGTGGCAAACGGCAAAGAGGGAATAGCGATCATCGATGTTGAGCGCCCGGAGAAACCGAGATTAGATCAAACCTTCAATGCAGACGGAAAACTGAACGACTCGCACCAGGTCAAGATCGCCATGACCAACGCCAGTCTATTCGCATATGTCGCTGATGGTCACAACGGTTTGCGGATTTTGCAGTTAACATCGCCGGAGACCATGCCTGAGTATGCAGGCTTCAGTCCGAGGCCCCGGCCTGTCCTGATAGCCAGCTTTAAGACAAAGGGTGAGGCGCTGGCAATCTCCAAAGGACTCGACCGGGACCGCGCCGTGGACGAGAGCGGCAACCAGGTATCCGTGTTTGGCCGGCGGGGTGCGCGGCCCTTTAACATCGAGGAGATGTTGCGTATGTTGCGGCTCGACGATGGCGGGGGCGAGTTTTTTAGAGTTAGCGATACTCCCCAGAGTGAACCAAGATAACCCTTAGATTAGTCACATTAGATCGACCTGGACTCAAGTTCAGCTTGAGTATGGTGTTTACTTCTGGTTGCTTTCTGAGCGATACAATTCTCTCTTTCTTTTCGTCCTGCGAAGCACGGGTCTCATTTTGTTTTGGCGAGTAAGCCTCCTGTGTAACGGCTATGCCGCTTGATGTGAGGCGGCAGACCGCCGTGACTGCTTACTCTGAATTTCGGGGCTATGCCCCAAGGCCGGTTTCAAAGGGCGGAGCCGGGTTATCAGGGCGGCTCCGACGGAAGCGTTGGGCCAATTCCTCACATCGGGCGGCAGAGCCGACCAGCCTAGACTCATCTGGTTCCGGCGCTAAGCCGCGCCGACGAAATCTTAATAATCTGTGGATTTAGAGAGTGTCATTAATTATGCAATCCAGACTGCAAACCCCTATAACGCACGTAGTCTTTATTACCATTCTGTTATTTGGCTGCCTGTCAATTTCGACCGCATCGGCGATAGCTCAAGATACGGTCACGGGGGCCTTTGAAGGCACCGTTACCAGCAGTCAGACCGGGGATGCGATCCCGCAGGCAGATGTACAGATCATCAACCAGCAGACTGGACTAACCATTCCTAAAATCACAGACTCGCGCGGACGCTTCTACCAGGGTCTGCTTGCGCCTGGCACTTACACAATTCGCGTCTCCGCTCCCGGCTTCCAAACAAAAGAGGTGCAGCAGCGCTTATTCATCACGCGCACTGGGGAAGTTGTGCCCGTACCTGTTTCCCTGGATCCAGTGGGACCAACTCCAGCGCAGCCAACGCCAACTCCACAAACCGCAACTCTAACCGAAGAAGACACTGACATCCGCGCGAGAATTAATGCTTTGGATGCGCGGCTTGGGGGTGCCTTCACTGAAGAGGAGATCGTGAGTCTGCCGCTCGGGGGTGCCACCTTTACCCGCACGTTTGATGAACTCGCTCTCCTGCTACCAGGGGTCGCCCCGCCACCTCAAACTCTCGGTAGTGTTGCGGGACCAGGCGTGGGTGCCGGTGTCGGCTCAGCTGGACAGTTTGCCGTCAATGGACTTCGTTCCCGAGGAAACAACTTTACTGTCGATGGTTCTGACAACAACGATGAAGACATCGGAGTGAGACGACAGGGCTTTGTAGCATTGATTCCGCAGCCGATTGAGTCGGTTAAGGAGTACCAGGCGATTACCTTGCTAGCGCCAGCGCAGTTTGGCCGGAACATCGGCGCTCAAGTAAATGCCGTGTCGAAATCAGGTGGCAACGAAACGCATGGGACGATATATGGGTTTTTCAACTCAAGCCAACTTAATGCGCGCAATCCATTTGATACAACCTTCGGCACTGCCACAGTACCCCTACGGACCGGAAATCAAAACGTAATTGTCTCTTCCAATCGCCAGGTTGATCTATCGCTCGGCATCGGCCGAGTTCGATTTATCCCCGTTAATCCGGTGCCACTTCAAGTCACGAACCAGAGTGGTGATGAGGACTCGTTCACCTTGGGGCAGGGGGGGGTCGTCCTTGGTGGTCCCCTTAAGCGTAGTAGCGGCGACGGTGGTACTGCGATGTTCTACTTCATTTCCGCCGAGGGACAGTTGATAAATGCACGCAAGGAAGTCAGCTTCGCGGTTCCCACTGTTCCCGAGCGGGGCATCTTTGGTACAGGCGCCTCGAGCAATTTTTCCGTTTCTAACTTTGTTACCGGTAACCCTGTCAGCAATCGTTTCACCTTTCCGGTTGGCCGCACCGGAGGTAATTCGATCTTCAGTCTCTTTCCTTTTCCCAACAATCCTCAGGGTATTTATGGAGCAAATACTTTTACACAATCGCTCCCGGCCAGTGCCCGCGGCAAGATCATTTCCGGAAAATTCGACGGCAACTTTAAGATCGGAGCGCGGCAGCAGACTTTCACGGGGCGCTATAACTTTACCGACGACAGGCGAGACATACCAGCTACCGGCGGAGCGCTCTTCTCAGCTCTCAGACCCGATATACGCACGCAGAATTTTTCATCCTTCCTGAACAGCGAGATAACTGATCCCAATTCACCTCACGCCATCTTCAATCAGGTAAGGCTTTCCTATGGGCGTACCCGGCTGAACTTTGAAGAGCTCCGCGACAGCGAATTCCTGTTGCCAAGCCGATTCTCTGATCCGACCTTTGGTTCGTTTGGTCTCCTGAATGCGCCACTATTGGAGAACTTTACTTTCCCTGGAGTAACCCCCAATCGCACCTTTATCGCAAACACCGGCGATGTTTTCTATCTCGCTGCCAGTTCCACAACTGGCCGCTGTGTTGCTAGTCCAGCCCGAGCCTGCACGACCGAAGATCAGTTGGGACCCGTAGGACAGATAAAGGTCGCGGGGTTCAGCCCAATCGGCGTAGACGTCTTTAATTTTCCGCAACGACGAGTCAACAACACTTATCAGGCGGCCGATAATTTAACGTTGAGTACCGGCCGTCATCATTACACATTTGGCGTCGACATGCGTCGAACCGAACTTAATAGTGACTTGCCCCGTAATGCGCGAGCGCTGCTCGAGTTCAATGGTGTGTTATCTCCAAATTTCAGCCTGCCTCTGACTGCGGATCAATTGAGAGTCTCGAATCTTTTTCGCTTACCACGCGCAACTCTGAACGGGGCCGACCTGGCAGCGGTTGGGGCCGCTAGCGGAGCCTATCTGACGCTGGGTTCACCCGGACTTTCAAACATTCACTTGCGGTTTTATCAGTACAATTTTTTCATGCAAGACGAGTGGCGCGTGCGGCCGCGTCTGTCGCTCTCTTACGGATTGCGCTATGAGTACAACACACCGCCCCGAGAAACAGCCGGACTCGTGGAACAGACCTTCGACAGTTCAGACCTGGATCTAATTCCCGGGTTGCGCACGTTTATTGATGGACGTAATCGGATCTTTGAACCAGACCGCAATAATTTTGCTCCGCGCGTTGGTGTTGCTTACCTGTTGCGTCCAGGCACTGTGGTGCGGGGTGGTTATGGCCTTTTTTATGATCAGATACTAGGAGCCGTTGTTAGCCAGTCGCGCAATGTATTTCCATCTTTCTTAACAACGAATCTCGCCGGGGGTGTAGGAAACTACTCTTTTGGAAGCCAACGCGGAATTTTAAGTATCTTGAACCCGACCACGGCCCTAACTGGATTGCCCGGAGGTCTAGTCCAGCCCGGCACGATCAATACCTTCAATCCGGTGCTTACTCTCGAGGAACAGATCAATTTTATCAACTGTATCGCGCGAGGTGGTGGCCCAACCTGTATTGGCGGCAGTGCAGTGGCGTTATTGCCAAATGTAAGTGGTGCGGGAGCAACGTTGCCTGCTCGGCGTTTGGAAACACCAAGGGCGGAGCATTACGACGTGGCAATCGAACAGCAGATAGGAGCAAAACTGGCCGTTTCTGTAGCCTACGTCGGTACAAAGGGTCATAATCTGCTGCGTTTTGCCACTCCAAACCTGGGGCCAAATGCTTTTCTCCTGCTGCAGGCTTTAACGATCGCGCAGGGGAACATCATCAACGAGCCGGCCTTCTTCGGGGTGGCTCTTCCGCCGGGCACTCACAGCACGGGTTCTAGTCTCCAATCGGGCCGGCCGGTCTCCGGGGTGGGTGTGGTAAATCTCTTTGAGACGACCGCCGACTCCAGTTATAACGCTCTCCAGTTGCAAGCGCGGGGCCGTTTGTGGCGAACCTTAAAATTTCAGGCCAGTTATACGCTCGCTAAAGCGATGGATGATGTCTCCGATGTTTTTGATCTCGCGGGAGCTTCAGCCTTGCCGCAAAATAGTTTCAACCTCACGGCCGAGCGAGGCCCCGCCAACTTCGACCTTCGTCATCGGTTTACGTATGACCTGCTGTACGACTTTTCGAAGATTGACGCCCGAAGCAGAGCTGTGCGACTTCTTTTTTCCGGACTCCAATTTGTCAGCACTGGCCGGTTCCGGACCGGACAACCGTTCACCGTAAATAGCATCTTTGATGTGAATCTTGATGGAAATTTGACGGATCGATTGAACAACACCAACGGTCTTGTAAGCACCGGGGATCGCCGCGCCCCTTTGCGCTTGACCACAACTGACCTCACGTCGTTGCTTGCGCCGGTCGGCCAGGACGGGCAGGTTGGTCGTAATAATTTTCGTGCCGGCAACGTTCTGGAACTGGATCTTGCACTGAACAAGTCTTTTAGCGTTACCTCACGGCAGCGGCTGACTCTTCGTGCTGAGGCGTTTAATTTTCTCAACAGGTCTAACTTCGGCATCCCCGTAAGGTTCCTGGAGGCGCCCGCCTTCGGCCGGGCCACAGACCTCTTGACGCCAGGGCGCCGCCTTCAGGTCGCATTCAAGTATTCTTTCTAAGCGTCGGGACTGTTTACTTCCACATTCAACGTTTGTAAATGGCCCCAGCTCTTGTCTAAGTTCTAGAAAGTGTTTCTAGATGTTAGACAGAACAACTCCTTTTCCGTTTCTCGTTGTTCCAACTTCAGGAAAACCAATGGAATTAATCAATCGAGTTCGTGCTTCGTTTTGGCTCGCGAATTGCCATTACTTTAGTCTCTGATTTTCCACAGTTAGTCGGCTAAGCGTTTCGAAAACGCTCACTCAATTACGTCGGGAATTCGCCTGCACCGGCCAATACAAATGGCCAGGCAGGTGTTTGTCCATGACTCGGCTACTCGGCGTATAAAGAACAGCCGCTAGTCGACGTTATAGAAAACAAAGGAGGATAAGCATGGGAAGAGCACTGTCTGCCGCGATTAAGGCAGTTGCCGCGGCAACTACAATTGTTGCCCTGTTTTCGTTTAATCAAAGCATAGCCCGCGCTGACGAGCTAACCCTGATAGGTGGCACAACGGGTGTACTGGGCACGCCACCTGATCTCTTGACCTATAACCGCGCGAACATCGACGGTGTTACTATTAATGGCCTGTTCTTACTTAATAGCTTTCCGACGCCGCCGCGCAACCTGAACAACCTTGGCTCCTTCACCCTCTCCTCGCTGCCACCCCAATTTTTCGATAGCTCATTCACTTTATCTGTGCAGATTGACTTTCCCGGCGGCATTCTCGGCGGCAACACTCGCATGTTTGCAGCGAGTCTCTTTCTCGATGAAGGTGGGAATTTGCTTATCGATATAGACAACACGCCGCAGCTGTATGCCTTTAAGGACGAAACCGGGAGTGGCGTTTTTTCCGTTACAGTGGACGATCTGCTGTTCACTTTCGGGTCGTCGCTGGAATCCGCGCTGCGCCTTGCGGTGCTTCCCAACGGAGTTAACGTAGTCAACTGCCCAAAATTGCCTTGCACTGGGGCACTCACCGGCACTATCAGGGTTGAGCCCATACCTGAGCCGGCGACCCTACTACTGTTGGGGACAGGTATGGCGGGCGTGGCGTCAATCTTGCGGCGGCGGAGAAGATAGGTCCGCAGATTACTATGTAATCTGCGGATCCTGCTCGTCCAGAAAGCCTTCTTCGTAGGCAAGAACCAGCTTTTGAAGCGCCGCGATATCCTGGTGCAGTCGCTCACCCTCCTCCGTGTCTTTGATCGTTCGCGGCGGCTCATGTAAGCGCAGAGTGGAAACCTTCGGCACTATGTCGGCGCCAGAAGTGATCGCCTCGGAAATCGACTCAAAGTGATGATGCTCTGCCACAGCAATCCGGTCGGCCGCGAGTATTAGAGTGTAGCCTCGATCGCCGTAGGCTTCGGAAAAGGCGCCATCGATGGTGACGGCAGCGCCGCTGCGTTTTACTGGTTCTTCACCTTTCTCAACCTTCACAGGCACGTGCCCATTCACGATCAGCCCGTTCTTCATGACGCCAAACCCTTCCGAGACCCGCCGGCAGAAGTCACGCTCATGTATCAGTGTAAAATACGGGTTCTTGTGTTCCTTTCGCGAGTCTTTGTCTTCAATGAAGTAGTTCTCGAAGGTTGCCATGCGATCCTTACCAAAGAGAGGCGAGCGTGGCCCAGTCCATAAATACCAGAGCCAGTCCGCATCACTACCAGCTGCTTCTCCCTTTCTGAATGCCCGTCGTACGACTGAAGTAAACGCGTCGAAAAGCGCACGACCCGAATGTTCTCGGCCATCGACTTTGAATGAAAGGAGGTCGCCGCCCTCATTCACCGGCACACAACCATGAAAAATTACAGCCTGATCCCGCCTCAACCACATGGATCCGCGTCTAGTGACAAACGACATGTGCTTCCAGAGCACCGGACTGGAGATGAAAGATTGTTTCAAGCGATCGATGCATGCCTGTTCCTCACCAGAAAGACGATAGGGGTCAACTCGGTCAATCGTAGGAAAATATGTATCACGCATTGGATGGACACGGCCGACGATCTCCACTGTTCCTTTTGTGTGATCGATTCTGTGCAGGAGGTTACGGTGTTCCATCTCCCACTCAGGATACTTTCGGCTCAGTTGTCCTTCGAGTTTGAACTGCAGTATCGCTGCAGCCTTTTGCATGCGGGCCATTAGTAGATCATCACGGAGACCCGTGCCGCGTGTTCTGAATCGTTCTGCCGGATCTTCTCCGTAAACCGTACGCGCCAGCTTCTCAAGGGGCGACATGATCAAGCCGTAGCCCTCTTCAAGTTGGGAGAGACGTCTATAGCGAAGTGAAATGCGGGCGACGGTAGCAATTAATGCCTCCTGGCCCAGACAGGCGCCCATCCACAGAGCATCGTGATTCCCCCAGGCGATTGCGACATTCGGTTGCTGCATCAGGTATTCGATTACGCGATCGATTCGTGGACCACGATCACCAAGGTCGCCGGCAACAACTATCTCCGCTACACTCAGATTGCGCACCAGACGGGAAGCAGCGCGGACGGCGGCAAGGTCTCGTCCGTGTTGGGCCAGGCCATTGATCATTGTCTCAACATATTGCTGCCGGCAGAGTTGGGCGGGCTCTTGCAGCAATTCCTCGAACAGTTCCTCGTAAGCAGCGGGAAAGAGTGAGACAACGTGCGAGCGTCGGTATTGTCCGGCCAGCTCGCGAACAATCTCAAATTGAAGGCGAAGCGTCTGTTCCACCCACAATTGACGGGCAGTGCTATCTGCAAACCGTTGCGTCACAAGTTCCATTGCCTCGCGGGGATAGTAGAGAACAGCGAGCAGTTCTCGCAGTTCACCGCTATTCAATCGTTCGGCGAACAGCCGCTCTACCAAGGGACGCAGAGTGCCTGAAGCATTGTTGATTATGTGTCTCAGCTTCTTGTATTCCCCGTGCACGTCGCTTACCACGTGCACCGACCCTGCCGGCAGAGAAAGGCCAGCCCTTAAGACGGCCAGCTCGGCAAGAGCGGCATCTGCATTAGGAAAAGATGTCGCCAATGCGCGCAGCATAGTAAGTTCTTCACTTGTGAAATTCATCGCCGCCACTCGTCGATAAGCGACGCCACGAGTCCAGTCCAGCCGGTTTGATGTGAAGCGCCCAGACCGAATCCGGTGTCGCCATGAAAATACTCATAGAAAAGGATTAGATCTTTCCAATGGGGATCATTCTGAAATTTTTCGATCCTGCCATAAACAGGACGACGGCCGTTTGTGTCACGGGAAAAGATCGAGATCAAGCGATTGGCAAAGCCTTTCGCCATGTCATCGAAACCTACAGCAGGTTCATTCGCTACGGGATTGTTGATCTTCATTAACGGTCCGTAAGCTTTACCCAGCTTGCGAAGCGACTCGATCATCATGAAAGTTGTGGGAAACCAGACCGGGCCGCGCCAGTTGGAATTGCCACCCTTCAACATTTCGATCGATTCGGCCGGCTCGTAACCTACTCTGCTGTTTTCAAAGACGAACGGATAAGTCTCATGCCACTTCGAAAGACTTCTAAGCCCGTAATCCGAACGAAACTCCGCCGGATCCCAGATACGCTCCAGCAGATGTCGCAACTGGCTTTCGTTCACAATGGCCAGAATATAGACCTTCTTATTGTTGCGCTCGACGACGGTGACGCAGCGCTCGACAATATTTTGCCGGTTCTTCAGGAACCAATGAAAATTCGCACTAAACTCCGGAAACGGTTTGATCCAGTCTTCTTCCAGCCGCTCAATTGCATAGAGCGGAATAATTCCTACAAGGGAACGCACACGAAACTTGCGGAAACTACCATCCGGAAACCGCAGCACATCGTAAAAGAAGAGATCCTCTTCATCCCACAACTGGTAGTTGCGGTTGCCCATGTGCTTCATCGCTGCGCCGACATAGACATAATGCTGGAAAAACTTGGTAGCCAGCGCCTCGTAAACCTTGTTCTCCTTCGCAAGCTCGAGCGCGATGCGCATCAACTGGAGGCAGAAAGCACCCATCCACCCAGTAGCGTCGCTCTGTTCGAGTTTTGTTCCGCGGGGCAGCTCGTGACTACGATCGAGAACAGTTATGTTATCGAGGCCCAGAAAACCACCTTCGAAGACATTATTGCCTTCGCTATCTACCTTATTTACCCACCAGGCAAAGTTGATGAGAAGTTTGTGAAAGCACTGTTCCAGGAAGTTGCGATCGCCCTTGCCGGACCGAATCCGGTCCATGTTGTAGATCCGCCACACCGCCCAGGCATGGACCGGTGGATTCAGATCGGAAAACTCCCACTCATAGGCTGGAATCTGTCCGTTTGGATGCTGGTATTGCTCAAATAACAACAACCACAATTGTTCCTTGGCAAACTCCGGATCGACGAGGGCGAGCGGGACGCAGTGAAACGCCAGATCCCAGGCGGCAAACCATGGATACTCCCACTTATCCGGCAGCGAGAGAACGCGCATTGAATTCAGGTGCAGCCACCGTGTGTTGCGTCCATGGCGACGAGACTCAGGGGGAGGCCAGTTGGGGTTATCGCCGTTAAGCCAAACGTCGACATCGTAAAAGTAGATCTGTTTGCCCCAAAGCATTCCCGCCAGGGCCTGTCGCTGAATGCGACGTTCATCTTCAGTGGCCTTGGGCGGATGGATGGATTCATAGAACTCGTCTGCCTCGGCTCGCCTTTGAGCAATGATCTTTCCCACATCGGCGAGCGGCCGCTGCATGACTCTGTCGGTTAACCGTAAGTCGATGACTACCGAACCCCCAGCCGGGACCGTCAGGTCTCGATAATGCAGGCAGGCCTTTGTACCGGTCTCCGCAGGATTCACACACTGCTCTCCACTAACAACGTACCGGTGAAAAGCATCTTTTACGAAGGGGCTCCGACTTTGCGCCCGGCCACCCCAAACGCGCTCCGCATGGGTCTCATTGTTGGTGAATAACGCCTGGCACCCGGCTTTTCCATAAAGATAGCGTTTACCGAGACGATATTCGAAAGGCAGATTGGATAGCGGGTGCGTGCCAGCGTCATCAGCCTCCAGTGACTTAAATGTCTTTGTTGTTGGACCTGGACGGATCGTTGGTTCTGGCCTTGGCTCGGCACCCCAGCTCCAGCGGTTACGGAACCAGAGTTGCGGCAGAACATGCACACTAGCGTCCACGGGTCCGCGGTTGGCAACTTCAATACGAATGCAGATATCTTCTGGGGCTGCTTTAGCGTATTCGACAAACACATCGAAATACCGGTTACCGTCAAAGATCCCCGTATCGATCAGTTCATATTCTGGTTGTTGTCTACCGCGCCGGCGGCTATTCTCCTCAATCAGCTGCTGGTATGGAAAGGCAAGCTGCGGATACTTATACAAATACTTCATGTAGGAGTGAGTTGGCGTGGAGTCGAGATAAAAGTAGTATTCTTTGACGTCCTCACCGTGATTCGCTTCTCGCGGGACAAGTCCGAAGAGGCGTTCCTTGAGAATTGGATCGCGACCGTTCCAGAGGGCCAGGGCAAACGTCAGGATTTGGTAGCGATCACAGATGCCGGCCAGCCCGTCTTCACCCCATCGATAAGCCTTGGAACGGGAAAGGTCATGAGGAAGGTAATCCCATGCGGTGCCGTCGGGGCTATAGTCTTCACGCACGGTTCCCCACGCGCGCTCTGATACATAAGGTCCCCATCTTCTCCAGGGCGGAACAGGTGAACTGCTGCGTTCAGATAGCCTGAGGTGCTCTTTAGTTTTCATCGGGGATTCGGATTTTTTGCAGATCCGGAGTTTTCGCGAAGATCAATTTGCGCTATCGGGTTATGCGTCCTCGAGAGCCGAAAGTTTTTCTACGCGCACTTGATGCCGGCCTCCTGCAAAGTCGGTTTCCACGAAGAGCCG